>JAEWFK010000064.1 GCA_023388835.1 Pseudomonadota bacterium | reverse complement strand
TCGTGCCGTATACCGCCGGCGGAAGCGTCGATACGGTAGGTCGCGCGATTGCAATGACGCTGGAAGAGACATTTGGGCAGACCTTCGTGGTCGAAAACAAGCCCGGGGCCAGTGCCAATATCGGCGCGGCGTATGTGGCGAAATCGGATCCGGACGGCTATACCCTGTTTATGAGCGCGGCAACGACGCTCGCTGCCGCTCCCAGTATCTTCAAGGACCTTACCTACGACCCACGAAAGGATCTTGCTCCCGTAGCCTTGGTAGCGGCGCAACCGAACGTGCTCGTTACGAATCCTTCTGTTCCGGTTGCCTCCGTCAAGGAATTGATCGAGCTGGCACGAGCCAAACCGGGGAACTTGAACTACGCCATTGTCTCCGTCGGAGGCCCGCAGCACATGGCCGGCGAGCTGTTCATGCAAATGACAGAAACAAAGCTGACGCAAGTTCCATACAAGGGTGGGGCAAATGCGGTCACTGATCTGGTTGGAGGACAGGTGGGCGTGATGTTCGCCGCCATTCCGGAAGTGGTCCAGTTCATCGAAGGGAAAAAGCTGCGTCCGCTGGCCGTCACCACGAAGAATCGAAGCTCTTTATTGCCGGAAATTCCGTCCCTGCACGAACTGGGCCTCACGAACTATGAGTTGGTGGGCTGGATCGGTTTGGCGGCGCCGACTGGCACGCCAAAGGAAATCGTTCAGGCGCTGAATGCCGCGATCGGCAAAGCGTTGAACGATCCCCAGTTCAAGCAGCGCCTGCATGCAATGGGCCTTGAGCCGCTAGGCGGCAGCGTGGAAGATTTCGAAGCGTTCGTTGACACGGAGGTGGAGAAGTACCGTCAGCTGATCCAGGCCGCAGGCATTAATCCAATGTGACGACAGGACGGAAACCCGCATGCATTATCTCGAACCACTTATCCACCCCCGGACAATTGCCATCGTGGGAGCATCGCGCGATTCGGCAAAACGGGGATACCGGGCCATTGCGTCTCTTATCGCAGACAAGTATCAAGGGAAAATTTACCCTATCAATCCCAAAGAAGACGAGATCCTGGGCTTCAAATGCTATGCATCGGTGGGCGACGTGCCAGAACAGGTCGACCTGGCAGTCGTTTGTACGGCAGCAAGGACCGCACCGGCGGTGATCGAGGCATGCGGCCAGGCTGGAGTCAAGGGGGCGGTGCTGCTTGCGGGCGGTTTTTCTGAGGCCAGCGAGGAGGGGCGTCTGCTCGAGGAAGAAACGCTGGCAATCGCGAAGCGTTACAACTTGCGCCTCATAGGGCCAAATACGAATGGAACCTTCAGTTCACGGCTCGGCTGCAACACCATAGGCACGCTTGGAATTCCGCGAGGAAGCATCTCGATTCTGTCCAATTCCGCAAATATCATGTCGTCCTTGCAGAACGAGATGATTGTGAACGGTCATAGCGGCGTAGGTGTGATGTTGTCGGTGGGAAACCAGGCCGATATCCGGTTCGACGAGTACCTGGACTTTCTAGGGTCGGACGCAGAGACCGAGTCCATCATCTTTTACGTGGAGGGCTTCAAGGACGCGCCGGCCTTCCTGGAAAGCGCTCGCCGTGTGAGTCTTCATAAGCCGATAGTGATGTATATCGCTGGCAGGAACGTTGCAGGCCGTAGCGCAGCCAAATCGCATAGTGGTTCGCTGGCAGGCGACTATTCCGTCAGCAAAAGCTTGATGAAGCAGGCCGGAATCATCGTCACGGAGCGTTCGGACGAATTATTTGCCATTGCCGAAGCGGTAGCCCTGTTGCCGCCTATGCGTGGTAGGCGCGTAGCCGTCATTTCCGAGGGCGGCGGGCCGATCACTGTGGCATCCGAGTCATGCGCTGACCGGGGTCTGGAGCTCACGCCCTTGTCCGCGGAGACCATCCGTCGCATTCAGGCGATCGTCCCCAATGCCACGGCGATCTCCAACCCCGTGGATGCCGGGGGGGGTACGGATCCTCGGCCCGAGTATTACGAGTCCATCGCCGAAGCAGTGTTGCAGGATTCCGAGATCGACGGTCTGCTGCTTGTGGGACTGTTCGGAGGGTATGGGATCCGCTGGGGGGCCGAAGCCGGTGCCGTTGAGGAGAGGGTCTGCCAGAGTCTCGCCCGGATGATGCGAACGTATGACAAGCCAGTGATGGTCCAGTCTCACTTCGCCCATATGAAAACGAATTCGCTGCGGCTGTTACGCGAAGAAGGCGTCCCTTTCCATAGGCATATCGAGACTGCGGTCCAATGTCTCGCGGCGAGCGCCGAGTACTACGCAAACAAGAAAAGATTGGCATCGGAAAGGTCCGAGCCGATCGCGACGGTTCCAGCGGCAGCAGAGGTCATCCAGGCAGCCTCCGTCGCCGCACGCCATCTGCTCGAACCCGAGGCGGTTTCCTTATTGAAGCTGTATGGAGTCAACACCGAACCGCAGCTGGTCATCGCCCATGCGGATGATGCGGTGCGAGCAGTAGAAGCCTTCGGTACGGTGCCGCTTGCAATCAAGGTCATTTCCAAGGATGTCCTGCACAAGTCAGATGTCGGCGGAGTCCGGCTGGGGGTGTCGGGTACACGCGACATCGCAGACGCTGTCCGTTCCATTGAGTCCTCGATCAGGCAGCATGTGCCGGATGCTCACATTCACGGTTACCTGGTGAGCCCCATGGTTCCCAAGGGTACGGAACTGTTGATTGGCTTATTGAACGATCCCACCTACGGGCGTGTGCTGACATTCGGCTTAGGGGGAATCTTCGTGGAGGTGATGCGGGATGTGACATTTCGCGCGATACCTGTTTCGAGGGCCGACGCCAGGGAAATGGTGGAAGAGATCCGGCACAAGTCAGTTCTCCAGGGGGTACGGGGAAGCGCTCCCGTCGATAAGGAATGGATTGTGGATTTGCTTCTGCGCATATCCGCCATCGCCATGGCGCACCCCGAGATCTCCGAGATTGACCTTAATCCTGTGGTGGCGCATCGCGAAGGTTGCTCCATCGTCGACGCGCGCATCATCTTGTCGCTCGATGAACAGTTGGCCGGCGCGGGGCAGGAGCCGGCGCCCGCAGTCACGAACGCTTGATCATTTTCTATCGGAGATTGGCATGTCTATAACGGGTTCCGAACTGGTCGCTCAGACGCTTGAGCGCCTTGGAGTCGAGTCCTTTTTCTTCGTGATGGGGGCCCCCATGATGGGGGCCGAGAAGGCCAGCATTGAGCTAGGCATTCGGGGCGTCGACGTGCGGCATGAACAGGCCGCAGCCATGATGGCGCATGCTTACACACGTATCAAGAACCAGCCCGGCGTATGCATGGCGTGCTCGGGGCCGGGAGCGCTGAATTTCGGGACGGGTCTGGCAACCGCTCTGGTGGATTGCGCGCCGGTGGTGGCATTGGGAGGATCGGGTCCGATCGCTGAATATCTGACTGGCGGGTTCCAGGAGTTCGATCAACTGGCTGCAATGAAGCCACTCACAAAATGGGCCGAACGCGTCTATGAGACTCATCGCATTCCGGAAATCCTGGCGCTCGCCTTTCGCAAGGCCTTGTCCGGTAAGCCCGGCCCGGTCTACATCGATTTGCCCGGCGACGTGCTCTTTCGATCCATCGACGAATCGGAAGTCCGATGGCCGGATCTGAGGCGGCCCCTGAAGCCGGCTCGGTCGCAAGCGGATACAGCGTTGGTCACCGAGGCGATTGCATTGCTGAAGGCCGCTAAGCAGCCTGTCACCATTTCCGGGAGCGGTGTGTTGTGGTCGGGAGCGGCCGCAGCCTTGCAGCAATGGATAGAGTCGACGGGCATGCCGCTTTACACCACGCCTCAGGGGCGGGGAGTCGTGCCTGAGGACCACGATGCCATGTTTCTCAACGCCCGCTCCACAGCGCTCAAGGAAGCCGATGTCGTCTTCGTTATAGGCACACGCCTGAACTATGTCTTTGGCCAGGGTTTACCGCCTCGCTTCCGCTCGGACGCGAAATTGATTCGTGTCGATATTGACCCCTCCGAGATCGATTGCAATGCCCGCGTTGATATCGGAATGGTCGGCGACGCGGCGGCAGTGCTGGCACAGCTTTGTGAGGCAGCAAGCGGTGAAATCGATGCCACCCGGTACGGCGTATGGCGCGACAGGCTTCGCGCCATCGAGGCGGACCGGCGCCCGAAGCAGGAAGAGACGATCAACACCGATCAAGTCCCCATCCACCCCTTGAGGCTCTGCAAAGAAGTCAGGGATTTCATGGACAGGGACGCAATACTTGTCGTGGATGGCCAGGAAATCCTCAATTATGGGCGGCAGACCATACCGACCCATACGGCGGGACATCGGTTGAATTCCGGGCCATTTGGAACGATGGGCGTGGGCCTGCCCTTCGGGCTGGGGGCAAAGACCGCGTCACCGGAGAGTCAAGTGATCGTATTGCACGGCGACGGGTCTTTCGGCATGAACGGAATGGAGCTGGACACGGCTGTCCGTCATCAACTTCCCGTCATGGTCGTGGTCAGTTTGAACGGCGGTTGGACAGCGGATCCCAAGGGGGAAAAGCCTGGTCGCGACTTGGGCTATACCCGCTTCGATGAACTGGCACGATCGCTGGGTTGCCATGCCGAATATGTCGAGCGTCCGGAAGACATACGTCCTGCGCTAGAACGCGCGGCGGAAGCGATCAAGGCTGGGACTCCGGCGCTGGTGAACGTCGTCACAGATTGCGCGGCCCGAGCCACAACGGTGAAATTCGCGGCCAGCAGTACCTGAGCATGTTCCCGGCTGGTACCGACTTAGGCGAAATACAAGGATATACGGATGCAGTTACCCCACCATAACAGATACGCCCATTCCTCGATCACGAGGCGGCCGGTATATAACTGGCCGGAAGGAAAGCGTCTCGCGCTTTACTTTGCACTCAATATCGAGCATTTCGCTTACGGGGCGGGAATGGGTCATTCGCTTTCGACCGAACTGCCCGCGCCGGATGCACGCACGTTTGCGTGGCGCGACTATGGCAATCGCGTAGGGGTATGGCGGCTGCTCGATCTGTTCGATGAATATCGCCTGCCGGCGTGCCATCTCATCAATACTTGCGTCTTCGATTATTGCCCGGAGATCGCTCAAGCCGTCACCGGGCGAGGAGACGAAGTGATCGGGCATGGCCGGACGAATTCCGAGCGCCAAGGCCAATGGTGGGAGGAAGACGAGCGTCGTATGATCAAGGAGGTAAAAGAGGACGTACATAAACATACCGGCCAGCAGCCGCAGGGCTGGATGGGCCCCTGGATGTCGCAAAGCGCCGTGACGCCGGACCTTCTTCAAGAAGCCGGATTTCGATACGTCATGGATTGGCCGTGTGATGACCAGCCGGTGTGGCTGAAGACCCGGAACGGACGAATCATGTCGCTGCCGTATTCATTTGAGATCAACGATTCGCCTCAGATCATCGTTCGCCGACATACAGCCGAAGAATTTGCCAACATGATCATCAACCAGTTTGACGAGATGCTGCTGCAGTGCGAAAAGCAGCCGCTCGTGCTGGGGATCGCTTTGCACACGATGATCATCGGCCAACCACATCGGCTGCGTTTACTGCGTCGGGTGTTGGATCATATTACCGGTCATCCTCTGTCCGACAGGGTGTGGCTTACGCGCCCGCGGGATATCTATCAACATTGCATGGCCCTGCCAGAGGGGACACTGATTTGAACGTCGCTGCCCCAACTGCGTCCAGCGTACTGGACGCATCCCGATCATGCCTGGTTCTGATCGACTTTCAGCCACGTCTCGTTGGGGCATTGACCCATTCAGAATCGGTCTTGAAGAACGCCCGGCGACTTGCCAGTGCAGCACGGCTGCTCAACGTTCCTGCGTATGCCACCGAGCAGAATCCCGAAAAACTCGGGCCCGGCGATCCCGAGTTGGCCAGTTTGATCGACGAGACTTTTAAGAAGATGTGTTTCAGTGCGGCAGGAACCGAGCTGAACGATCGGCTGCGTGCGAGGCAGGCGGCGGGACATGCCAGCGGGGGGCAACAGCTTGTGATCGCGGGATGCGAAGCTCATATCTGCCTTCTGCAGACTGCGATGCAACTGCAGGATGACGGTGGAAGCGTCTTCGTCGTCAGCGATGCTTGTAGTTCACGTACCGAGAAGAACTGGCTGGCCGCGATGGACCGCCTCGGCAGGGCAGGCTGTGAAATCGTTACGACGGAGATGGTGTTGTTCGAGTGGCTTTCGACCGCAGAACATCCCCATTTCAGAGCGGTGCAGGCGCTTATCAAGTGACAGCTTCGTCGGCCAGGCGATTTGCCACGACGACCTCTATGAGGTGGCGCACCGATGGAGTGACATCGGACTCCGACTTGCGCCATGCGCAGTACAGGGTGGCGGGCTCGGCAGCCTCTTTGCATGCGACAGGCCGGTAGACCAGCCGTTCAGTCTTCAATTTTGCCAAGGAAGCGGGGACCAGGGCGATACCGAGCCCGGCTTCGACCAGAGCCAGGATTGTCGGTAACACGCTCTCGTGCATCATGAGCGGGCGCACCTCATGTCTGTCGAAGAATCGTTCAAGAAAGTCGTGGAAGTACCGGGAGCCGGTCGCAGAAAAGCCGATGAAGGCAGTCCTGTCCAGGCGTTCGACCGGAACGTGCTCGGCTGCTGCAAGAGGGTGGTCTTTAGGCATCGCCAATACCATGGCTTCTTTAGTCGCCACGACGTGGTCGAGGTCGCATTCCATCCGTGCGGGAGACGTCCTCGCCAAAACCGCCTGAAGCCTGCCTTGCCGTAATGCATCAAGGAGATCGTCCGACGGCATTTCTTTCAGATCCAAGGTGATCTGAGGATGGCGGCCACGATAGACTTCAAGCAGCTTGGGCAGCGTATGGAACATCGTGCTTGGAGGGAATCCTAGTTGGAGCGAGCCGGCCGTGCCCTGGCCAACGTTGCGAACGGCGTTCATCATGGCATCCAGGTCGCGTAGCCAACGACCGGCCCGTTCGTGCAACTCTTTACCGGCAGGTGTGAGCTGGACTGTGCGTGTCGTGCGACAAAAAAGCTCTACTCCCAAGGACTCTTCGAGCTGCTTGATACGGAGGCTGAGCGGCGGCTGGGTCATGTGCAAGCGCTCGGCTGCCCGTCGAAAGTGGAGCTCGTCAGCCACAGTCATGAATATTTCTATCGAACGTATCGATCTGACCATGCGTTCACCTTCAAGATGTGCGAAGCAACGGAACAAGGCCAGCTTACGGCGAGCCTCGTTATTGTCGACCGGCCTTATGCCGGACTGCGCTACACAGACCGATATATGTCCGCGCCGTGATACTGCCTGATAGTCTTCATTTCGGCTGGAGTAGGCGGCGCATAACTAAGCTGCTTGCTCGTGAAATGGCCTTTCATGAACTCGTTCATGTGCACCGCCATTTCGCTGCATTTTACGAGCGCCGCAATCCCGTTCAGCACGCTTGCGCCGCGACCAATCGAATGGATGCCCGCCAGTGTGAGCATGGCCATTGCAATGCCGCCGGCCGGAATGATGACTTCGCTTCCTGAGGCAAGGGTCTGGTTGCTTGCCAACGTAAATGATTCAATGACCTGATCGCGAGAATTGAGGTCGACAAATCCGCGTTCCAGGACGGATGGTTCATCGAACACCATGGCGGCCACGCCAGCGAGTCGATCAGACAAGCCGTAGGCATGAACATTCTCGGCTACAAAAGCCAAGGACTTTGGGTTGATTCCAACGAGGGAGAACTTGCGACCCATCATGCACGCGGTCAGCATGCTGGATTCGCCCAATCCTAGAACGGGGATGCGGGCGATTTCACGCGCTGCCTGCAGGCCGGAGTCAGTGAAGTGGCCAATTGCAAAGGCGTCGTATCCGCCTTCAACAGCCTTCTCGACGTTCTTCAGGACCTCTGTGGTTTGTAAGTGCTCAAGATAATGGTATTGCTTGGCAAGCCCGCCGGATTCCTCGAGGCTGTGTATGTCTATCTGTGTGGAAGGCTCCTGGAGCCTTGCGATAAGCTCGCCGAGCGCCTTGTTATAGGCGGGATAAAGCGACGCACGAGTAAAGCTTTGGTACCAGATTTTCATTCAATCCTCGCTACCCGGGACGATTCCGTCCGGGAGGCTCGCGACATGGTCGGCTATTTTGCCGGGGTGGGTGATCCAGATGTCATCCCGATGGCGGCAGATATGTTGGACCACCTTGCGGAACTGGCGCAACCGATAAGGTTGCCCGAGGACGAAGCTATGCAGCACGATACCCATCACCAGCGGTCGCTTCTCCGATTCCCTCAGCATTTCATCGAACTGGTCGATGAGGTTATCGCAATACAGCTGGGAGGGAGTTCGCCGCGTCACGCATTCGATTGAGTCATTAAGATCATGAGCGTAAGGCACCGACAGTATCCGCCCGTGCCTGGTCTTAAACCAGACGGGCTGATCATCCAGCGGCCAGTCCATCATATAGCGATAGCCGGCCGCCTTGAGGATATCCAGGGAATTGTGAGTCTGGCAGATGTAGGGAGCGAGCCAACCCGAAGGCGCATGACCCTCATGAGCCGTGATCGTACGGGTGGCCTCCTCGATGCAATCCTGTTCCTCTTCCGAACTCATATCGATCTGGCGCTCGGAGTTGCTGCGGCCGTGCGCCACGATTTCGTCGCCCCGGGCCCTGAAAGGATCCACGACGCCTGGGCAATATTCATAGAGGTCTGTGTTGGTCAACAAAGCATAGGGAAGGTTGAGCTCATCTCCCAGTTCCAGCAACCGCCAGACGCCGACGCGGTTGCCATAATCGCGCCAGGCGTAGCTGCGGACATTCGGCTGTGGCTGCGACACCGCGTAATCATTCCCCATGCCCCGGCCGAATTGGAAATGCTCAACGTTCAAGCTGAAATGCACGGCAAGCCGCTTTCCGCCCGGCCATTCGTAAACGGGACGATCCACGATCGAGGAATGACGATAACGCCCATGCGGGCCGAGCGGCCCCATTTTCAGTTCCATTGGAGTCCGTATCATCCTTCAGTCCAGGCGGATATTGTTGGCCTTGATGACACGAGCCCAGCGTGCCTCTTCCTGTTCCAGGAATTGACCAAATTGCGCTGCGTCGCTTCCCACAAGTTCAATGCCCTGCGCCAGGAAGGCCTCGCGGACTTTGTCGGACTTCAATGCCTCGTCGACTGCCGCTCCGATCTTGCGGAGTGCTGCTGGAGGCGTGCCGGCGGGCGCCATCAATCCATACCACGAGCCGACCTTGAAATCCGGAAGCCCGGCTTCTTTTGTGGTGGGTACATCGGGAAGCAGGTGCGATCGCTGTTCGCTCGCCAGCGCCAGGGCCTTCACCTTACCGCCATTGATGAGCGAAATGGCTTCAGGCAAAGGAATGATCATTACGTCCAGTCTGCCACTGGCAAGATCCACCAAGGCAGGGGCCCCACCCTTATACGGTACATGCACCATCTTGACGTCGGCGGTCTCCTTCAGAAGCTCGCCTGCCAAATGCGAGGAAGCGCCCGCACCGGCCGAACCAAAATTCAAGCCATCGGGCTGTTTGCCGGCGTATTCCAGAAGCTCGCTGAGCGAACTGACCGGCAGCTTGGGGTAAGTCACGATCACATTGGGTGCACTGGCTAAAAGGGAAATCGGGGCAAAGTCCTTGGCGGGGTCGTAATTCAGTTTGCTATAAAGCGCCCCATTAGTCGTGAGCCCCGGGAAGCCTGCCAGCAAGGTGTAGCCGTCCGGAGCGGCGCGCGCCACATAAGCAGCTCCAATGTTTCCGCTTGCGCCGGGCTTGTTCTCCACCACCACCTGCGTACCCAATGCCTGACCCAGCGGGTCTGCAATGATTCTGGCTACCGCATCGCTGGTGCCGCCTGCTCCGAATACGACCACCAGGTTGATATTCTTGGCAGGAAAATCTTTTCCGGTTTCCGCCCCCGCCACGCCTGCACACGTCAACGTCACGCAGCATGCCATGATCAATTCTCGGATCGAGATCATACGTGTCTCCCAGAGTGTAGTTATGGTCGTCGTTCTGCACCCTAGGGCTGGACTGCAAGACGGCGCATATTTACTGTAGTGCGGTGAACCCACACTGACCAGTCTGGAAACATGGGCGGGTGTTAAGGATTGCTTAACGTCGCGCCGATCCATTGCCGTTGGTTGATCATGGTCCTGGCGACGTCGCGTATGGCTTCGTAGGCGCCCAGGGCGGCGGGCGACAGTTCTTCCTTAGGCAGACTGACGAGGAAGTTCTGTAGGCGAATAGTGGTATCGGAGATCTGTGCGAAGCTCAGCCCCGCAATAGGGGGACGTGCTGCAACAGCACTTTGCTGAACGGTCGCGCCGTAGCCCAGCCGTACCGCTTCGAGCAGCATGCCAAGCGAGTCGACCTCGGCGGCGACCCGCGGACTCAAACCCAATTGCGCGAAAGCCCCTTCCAGCAGCACACGCAAGCCATGCGCCCTGCTGGGGAGAATCAGTGGAATGTCGGCGAGCTGTTCCAGTTTCACGCTCGCTCCGGTAAACGCATGAGGAGCAGCGGGACTGCAGATGGCAAACAAACGCTCTCTCAATATTGGCGTAGCGTCGGCGTTGTTGGTCGTCGGTGGCCGGAATAATACGGCGAGGTCGAGCTGGCGGGTTTCCAGCATTGTGGAAAGGAATCCTGAAAAGGCTTCAACCAAATGAAGCCGGATCTCGGGATATCGCTCTTTCATCGTACGGTATAGCGCTGCGCCCAATACTGCGGCGGTGGCGGGCGTGAGCCCAATGCTGACTCGACCGGTGAGTGTCGCCCCTTGTGCGGCGCCGACCGCATCATCGGCATGCCGCAGAACCAACTGAGCTTTCCGGTAAAAGGCGGAACCGGCCTCTGTCGGAACCGCTCCTTTGGACTGGCGGGTCAACAACGAGACGCCCAGTTCATTTTCCAGACGGTTGATCTGCTGACTAAGCGCGGAAGTAGCAACGCCAAGCTCCAGTGCTGCTCTTCCCATGCCCCCTAGTTCAACGATCCGAACGAAGTAGCGTAACTGGCGGAGTTCCATGCTGTCTCTCCAGGTTCAGCATGCCGGTCTACCAGCCCGTAAACGCTGAGTGGATGTCAGCCGGACCCTATCTGAGCCGCCGTTGATAGCGATACTGAACCGATTGATATGTTTATAGTTTTAGCCTTTGGCGAACAGTGCATTATAGTGACCTCGCATGTTTGCGCGCACCGCGACGACAGGAGAAACGTGTTGCAAGTCGATATCGGCAATCTATCGCCTTCCGATCAGTACAAGCTGATTTCTTCCACCGTGGTACCCCGGCCGATCGCCCTCATCACCACGAGGTCGGACAGCGGCAATCATAATGCTGCTCCGTTCAGTTTCTTCAATGCCATGGGAGAAAATCCCCCGGTTCTGGTGGTGGCCCTGGAGAACAAGCGCGACACCGGCGGGCTGAAGGACACAACGGTCAATATCCTGCAAAATGGTCAGTTCGTCGTTCATATGGTTGACGAGCCCATGGCCGAAGCGATGAACGTTTGTGCAATTGATTTTCCTAATGGCATCAACGAGATAGAAGAGGCTGGGTTAACGTGGGCGCCGTCAAGCTGCGTACGCCCTTACCGCATTGCAGAAGCGCCGGTCGCGTTTGAATGCGAACGGCTCGAGCTGATTCAGGTAGGCCCAGGAAGGCACATTGTGATAGGAAAAATCGTGATGATGCATGTTCGGGACGGTCTGCTCGACCCAGTCACTTACTACATTGATACCGACCAGTACCGGCCAGTGGGTCGAATGTTCGGCAGGCTTTATGTGCGCACGAGCGATCACTTTGAACTCGTGGTCCCCCCATATGAGGAATGGCGGAGGAAATCCTCGTAGGAGTAAAAGAATCGGGGGCGATGTGCAGACCACAGTGAGTCGGGTGCTGCTAGAACTTACGCTGAGGAACGGCGTCCCTTTGAGCCAGGTCGGCAAGCTGCCGTTGTAAACTTCCCCGCATGTTACGGATCGACAATCTCAGCAAGCGCTTTGGCGACCAATTCATCTTCCAGGGGCTGACACATACGTTTCCGCCTGGCTGCGTGGCGCTCTGCGAAGAAGACAGCACGGGGAAATCCAGCCTGCTGCGCATCATTGCCGGCGTGATGACGCCGGACACCGGAGAGATCTGGGTCGACGGGCTCTCCATGGCGCACACGCCGCTTCAAGTCAAAACCCGCTTGGCCTACGTGCCGGATAATTGCTCTGCGTTACCCACGCAGACTGGGCACGGGCTGCTCGAACGAATCGCTTCCGAAAAAAACACGATAGTTGGCGATGACGTACTTGGCTTTGCTGACGAATTAGGTTTGAAGCCGCATCTGGACAAGCGCTTCGAACAGATGTCGACAGGTACACGCCGCAAGGTGTTTCTGGCGGCCGCAGTACTGGGCGATCCGGCCGTCATCGTCGCGGACGGGCCCAGCGATGGGCTGGACGCCCGGGCCCGCGCTGTGTTGGCCGAACAGTTCAAGGTCTGGGGAGAGGACCGCGTTGTCCTTTTTGCCAGTCACGATACGGAACTGGTGCAGGCCTGCGGGGCGAAGGTGATCAAGGTTGCTGCGCTGACCGGGAAGTGAGCGCGGCGGGGGTGCCCTCAGAGGTCCTCGCTCATCGACCTTTTTAATGACTTCCCAGCCGAGAATATGAGCAGGAGGAGCGACGCCCCCTCCTTAGTGACTTGGGCTTTGCGTGCACGTATGAAAGCCGTACCCACAAAGAGTTGGAATCTCGAAACATTGTCGCCCGCTTGCTTCGGCTTGGTGATGGCGACCGGAATTGTGTCGCTTGCCGCGCATAAATTATCTCTGGGGATCGTGCCCTGGCTCCTGTTTGGGTTCAATCTGGTCTTTTTTCTCGTGCTGTGGGCGCTCACGATATGGCGTGCCGTGCGCCACACCAAGCAACTCTTTGGCGATATGGCGAATCATTCGCGTGCGCCTGGGTTCTTTACCATGGTGGCAGGCTCGAACATTCTTGGCAGCCAGTTTGTGGTGCTTTTGCACGACTATCGGTGGGGAGGCTTGCTATGGGGATTTGGTACCGGTTTATGGGTTGTTCTCACGTACGCGATCTTCGCGGCCCTGACCATTAGTGCAAAGAAGCCGCAACTGGCCCGCGTTCTGAGTGGCGGCTGGCTGTTGGCGATCGTGGCGACACAATCGGTCGCAGTGTTGGCCGGGCTGCTCGCACATCATGAGGGCTGGCTCGGCGCTTCGCTCATGAATTTCCTGGCGCTTTCCATGTGGCTCTGGGGAGGACTGCTATACATCTGGATCATGGGGCTGATCTTTTTCCGCTACCTTTTTCTGCGTTTCAAGCCTGCCGATCTATCGCCGTCGTACTGGATCAACATGGGCGCCATGGCGATTTCAACGCTGGCCGGCACACAGCTGATCTTCAATGCACCGCAGTCACCTTTGCTTGCGGGCATCCTGCCTTTCTTGAAAGGACTCACCCTTCTGTATTGGGCCGCCGGCACATGGTGGATACCGCTGCTTCTGGTGCTTGGCTTCTGGCGTCACATCTACATGCGCTATCCCATTCAATACGAACCCTTGCATTGGGGGGTCGTATTCCCCTTCGGCATGTACGCGGCCAGCACCTACGGCTTACTGAACGTGTTCGGCCTG
>JAEWFK010000157.1 GCA_023388835.1 Pseudomonadota bacterium | reverse complement strand
AGACCGGGCAGTTGACGCGGCGAGGAGCCCGTTGCGACGATGACATGCTTGGCCACGAGCTCTTCTTCGGTGCTGCCGGAAACCTTGATGCTCCAGCCACCGTCGACCTGACCGGAGAACGCGCCGGTGCCATGGAAGAAGGTGACCTTGTTCTTCTTGAAGAGATACAGGATGCCGTCGTTGTTTTGCTTCACGACGGTGTCCTTGCGGCCGACGAGCTTGTCGAGCTTCAGGTTCACACCCTTCACTTCGATGCCGTGCTCGGCAAAGTGGTGATTGGCCTGTTCGAAGTGCTCGGAAGACTGCAACAGTGCCTTGGAAGGAATGCAACCCACGTTGGTGCAAGTGCCGCCAGGCGCGGGCTTGCCGTCCGCGGTGCTCCAGGCGTCGATACATGCGACGGACATGCCCAGTTGGGCGGCGCGAATCGCTGCGATGTAGCCACCTGGGCCGGCGCCGATGACGACAACGTCAAATTGTTTTGCCATGTTCTTTACTCTGTCTTTGAGGGGTTCGGGGGAAGTTCGTGGAAGACGTGCCGCGCAAGAAAAACCCCGGCCTGCCCGGTCAGGGCGCTCTGGGAGGCTTGGACTCCAGAGGCCCCTTCGGCGGGCGGGGCCGGGGCATTTCAGGCGGCTCGCGTCATCAGACGTCCAGCAACAGGCGTTGCGGGTCTTCCAGCGCTTCCTTGATCGCCACCAGCGCCAGCACTGCTTCGCGGCCGTCGATGATGCGGTGATCGTAGGACATTGCAAGGTAGTTCATCGGGCGAATCACGATCTGGCCGTTCTCCACGACAGCGCGTTCCTTCGTGGCGTGTATGCCCAGAATCGCCGACTGAGGCGGGTTGATGATGGGCGTGGAAAGCATGGAACCGAACACGCCGCCGTTGGAGATCGAGAACGTGCCACCAGTGAGCTCTTCGAGAGTGAGCTTGCCGTCACGCGCACGGTTGCCGAAGTCGGCGATCTGCTTCTCGATGTCGGCGATGGACATCTGGTCGGCATTGCGCAGAATGGGCACGACCAGGCCGCGCGGGCTGCCCACGGCGATGCCGATGTCGAAGTAACCGTGATAGATGATGTCCTTGCCGTCCACCGAAGCGTTGACGACCGGATACTTCTTGAGTGCAGCGACGGCGGCCTTCACGAAGAAGGAGGTGAAGCCCAGCTTCACACCGTGCTCTTTCTCGAAGTTGTCCTTGTACTTCTTGCGCAGGTCCATGACGGCCTGCATGTTGACTTCGTTGAAGGTCGTGAGAATGGCGTTCTCTTGCTGGGACTGCAGCAGGCGCTCAGCCACACGAGCGCGCAGGCGGCTCATGGGAACACGCTGCTCGGGGCGGCCGTCCAGCGACAGCGTGGGAGGCGCAACCGGTGCGGCGGCCTTGGGAGCCGGAGCAGCGCCTGCGCCCATGGCATCGCCCTTGGTGATGCGGCCGCCGCGGCCTGTGCCTTCAACGCTGGCGGGATCCACACCCTTTTCAGCCAGAATCTTTCCGGCAGCCGGCGAAGTGATGGCGGAAGCGGCGGGCGCGGCTGCGGCGGCAGGTGCCTGTGCAGGCGCTTCGGCGGCTGCGGGAGCCGCAGCGCTGGCCTTCCCTTCGCTATCGATGCGGGCCAGGACTTCGCCGGAGGTCACGGTGGAGCCGTCGCCCTTGATGATCTCTTTGATCACGCCGGCGGAAGGAGCCGGAACTTCGAGCACGACCTTGTCAGTTTCCACTTCGATCAGGATTTCGTCGATTTCCACCGCTTCACCGGGCTGCTTCTTCCAGTTCAGCAGTGTCGCTTCCGAAATGGATTCGGAAAGCTGTGGGACGAGAACATCAGTAATTGCCATGATTGGTATCCGTTTTCTGAATTTTCTGAAAGTGGTTCTTTACTTGGTCAGCATGAAGCCCTTGAACTTCGGCGCCATGGCGGCGTCAAGCAAGGCGCGTTGCTGCTCGTTATGTTTGGCCAGGTAGCCCACCGCAGGCGATGCCGAAGCGGCCCGACCGGCGTAGCCCAGCTTCTGCCCGTCGGCCATGTTCTCATACAGGTGGTGCTGGATGTAGAACCATGGGCCCTGATTCTGCGGCTCGTCCTGTGCCCAGACGATTTCCTTGACGTTCGGATACTTGCTGAACTCGGCCTGGAAGGACTTGTGGGCGAAGGGATAGAGCTGCTCCACACGCAGGATGGCGATGTCGTTACGGCCGGATTCCGCGCGCGCGTTGACCAAGTCGTAGTACACCTTGCCGGAGCAGGCAATGACGCGCGTCACGTTCGCCGGGTCAATGGCGGCCTCGGTTTCACCAATGACCGGTTGGAACTGGCCCGTGGCAAGGTCTTCAAGCGGCGAGGTGGCATCCTTGTTTCGAAGCAGCGACTTGGGCGTCAGGATCACCAGCGGCTTGCGGAAGGGCCGGATCATCTGGCGACGCAGCAAGTGGAAGATCTGTGCGCCGTTGGTGGGCTGAACAACCTGGATGTTGTTGTCCGCACACAGTTGCAGGAAGCGCTCGATACGTGCCGAGGAGTGCTCGGGGCCCTGACCTTCGTAGCCGTGCGGCAGCATCATGGTGAGGCCGCACTGGCGCCCCCACTTGGCTTCGCCCGAGGTGATGAACTGGTCGATCACGACTTGGGCGCCGTTGACGAAGTCACCGAATTGGGCTTCCCAGATCGTCAGCGTATTGGGCTCGGCGGAGGCATAGCCATACTCGAACGCCAGTACGGCTTCTTCGGACAGCACCGAGTCGATGACGGTGAACGAAGCCTGGTTTTCAGTGACGTTCTGCAGGGGGATATAGGTGCCGTCGTTCCAGCGCTCGCGCTTCTGGTCATGCAGGACAGCATGGCGATGGGTGAAAGTGCCGCGGCCGGAATCCTGACCTGTGATGCGGATGGCGTAGCCACTGGCCACCAGGGTGGCGAATGCCAAGTGCTCGCCCATGCCCCAGTCCACCTTGGCTTCGCCACGCACCATCGCACGGCGGTCGTTCAGCAGGCGGTTGACCAGCGGGTGCACGGTGAACTCTTCCGGCACGGTAGTGATCTTCTCGCCGATGCGGGTGAGTTCTGAAAGAGGAATGGCCGTGTCGGCGTGATCGGTCCACTTCGCACCAAGGAAGGGAGTCCAGTCAGTGGCGTACTTGTTCTTGTAGTCGGTCAGCACGGGTTCGATCGTGCGCTGGCCGTCATCGAGAATCTGGCGGTAGTTCTTGACCATCTGGTCGGGCTCTTCAGCCTGCAGAACGCCCAGCGCCACCAGCTTGTCGGCGTAGAGCTTGCGCGTGCCGGGGTGCTTGCCGATGGTCTTGTACATGAGCGGCTGGGTGAGCGAGGGAGTGTCCTGCTCGTTGTGGCCCAGCTTGCGGAAGCAGACGATGTCCACCACGACGTCATGGCCGAACTTGATACGGTATTCGAGCGCCAGCTGCGTCACGAACACCACGGCTTCGGGGTCGTCGCCATTCACGTGAAAGACAGGGGCCTCGATCATCTTGACGACGTCGGTGCAATACAGCGTGGAACGCGTGTCGCGCGGGTCGGACGTGGTGAAGCCGATCTGGTTGTTGATGACGATGTGCAGCGTGCCGCCCGTACCATAGCCACGCGTCTGGGCCAGGTTGAGCGTCTCCATGACCACGCCCTGGCCGGCGAATGCCGCATCGCCGTGCACCAGCACCGGCAGTACCTGCAGGCCTTCTTCGTCTCGGCGACGGTCCTGGCGGGCGCGAGTGCTGCCCTCGACCACGGGGTTGACGATTTCCAGGTGAGAGGGGTTGAATGCCAGGGACAGGTGGACGGGACCGCCGCGCGTGGAGACGTCGCTGGAGAAACCGTTGTGGTACTTCACATCGCCATCGGTCAGGCCTTCGGCGTGCTTGCCTTCGAACTCGGCGAACAGATCGCCGGGCATCTTGCCCATGATGTTCACGAGCATGTTCAGGCGGCCGCGGTGGGCCATGCCCACGATGATTTCCTGCACGCCGTTCTCGCCGCCGTGATTCACGACTTCGTCCATGCAGGCGATGAAGCTTTCGCCGCCTTCGAGCGAGAAGCGTTTCTGGCCAACATACTTGGTATGGAGGTAGCGCTCGAGGCCTTCGGCTTCAGTGAGCTGCTGCAGAATGTTGCGCTTATGCTCAGGCGTGAATGATGGCGTGCCGAAGCTGGCCTCCAGCCGTTCTTGAATCCAGCGCTTGGCGGTGGGATTCGAGATATGCATGAACTCCGCGCCGATGCTGCGGCAATACGTATCGCGCAGCGCCTTGAGCAGGTCACGCAAGGTCATGGAATCGGCCTTGGTGAAATAGGTGTTGGTGGCGGCGTAGACGCGGTCCAGGTCGGCTTCGGTCAGGCCATAGAAGGCGGGATCGAGTTCCGGGATGGTGGGGCGTTCATGACGCTTGAGCGGATCGAGCTCGGCGAAACGCACGCCAAGTGAGCGGTAAGCCGCGATGAGCGACTGAACCGAAACCTGTTTGCTGGCAACGGAGAGGTCGGGCTCGGGCACGTGCGAGATGAAGGCATTGGCCTTGGCGCGCTGAGCAAAGGACTCGACGATGGGCGCATGGGCCTGATCTCGTGTCTGCTCGTTCCCGCCCGGTGCGGGCAAGTGTTGAAGCTGGTCAAAATAGTTGCGCCATTGCTCGGGAACGGAGCCCGGATTATCCAGATAGGACTCGTACAGTTCTTCGACGTACGGCGCATTGCTTCCAAAAAGATAGGAAGTCGATAAAAGCTCTTTTTCAGATGACATATATTCGCTTCACCTAGCCGAGCGTCTCGCTCGTTTATGTGCAGGACAACCTTCCGCGACACGGCCAAACCGGATAGCGGATAGCGGAGGACAGAAGGTAACGTAATACGACCCCGACACCAGCCGTATATGGGCACTAGTATAACCCCCAGGGTTGAGCAATCCATGCCCAGCCCCCTGCATTCCACGCCGCCGAGATGCGATTCGTTGGGAGAAGCAAACACTATGCCCGAATTGCTGCGGTGCCGCATTTATGCGGAGTGATATTCTTGATGATTCCCCGTATTTACAACGCTTCCGGGCGCTCAACATTTTTTCTGGAGTAGGTTCCAAATGCACGCCAATGACGATCTGGCAAAGCTCGCACTCGATTATCACGCTTCGCCCACACCGGGCAAGATTTCGGTCATGCCCACCAAACCGCTTGCCAATCAGGATGATCTGTCGTTGGCGTATTCGCCCGGGGTAGCCTATGCGTGCATGAATATTCATGCGGAAGGCGAAGATGCCGCCGCCAAGTACACATCGCGCTCCAATCTCGTGGGCGTCATCACCAACGGCACAGCGGTGCTCGGCCTGGGAAATATCGGGCCGCTGGCCGCCAAGCCTGTCATGGAAGGCAAGGGCTGCCTGTTCAAGAAATTCGCAGGCATTGATGTCTTTGACATCGAGCTCAATGAGAATGATCCCGACAAACTCGTGGACATCATCGCCGCGCTTGAGCCCACGCTGGGCGGCATCAATCTTGAAGACATCAAAGCGCCGGAATGCTTCTATATTGAGAAGAAGCTGCGCGAGCGCATGAAGATCCCCGTCTTCCACGACGATCAGCACGGTACCGCCATCATTTCCTCGGCGGCCATTCTCAATGGGCTGAAGGTCGTCGGAAAAGACGTCGGCAGCGTGAAGCTGGTGTGCTCCGGCGCGGGTGCTGCGGCCATCGCCTGCCTGGATCTCATCATGCATCTGGGCGTCAAACGCGAGAACATCTACGTCGTGGATTCGCGCGGGGTCATCTATGAAGGCCGCGAAGCGAACATGGAAGCCAACAAGGCGCGCTACGCACAGCGCACCGAAGCCCGCACGCTGGCCGACGTCTGCGTGGACGCCGACGTCTTCCTGGGTTGCTCGGCCCCCGGGGTACTTACCGCCGACATGGTCAAGACCATGGCCCAGAAGCCTCTGATCCTGGCACTGGCCAACCCGGAACCCGAGATCCGCCCGGAAGTCGCCACCGCCGTCAGGCCCGACTGCCTGATTGCCACGGGCCGCTCTGATTACCCCAACCAGGTCAACAACGTCCTGTGCTTTCCGTTCATCTTCCGCGGCGCCATGGACGTCGGCGCGACTGTCATCAACGAAGAGATGAAGCTCGCCTGCGTGCGCGCCATTGCTGAACTGGCGCAGGCGGAGCCCAACGATGAAGTCGCCATGGCCTACGCCGGCCAGGAACTGAGCTTCGGCCCGGATTACATCATTCCCAAGCCATTTGACCCGCGCCTTATTATCAAGATCGCACCCGCCGTGGCCCAGGCGGCCATGGATTCCGGCGTGGCGCGCCGCCCCATCGAGGACATGGAGGCCTATCGCCAGAAGCTGATGGGCCTGGTCTACCGTACCGGCCAACTGATGCGTCCGTTGTTCATGCAGGCGAAGTCGGCGACGAAGCGAGTGGTCTACGCCGACGGCGAGGACGAGCGCGTATTGCGTGCTGCCCAGACCGTGATCGACGAACGCCTGGCCTTCCCTGTTCTGATCGGCCGGCCATCGGTCATCGAGATGCGCATCCAAAAATTCGGTCTGCGCATTGTACCGGGGCAGGATTTCGAGATCGTCAATCCCGAATCGGATGATCGCTTCAACGAAACCTGGCAGGGCTATTACAAGCTGCGCGGCCGCGAAGGCGTCACACCCGACATTGCCAAAGCCATGATCCGCAAGCACAACACC
>JAEWFK010000087.1 GCA_023388835.1 Pseudomonadota bacterium | reverse complement strand
CCGGGCGTTCCTACCGCGGTCCCGGTCAGGATCAGGGGCTGCAGATTCTGGCAGACGTGCGCGCCCAGCTTGAAGTGCCTGTGCTGACGGATGTCCATACGCCTGAGCAGGTGCCTGAAGTCGCCTCAGTGGTCGACGTGCTCCAGACGCCGGCCTTTCTGTGCCGGCAGACCGACTTCATCCATGCTTGTGCGGCCTCGCTCAAACCCGTCAATATCAAGAAGGGGCAGTTCCTCGCTCCTCATGATATGGCGCAGGTGGTGGCCAAGGCCCGGCAAGCCGCCCTGGACGCCGGGGGAGATGGGCATAACATCATGGTTTGCGAGCGTGGCGCCTCTTTCGGCTATAACAACCTGGTCTCGGACATGCGGTCGCTGGCCATCATGCGCGAAACCCAGTGTCCCGTCGTGTTCGACGCCACGCATTCCGTGCAACTGCCGGGGGGGCAGGGCACTTCTTCGGGCGGCCAGCGCGAGTTCGTGCCGGTGTTGGCACGTGCGGCCGTCGCAGCAGGAATTTCCGGCCTGTTCATGGAAACCCACCCCAAGCCGGACGAAGCACTGTCCGACGGCCCCAACGCGGTTCCTCTCGCAGAGATGCGCGCCTTGCTCGAATCGCTTGTGGCCATCGACCGTGCCGTGAAGGGCAGCGGCGTGCTTGGCCGCGAGTTCCTCAGCTAATGTAAAACCGGGTCAGACCACGATTTTCACTTAGCGGAAATCGTGGTCTGATCTCCGCTCTTTGCCTCACTGCGGTAAGATAATTGATAAGTCAATTATTGACCGGTCCAAGGTATGAAATCTCCTTCCGTTCGAACGCCGGGCGCAGGCATGCTGTTGTCCGTGCGCGAATCCCTTTTGGCCATGTTGGGCCTGGGATTCGTCACCATGATGGTGGCCATCGACCAGACAGTGGTGGGCACGGCCTTGCCAACTGTCGTGGCGGAACTGCGTGGGTTTGAGCTCTACGCTTGGGTGACCACAGGCTACCTGCTGACTTCCATCATCACGATTCCGGTCTTCGGCCGCTTGGGCGATTACTACGGGCGCAAGCCGTTCGTGGTGATGTCGATCGTGCTTTTTCTCGTATCGTCCGTTCTTTGCGGTGTGGCGCAATCCATGGCGCAGCTGGTCGCGGGCCGCGCCTTGCAGGGCATCGCCGGCGGAATGATGCTCGGGACGGCGTTTGCCGTCGTACCGGATCTCTTCCCGGACCCGCGTGTCAGGTTGCGCTGGCAGGTGATTCTCAGCAGCTGTTTCGGCATCGCCAACGCCTTCGGGCCAACCCTGGGCGGCTTTCTGACCTATTACATCGGCTGGCGGTCGGTTTTCTTCATGAACGTCCCCCTGGGACTGCTCGGCCTTTTTTTCGTCGTCCGCCATATACCGCGTGTGCGGCAGATGCAGCAGGCGGACATCCGGCTGGACTGGCAAGGCGTCATACTCATTGCCTTATCGTTGACGGGCCTGCAGTTCCTGGTTCAGCTGCTGCCGCTGCATGGGGCAAGCCTGCCCATGGTGCTGTTGGGACTGGGCACCGCCGCCAGCATGACCGCTTTCGTCTGGTGGGAGAAGCGTTGCCCCGACGCCCTCATCCCCATGGATATGTTCCGTGATCGCAGCATCGTCATTCTTTGCATGCTGTCCTTCTTCATGGGATTCGTTTTGTTCGCGCTGCTGATCTACATTCCTTTGCTCCTTCAGGGCGGGTTCGGCCTGACCGCGCGTGAAGTCGGTGTGCTGATCACTCCACTGGTGGTCAGCATCACCGTAGGCAGCATCCTGAGCAGCCGGATATTGCCGCGGATGCGGCGTCCGGAGCGCATCCTTCATGCTGGATTCATTCTGCTGGCTTTGTGTGGAGCCGGCCTGCTGTTCGTTGACGCCGACAGCCCACGCGTGTTGTTGATGATCAGCTTGATGGGTTGCGGTACGGGCCTCGGGCTCGTCATGCCCAACCTTACCGTGTTCATCCAGGAGCTGGTCAGCCGTTCGCTGCTTGGGATTTCCACTGCCTTGATGCAGTCCACCCGCATGGTGGGGGGGATGGTGGGGACGGCGGTGGTCGGATCCATCATCACTCACTATTACGTTGAGCGGGTGCGACAGCTGGACGTCTCGCCATTCGGCAACATCAGCTGGCTGTCGCGCCTGGAAGATCCGCAAGTGCTCGTGAACGCACAAGTTCAAAGTCAATTCATCGGATTCCTTCAACGCCTGGGGCTCCATGGTGAGACTTTCATTCTGCACGCCCGCGAGTCTCTCGTGTGGGGAGTGCATGCCGGCCTCGCACTGACCGTTGCCGTGTCCGTGGCGGGCTTGATCTGGCTGGTCCGTATGCCGTCCATTCCATTTGGCAAGGCGCCGGCCGGTCAGCCCGCGAGCAAGAATGCCGGCGTTGGAACCGCTGCCCCCGTCTCCGTTCAAAAGGGAGACCGCTCATGATCGACTCCCACCAAGTGGCTTTCATGCAGCAGCTGGGTCGCAGCTACCGCGCATTGGTCGCGGGCTTCGAAACACATACCGGACACACAATGGCTCGTTGGCGCGTCATGGTGTTGCTCGATGCCCGCGGGGAAATGTCGCAGAAGCTGCTCGCGCGCCAGCTTGGCATCGACCCGGCTGCGCTTACCCGCCAGCTCAAGGCCCTGGAGCGCGATGGCTGGGTGGAGCGTCATAATGATGTGCAGGATGCCCGCTTGACGAATGTCGCACTCACCGACGCCGGGCGGGCGACGGTCGCGTCCACCATGGAGCGGCGCGACGCCTACATCGAATGGGTACTCGGAGAGATGACTCCTGCCGAAATGGACGCGTTCTCCAGCATGTTGGCCAAGCTCGAAGCCCGGGTTGCCGCCCGCTCGAAACCTCTGGATGCGTAAAATGTCGGGGTCGTGCGCGGCCGGGCGCCCAGCCCGCGCACCGGGCCAGCTACAATCGGGCATTTATGCCTGCAGCCGTACCGGCGGCCCCCGCAGAATTCCAACCTTACTCAGGCAGGACAGACAAAGATCATGAGTGCAATCGTAGACATCATCGGGCGTGAAATCCTCGACTCCCGCGGCAATCCCACGGTGGAATGCGATGTGTTGCTGGAATCCGGCGCCATGGGGCGCGCGGCGGTGCCTTCGGGTGCCTCCACCGGCTCGCGCGAAGCCATCGAGCTGCGCGATGGCGATAGCGCACGCTATCTGGGCAAGGGCGTGCTGCGCGCCGTCGAGAACGTCAACACCGAAATCTCCGAAGCACTGATGGGTCTCGATGCCCAGGAACAGACCTTCATTGATCGGACGCTGATCGACCTGGACGGCACCGAGAACAAGGGCAGGCTGGGCGCCAATGCCATGCTGGCTGCCAGCATGGCCGTGGCCCGCGCGGCTGCCGACGAGTCCGGCCTGTCGCTGTACCGCTATTTCGGCGGCAGCGGCCCCATGCAGATGCCGGTTCCCATGATGAACGTCATCAATGGCGGCGCGCATGCGAACAACACCTTGGACATGCAGGAGTTCATGATTCTGCCCATGGGGGCAGGCAGCTTCCGCGAGGCCCTGCGCATGGGCGCAGAGGTCTTTCACGCACTCAAGAAGCTGATCGATCGTCAGGGTATGTCCACCGCGGTGGGCGACGAGGGCGGTTTCGCGCCCAACGTGGCGAACCACGAAGCAGCCATTCAGCTCATCCTGAACGCCATTGAAGAGGCCGGCTACGAAGCCGGTTCACAGATCGCCCTGGCGTTGGATTGCGCCAGCACCGAGTTCTTCCGCGACGGAAAATATCATCTGGCAGGTGAAGGCGGCATTTCGCTGAACGCCGCCGATTTTGCCAATCTGTTGGCCGGCTGGTGCGACAAGTACCCGATCATCTCGATTGAGGACGGCATGGCCGAGAATGACTGGGACGGCTGGCGTGTTCTTACCGAACAGCTCGGCAAGCAGGTGCAGTTGGTGGGCGACGACCTCTTTGTGACCAATACCAAGATTCTGAAGCAAGGTATTGACCAGGGCGTGGCGAACTCCATCCTTATCAAAATCAACCAGATCGGCACGCTGACTGAAACCTTCGCCGCGATCGAGATGGCGAAGCGCGCGGGTTACACGGCTGTGATTTCGCACCGTTCGGGTGAAACGGAAGACTCCACCATCGCTGATATCGCGGTGGCGACCAACGCCATGCAGATCAAGACCGGATCGCTGTCGCGCTCTGATCGCATGGCCAAGTACAACCAGCTCCTTCGTATCGAGGAAGAGCTGGCGGAAGTCGCTTCATATCCGGGCCGCGAGGCGTTCTACAACCTGCGTTGAGCCCCGGCCCGGCCTATGCCGGGCGGCTCCTTTCCATGCGCCTGCTGCTGATCGTTCTGGTTTTGCTGACAGCCATTACGCAATACCCGCTATGGTGGGGTAAAGGCGGATGGCAGCGGGTGCGCGAGCTCGAGGCCAAGCTGCAGGCACAGGAAGAGACCAACGAGGCCCTGACGGCGCGCAACAACGCTTTGGCGGCGGAAGTGCAGGATCTCACCGCCGGCACCGACGCCATCGAGGAGAGGGCGCGCGGCGAGATGGGCCTGGTTCAGGAAGACGAGATATTTGTGCACCTGTTGCCTGGCAGTCAGACGCAGCAGCCAGGGCAGTCATCCAGTTCTTCCGGCAAGGGCTCCAAGCCTTCCGCCGGCGGCGCTTCCGCCCCCGCGCCCGCCCCATCCGCATCTCGATAAGGCGTGTCGCCGGCTTCCGCGACGGAGTCGCGGTCCGCCGATCCGGAGCCTGAGGCGGCACCTGGACCGCTGCCTGAATCTGGGCCTGTGCCTATGCCTGTGCCTATGCCTGTGTTGGAACCCGAGCCGAGCGCTGAGCCAGGCTCGCCGCCAGGATCACCGCCTTCGCCTTCGACGCGATCTTCGCCGTCGCCCGCCCTATATTGACTCAGGCACCACAGGCCATTGCACCGCTGAGTGGAATAAGACGTTGGCACGCCTTCCACTGGGTCGCCTTCCGGCGCCTCGCTCGTTTTTTCGGTGCCGTCGACCCCGGGCGCTCGGACCACTCGGCCATGCTCGGGCGTCTCCCAGGCGACCGCATGCGATTGCATCACCAGTGCGACTTCGCGGTGCAGCGGAAGATAACCGCCGCGAGCCATCGCCAAGGCATGATAGCCACCACCGGTTGGGGCAAGCGCCCGCAACAGGTTTCTGACGCCGGGCAACAGCGGCTCGTGCAGCCAAGTCAGATGCAAGGCCAGGATATTAGCTTCCAGAGTGGTCTGGCCAGACAGGCGCCCCCGACCTTCCGGCCAACCCTGTTCGAGCCGGGTCAAATGCTGCTCATGCAGGTAATCGTTGTCGATGACCGCGCGCCCATGGCGAGGGAGTTCTGGATGGGCGTGCACGCCAAAATCCTTGAAGCTGGCTTCAGATGGCGACAGTATTCGTATCCGCCACGCGGGCAGCTCGGTGGCACGTATGCGGCGGTCCATCGCCCGTTGCAGGCGCAGGCGGCTTTCGTCGCGGGTGGGGGCGGCGTACATAGGCAGAAGCGCTTCAGAGAAAGCGTGATCGAGCACGTGGGGATTTGCCTGTGCAGTGATGGCTGCGCGAGCCGCCTGGGTCAGCGCCAGGCTCACGGCCTGGCGGGCGAAATACCAGTGTGTCGCCTCAATGCTGCTCAGGCCGATCAACAGGACGGGCACCGCCGCCAGAAGAAACTCAATCGTTCCTTGGCCGCGTTGAAACACGGAACAGGAGAGAGGCAAACGCGCCGCTGTGAGAGCCACAGCGGCGCATGAAAGGGCAGGAGCGTGCATGCGCGTAGTGTGGCGCGCTCCGGCCGGGCCGTCGATTGTGGGGACTGCGTATGGGGCGAAAGGTCCGGTCAGTGGACCGTGTGCGGGCCGCTCTGGTCGAGGTTTTCGACGAAAAGGCCGGCGCAGTCCACCGCGTCGAACTCATACGGCTTCCCGCAGAAATTGCACGACACCGACACCTTCTCTCGTTCCTCGAGCAGCGATTCGATTTCTTCACGGCCCAGCATCCGGAGCATGTTTCCGACTCGGGTGCGTGAACAAGGGCAGTGCCACTTTACCGTGCTCGTTTCGAGCTCGGCCAGGGTTTCCTGCCAGAAGAGCCGATGAATCAGCGTGTCGGTGCCCACTTCCAGCAGTTCCGGCGCAGTCAGCGTGGACGCCAGATGACTGACGCGTTCCCATGATTCCGCCCGGCGTTCTGCATCACTTCCGTGGATGGCGCCCGCGGAGGCAGCCGCGTCGTCCGTGGCGATGCCCCCGGCGTCGGGCAGCCGTTGCAAGAGCAGCCCGGCCGCCCGCTGGTCATCGGCGGCCAGCCAAAGCCGCGTGTCCAGCTGTTCGGAATTGCGCATGTAGGCTTCGAGCACTTCGGCGACGGTTTCGCCTTCCATGGGCACAATGCCCTGGTAAGGCGCCATGTCTGTGTTGCGGCCAGGGTCAAGCAGCACGGTGAAGCGGCCGCTGCCGTTGGCGTTGAGCAGGGACTGCAGCGTTCCCTCTGCCGGCACGAGTTCCGGATCCCGGAGATTTACCGTCGCGCGGAAAGTGAGCTCTGATGTGCATTCCACCACGATGAGCGTGACCGGGCCGTCGCCCTGCAGCTGAAGTACCAGCGAGCCCTGGAATTTGATGTTGGTGGCCAGTAGTATGGCCGCCGCCGAGAGTTCACCGAGCAGACGCTGTATGCAGGCGGGGTAAGGCTGGTGGGAAAGGCCGGACTGCCACGCCGATTCCAGGCGGACTGCCTGGATGCGCGCGCTATTGTCGGCCATGAGGTATTTCTTGAAGATGTCCGTCATAGGGGTATTTTAGCCGACGCGCCTTCTACTGTATTGCCTAGCGCTCGCGGTGGGACTTGGCGCGCGCGGCAGCCAGCATGCTGCGTTGCTGTTCGCGTGCCCGTAACACATGGCGCCTGACCTGCCCATCGGACGTCAACGGGAGCCGGTCGATCACCTCGATCTCCTGGGGCACCTGCCAGGATGCGAGCCGTTCACGAACGTAAGTCTGCAGCGCGGCGGCGATGTCCGCCGCGGCGTCGGCAACGGGGTGGGCAGGCTCGACAACCACGAAAGCTTTGATGGCATAGCCGCGGGCCCCCTGCGGCTTGGGCACCACCGCCGCATTGCGCACCAGAGGGTGCTGTTTCAGGCAGTCTTCGATCTCGGTCGGGCTGATGCGGTGGCTGCCGGAGCGGAAGACGTCATCGCAGCGGCCGACAAACCAGTAATAGCCGTCCTCGTCCATTGAAGCCATATCGCCCGTCAGGAACCAGTCTCCCATATACCGGGCCTGTGTCAGGGCGTCGTTGCGCCAGTAAGAAAGAAACAGCGCGGGGTCGGCATGACCCTGGGCGTCTTTCGCATGCAGCGCCAACTGCCCGACTGAGCCGATGCGGCTGGGACGCCCATTACCATCGAGCAGGGCGACGCGATGGCCGGGTATGGGTCGCCCCGCGCTGCCCTGACGCAGCGGCCATTTTTCGCGGCTATGTCCGACGATACCCGGTGCCTCGGTGAGTCCGTAGAGTTCGTTGGGAATGGCCCCCAGAGTGGCGGATGTCCAGTCGTATAGGGAGTGCGCCAGGGGCTCGCCGACGACCATGACGGCCCGCAAAGACAGTTCCTGTGTGGAAGCGCCGCCTTCGGCGGCCTCTTGCATGAGCGTCAGGTCGTTGGGAAGGAGCAGGGCGTTGGTGATGGGATGGCGACGCAAAACGGCCAGCGCGTCAGCCCCTTGTGCGGGACTGCGGGGCAACACCAGCGGCCGCCCGAAGTACAGGATGGCCAGTAATCCATGCAGCAGGCCTGGGGCCGAACTCCAGTCCAGCGGGCTCCAGAAGAGATCGCCGGGATGCGGAAACCAGTTTTGTCCCGCCACGAATGCGGGCAGGGCGCCGATGAGGACGCGATGTGCATGCAGCACACCCTTGGGCATGCCGGTCGTTCCCGCGGTGTAAAGCAGGATGGCGGGGTCTTCAGCCAGCGTGGCCACCGGCCGGAAGTCGGCGGTCTCCCGGGCGAGCAAAGTGCGCCACGAAAGCGTGTGGTCATTGGTGAAGTCCAGCGCGATCAGTTGTTGAACCGAGGGATTCAGATGCATGACATTCGCCAATTCGGGGGCGGCCGAAGCGTCCGCGATGACGATGCGAGCCTCGGCGTCACGCAGCCTGAGCGAGAGCGCATCTGTTCCAAGTTGCGGCGGCAGCGGGACCAGTATCGCTCCGGTGGCGAGCACCGCCAGGGCGGCGGCGATTGCTTCAGGGCGCTGACCCATGATCAGGGCGACCCGTTCTCCTTTCTGAATGCCCATTTTGCACAGGCCGTTGGCCAGCCGGTTCGAGACATCGGACAGGCGACCGTAAGACCAGTCGTCGCGCGCTCCAAATGGGTCTTCGTAATGAACGGCGACGCGCCGGCCTTCCATGAGGTTTGCCGACCATCGATGCAGGCAGACCTGCGCAATATTGAATTGGGTGGGCACTAGCCACTGAAAAGAGGAATGCAGAACCGGATGTTGGTCGTCCATCTATACGCTTCACTCGTTGACGGAAGGGACTGCGAAACACGCAAATCAGTGAGAGCATGGCCGACTTCGCCGCTGTGCGCAATGCCTCGCGTTGCGGACCCGGGGCTGCATTGGGGTTTACCCTTGGGATCGCTGGCGCTGCGGTTGGGCGTCCACCAGGCGCGTACCGGCAAGCCGATCATGAAGGAACTGACCCTCGCGGTCGAACCAGGTCCAAATAAAAATAATGAAGGGCGCAAAGACAATGAGAAGATCGGTCGAGGCGTAGCCCGTGGATTCGGACGCCGCTCGGACGAGGAGGGCAGCGAGCAAGGGCAGTGGCCACATCAGCAGATAACGAAGGACCAGTCGCCCCACGGAAGGTGGATTACCATCCTTGCCCATCAAGCGGATATTCCAGGTCCTCATTGGCAAGGTCTGGCCGCCACGCCAGCAAATCAGGAAATAGCATCCGATCGCCAGGAAGAGCAAGCCTTGGCGGACATGGCGGAACATCAGGGCGTTGTGGCTTTCCGTCAGCGTATCGAAGAGGTAGCCGACAGCGAAGACGATGCCGAACAGCAATACGCCCTCATACATCATGCTCGCAAAGCGGCGCAAGCGGGAAGGAGTGGGTACGGAAGGGGAAAACGTGGCGGACATAACGAGATGGAACCTGGGCGTCTCAGAGGTGCGCCATTATCCCTCAGGGTGACCTTGAATGCGCGTACGGCGCCGGATTCTTGGCCGGGGAAGAAAAGGCTGTCCTTGTTGCTGAGCTTCGGCGACCGTCCACGAAAAAGCCGCCCTTGCAGGCGGCTGACGCTCAATGCCGGAACCGCGCTCAGTGCGCGGTACGGGCTGTCTTCAGCGGCGCGTCGATACGGACATAACCGAACAGAGCGGCGATCTTGTCGGCGACACGCTTAACGTTGAACACCGGCGCGAATGCCATCTGACGACCGATTTCCTGCTGAATGAGCTGGCGTTCCAGCTGATCTGTAAGCATGGTGTGGTGGTTGAAGTGGTTCATGACAGGTTCTCACTAGGGATTTCCCTAATTATAGGGGTTTACCCTGGTATGTGCAACCAAGCTGAACCGGGATGTGACCATAAGACTCCCTCGCAACCATCAGTTTCTGTAGCTTTTTTCCACCATTTCGAAATTGAAGAGTCGGCAATCCAACGGGCCGTTATGTACGGGATGGCGTCGCCTCGGTTTCAGGCGCAGCCGCGAGGGCAACTCCAGGTCGCTCGTGATCACATTCACGTTCCAACCCGCGTAATGGCGCTTCAGGTTCTCCGCCCATTCCGGCCAGAGCTCCTCGTCTTCCTCCATGCGTTCTCCGTACGGCGGGTTGGTCACCAGCCATCCCGGCTCGGTTTCAGGCTTCACTTCACGTGCATCGCCCACCGCAAGGCGGATTGTGTCCGGCGCGAGCATGGCGCGCTCGCGGTTAGCGTCGGCCGCTGCAATGGCGCGCGGGTCGATGTCGTAGCCGATCAGGGGGGCATCCAGCTTGGTGGCGATGCGGCTGCGAGCATCGTCCTTGAGGTCGCGCCAACGGCGGGCGTCATGATCGCGCAGCCGTTCAAAGCCGAAGGGCCGCCAGATACCGGGAGGCACGCCCAGGGCGATCCACGCCGCTTCGATCAGCAAGGTTCCGCTGCCGCAGAAGGGGTCCATCAAAGGCGCGGAGGGATCCCAGTCAGCGAGCGCGAGCAGCCCGGCTGCAAGGTTCTCGCGTAGCGGTGCTTCGCCTTTTTCCAGGCGCCATCCACGCTTGAAGAGCGACTCTCCGGAGGTGTCCAGATAAAGCGTGGCGGTCTGTTCGTCCAGGAACAGGTGGACCCGGGCGTCGGGCCTTACGGTGTCGATATCCGGCCGCGCGCCTTCGAGCTCTCGCAGACGATCGCAGATGCCGTCTTTGGCCCGCAGGTTGCAGTATTGCAGGCTCTGCATGGGACTGCGTACGGCGGACGTGTCCACCCGCAAGGTCTGTTCGGGTCCGAACCAGCGTTCCCATTCAGTGACGCGCGCGAGTTCCAGAATGTCGTCTTCCTGGCGGACCGGGGCATGGGCGAGCTGGACAAGCACGCGCGTGGCCAGGCGCGAATAGAGATTGGCCTTGAGCACCCCTGTCCAATCGGCTTCAAAGTGACAACCGGCGCGGCCCTTGCGCAACCCGGCATAGCCCAGCGCGTCCAGCTCGGCGTGCAAGGCATCTTCGAGCCCCTTGGGGCAGGGGGCGAAGACCTGGAAGACTTCACCAGGCTTCCGGGAGGTATGCCGTTTGGAGGTTGGACGTCTATCGGGACGTGAGGCGCGCACCTCGGTTTGCGGTGCGCCTACGCCTTCGGACGACAGGGACGCAGACGACCGCGATTCGTGCGACCGCGAGTCAAGCGACCGGGATTCATGCGACCGCCCGTCATGCGCTCGAGGGCCATTCGATCGGCGTCCCTGCACCTGCGGATCGCGCCGGCGCTCCGGTTCGTTGAAGCGGGGCGGCGCTTCCGCAGGGAGCGTTGCCTTGTGCTGTTCCCGCTCGACTTGCGCGACTTGGCGAGCCCGCGCGCCGCTGCGCTTGCGAGGCGCGTCGTCCGCAGGTGCTGCCGGAGCGCGGGCGGCAGAAGGCTTTTTCTTGGCAAGCGTGAGCGTCTTGCGTGGTTTGGAGTCGGTCATGGTGACGTCAGAATGGTTTGACTACCACCAGGATCAACACGAGCGCGAGCATGATGACAGGCGCTTCGTTGAACCAGCGGTAGTAGCGGTGTTCCCGCGTGTTGGCGCGTTGCTCGAAGGTGACCAGCATGCGGCCGCAGACGAGGTGATAGGCGCCCAGAAGGACCACCAGCAGAAGCTTGGCATGCATCCATCCAGCGCCCATTCCGATGCCATAGCCCAGGAAAAGCCATAAGCCGAAAGCAAGGGCCAGTACGGCCAGGGGAGTCATGAAGCGGTAAAGCCGCCGGGCCATGCCGGTCAGACAGTCGTAGGCCGCCGTGTCGCGGGCCTGGGCCAGGTTCACGTAAATGCGCGGCAGGTAAAACAGGCCAGCGAACCACGCGATCACGAACAGCAGATGGAAGGTCTTCACCCAAAGCATGATAGATGTCCGGTCAGCCGCGCAATTGCCCTTCACCCGTGAGCACCCACTTCATGGTGGTCAGGCCTTCGAGGCCCACCGGACCGCGAGCGTGGAGGCGATTGGTGGAAATGCCGATCTCGGCGCCCAGACCGTATTCGAAGCCATCGGCAAAACAGGTCGGCAGGTTCACGTATACCGAACTGGAGTCCACTTCCCGCTGGAAGCGGGTGGCCGCCGAAAGGTCTTCCGTGACGATGGATTCCGTGTGCTGTGAGCTATAGCGCTCGATATGTTCGATTGCCTGGTCGATATCGTCGACAATGCGCACCGCCAGTATGGGTTCAAGGTACTCGCTGCCCCAGTCCTCTTCAGTGGCGGGCAAGGCGGTGGGCAGAAGAGTGCGGGTGCGTTCACAGCCGCGCAGCTCCACGCCCTTGCCGGCCAGCGTGGCAGCGATGCGAGGCAGGATGGTGTCCGAGACATCGGTATGGACAAGCAGAGTCTCCATGGCGCCGCAGATGCCATAGCGGTAGGTCTTTGCGTTGACGGCGATATCGTGAGCCTTGGCCGGGTCGGCCGCCTTGTCGATGTAAAGATGGCAGTTACCGTCCAGATGCTTGATCAGGGGCACGCGGGCCTCGCGCGAGAGGCGTTCGATCAAGCCCTTTCCGCCGCGCGGCACGATCACATCGATGAATTCAGTCATGGTCACCATTTCGCCCACGGCGGCACGATCGGTGGTGTCCACGACTTGTACGGCGTGGGCAGGCAGGCCGGCTTCCGCCAGCCCTTGCCGGATGATCGAGCCCAGCGCCTGATTCGAATGGAAAGCCTCGCTGCCCCCGCGCAGAATGGTGGCGTTGCCGGATTTCAGGCACAGCGCCGCGGCGTCGATGGTCACGTTGGGGCGGGATTCGTAGATGATGCCGATCACGCCAAGCGGCACGCGCATCTGGGCGACCCGCATGCCGTTGGGCCGCGTGGTGGTGGGCCCCAGACTGCCGACAGGGTCTGGCATGGCGGCAATTTGCCGCAAGCCTTCGCACATGCCGTTCAGCGCCTTGTCGCTCAGTGTCAGGCGGTCCAGCATGGCGTCGGCCAGGCCGTTGCGCCGGCCGGCTTCGAGATCGAGCGCGTTCTGTTGCCGTAGCGGTTCGGAGCGCTCTTCGATGAGCCGGGCCATGGCCCGCAGGGCGGTCGCCTTGGCATGGTCGGGTGCGTTTCGCATCAGTCGGGCGGCGGCGCGCGCGCGTTGGCCGAAGGCCTGCATGGCCGCGTGCGTGTCGGCCTGCGTGTCGAGTTGGGTCATGTCTTTCGTTCCACAGTAATGCGTAGCAGGAGCCTGCCTAGTTCTTCCCAGGGGTCGTCAAGCAGCCCGGGCACTTTCAAGCCCTTGATGAGTCGGTCGATGTCGTGTGCATGCTGCAGCGCGGCCACCCAGCCGGCCGCCGGCAGGCGGGCGAGCGTGCGGCGCAAGCCCTGTTCGCGCGGGCCGAACACCCGGTGTCGGCGCATTTCTCCGGCAATATCGCCGCCGCGCGCCTGCAAGGCCGCCAGCCGTGCGAGCAGACGGACTTCATCCCCGACGGCCCATAACACCAAGGGCAGGGCCTCACCCTCGCCACGCAGGCCCTGAAGGATGCTTAGCGCCCGCTCCGGCCGGCCGGCCAGCATGGCGTCGCGCAGGTCGAATACATCATACCGCGCCACATCGAGCACGGCCCTTCGCACGTCTTCGCCGGCCAATCGGCCTGGGGGGTGGAGCAGACCAAGCTTCTGGATTTCCTGGAAGGCGGCGAGCAGGTTGCCCTCTACTTTGTCGGCCATCCAGGCCAGCGTATCGGCATCGAGCTCCTGGCCTTGCCGGGCCATGCGTTGGCCAATCCAGCGGGGCAGAGCGTTACGGTCGATGCTGGGAACCTCTACCAGCGTGCCTACACCGAACAGTGCCGTGGCCCATTTGGCTGAGCGGCCGGTCTTGTCCAAGCGCGGCAGGCTGAGGGTGACGACGGTGTCCGGCAGGGCGCCCTCGCGCAACTTGCCGGCCAGGGCCTCCAGCGTGTCACCCCCCGTTTTGCCCGGCTTGCCCGAAGGCAGCGCGAGGTCCAGCAGCTTGCGATCGCCAAAGAGCGACACATTTTGAGTGGCGCCCATGACGGCAGACCAGTCGCTTCGTGCGTCCAGTATCAGCCGGGTGCGCTCGGTATAGCCTTGGGCCAAGGCGGCGTTGCGCAGTGCGTCCAGTGCTTCGATCACCAGCAGGCTTTCGTCGCCGGTAATGATGTACAACGGGGCAAGCGGTGCATCGGCCCTCTGCAGCGCTTGCAGCAGGCCGTCGTGATCAAGGCGGCGTCCCATGGCGGCTTACCGCAAGCCGGTGTCGGGATTCAGAGCGGGCGTGCCCCACATCGACGCGCCGGTGGGCGCAGGATCGTTCGACACAGGCGTGAGATCGGACGGGCCGCCTTCCAAGGGTCGGCTTTCCGCATCGATGAAAGCGGCGGTGACATCGGGGGCCGTCAGATGGCGGACCACGCGGTCAACCATGGACTGCTGCATTTGCTGGAAGATCGCGGTGATCTCGCTTTGCTTGGCCTGGACCATTGTGTCGTCGTAGGGAATTTCCCGTGTGGCACGCAGAGTCGTGGGGGGCAGAATGATGTGCCCGGCGGCGTCCACCAACTGGAATGCAAAGATCAGATTCAGCTCGTATTCTTCGACCCGGCCGTCGGCGTCGATGGATAGCTGGCGCAGGCGCTGATCATTCGAAAGTTGGATAAGCCGTGCTTCCGCCTGAGCCGGATCTGCTACGAAACGGGTATTGGGTGAGGCGGCCCTGATGGCGCGGCGCATGGCAGCGCCGAAACCCGAATTCTCGGCGATATTGGTGTAGAGCGTGTCGAAGGGCAGCGGCGTGGCCCCTTTCAACCTGAAACCGCAAGCTGCGAGCAGCATGCAGCCCGCGAGCACAGCCCATAGCGCCACACGGCGCATGGCGATACGGTGGGCGGATTCAAGAAGAAAGAGAGTCATGGTGATGTCTGTTTATCCGACGACGTTCACGAGTTTACCCGGCACCACGATGACGCGCTTGGCCGGCCGGCCCTCAAGAAAACGGGCAACCGCTTCGTGAGCCAGGGCGCTTTGCTCGATGTCGGGTTTGCTTGCGCCGTTGGGCACTGTGATGGCCCCGCGCAGCTTGCCGTTGACTTGCAGAACCAGCTCCACTTCGTCGGCGATGAGGGCGGCTTCGTCGACCACCGGCCAAGGGGCGTCAAGCAGGTCGCCCTGGCGTTCGGCGTAGCCGAGGTCACGCCACAGCTGCCAGGTAAGGTGCGGCACTACCGGGTAGAGCACTCGCAACAATATCGAGGCGGCATCTGCCAGCGCGCGCGCGGCGACCTCGGTGTCGGGAAGCTTGGCCGCTTCCAGTGCGTTGAGCATCTTCATGCAGGTGGAAACCACGGTGTTGTACTGGATGCGCTGATAATCATAGTCAGCCAGCTTCAACATGCCGTGGATTTCGCGGCGCAGTGTCCGGGAAGCGTCATCGATGTCTGACCAGTCCTGTGCGCCCTGAGCGATACCCCGGCGGATGATGTCGGCGCGTGACTGACCGAAGGCCCAGACGCGGCGCAGAAAACGATGCGCGCCATCCACGCCGGATTCCGACCATTCGAGGGTTTGTTCGGGTGGGCTGGCAAACATGACGAACAGGCGCGCGGTGTCGGCGCCCATTGTGTCGATGAGCGATTGAGGGTCCACGCCGTTGTTCTTGGATTTCGACATGGTGCCGATGCCGCCGTACTGCACGCTGGAGCCGTCGGCTTTCAGGCGGGCCCCGATCACGGCGCCCTTGGCGTCATGGACGTCTTCGACCTGTTCTGGCCAGAAGTATTCCACGCCGCCCTGAGCCGTCTTGCGGAAATAGATGTGGTTGAGCACCATGCCCTGACACAGCAGGCGAGTGAAGGGCTCGTCGAAATCCACCAGGCCGAGATCGCGCATGACGCGGGTCCAGAAGCGCGCATACAGCAGATGCATCACTGCGTGCTCGATGCCGCCGATGTATTGATCCATCGGCATCCAGTAGTCGTTGCGAGTGTCCACCATCGCTTGATCATTGTCGGGCGAGGTGTAGCGCATGAAGTACCAGGACGAATCCACGAAGGTGTCCATGGTGTCGGTTTCACGGCGGGCGGCCGAACCGCACTTGGGGCAGGAGCACGAAAGAAAGGCTTCGTTCTTCGTGAGGGGGTTGCCGCTGCCATCCGGGATCAGGTCTTCCGGCAGCACCACGGGCAGGTCCGATTCGGGAACGGGCACCGGCCCGCAGTCAGGACAGTGAATGATGGGGATGGGGGTGCCCCAATAGCGCTGGCGCGAAACGCCCCAGTCGCGCAAGCGCCAGGTAGTCTGTTTCTCGCCCAGGCCGAGCTCGGCCAGATCGGCCGCGACGGCGTCGACTGCGCCGGCCGTGCTCAGGCCGTCATACTTGCCGGAGTTCACCGTACGGCCGCTTTGCTTGTCGGCGTACCAGTCTTCCCAGGCCTCGGTGGAGTAGGGCTTGCCTTCGCTGCCGATCACTTGGCGAATGGGCAGGCCGTACTTTCTTGCGAAGGCGAAATCGCGTTCATCGTGGCCGGGCACGCCCATGACCGCGCCGTCGCCATAGCTCATGAGTACGTAATTGCCGACCCAGATTTCGACTGGCTCGCCGGTGAGAGGATGCGTGACGTTCAGGCCCGTGGGCATGCCTTCTTTTTCGCGCGTGGCGACTTCTGCTTCAGTGGTGCCGCCCAACTTGCAGGCTTCTATGAAGGCGGCGAGTTCGGGGTTCCCGGTTGCGGCATGGGTGGCCAGCGGGTGTTCGGGGGCCACAGCGCAAAAGGTGACGCCCATGATGGTGTCCGCACGCGTGGTGAAGACATACATGCGCCCGTCCTGGATGAGATGGCCGTCGGCGCCGCGGATGTCGTGCGGGAAGGCGAAGCGCACGCCCTGGCTCTTGCCGATCCAGTTTTCCTGCATCAGGCGTACGCGCTCCGGCCAGCCTTCAAGGCCGTTCTGCACCTGCTCGAGCAGTTCTTCGGCGTAATCGGTGATGCGCAGGTAGTAGCCGGGGATCTCGCGCTTTTCCACCAGTGCGCCGGATCGCCAGCCGCGGCCGTCGATGACCTGTTCATTGGCCAGGACGGTCTGATCGACGGGATCCCAATTCACGACCTGCGTCTTGCGATAGGCGATGCCTTTCTCGAGCATCTTCAGGAACAGCCACTGGTTCCACTTGTAGTACTTGGGGTCGCAAGCGCACATTTCGCGCGACCAGTCAATCGCCAGCCCCATTGCCTGCATCTGCTGCTTCATGTAGGCAATGTTGTCGTAGGTCCATTTCGCAGGAGGCACGCCCCCTTTGATCGCTGCGTTTTCAGCGGGCATGCCGAAGGCATCCCACCCCATGGGCATGAGTACGTTGTAACCGCGCATGCGCAGCTGGCGAGTCATCATGTCGTTGATCGTGTAATTGCGCACGTGCCCCATGTGCAGCTTGCCGCTGGGATAAGGCAGCATGGAGCAGGCATAGAACTTGGGCTTGGCCGTGCCATCGGCGTTGACGGCATGTTCGGTGACACGATAGGCGTCGCGTTCGACCCAGTCGGCCTGGGCAGTTTTTTCGACGTCGGTGGGGCGGTATTCCAGCATGTGCGTGCGATCAGTAGGGGTTGCGCAAACCTTTGATTATAGTCGCGCAAAAAGAAAAACCCCGCCGATCAGCTCGGGCGGGGTCTGGAAATGCGCGGCGCTTGTGGCGGCGCCAGGCCGGGGCGTACCGCCGGGCGATGCCACGGGCGCGCAGCTGAAACTACTTCAGCTTGGTTTCCTTGTAGTCGACGTGCTTGCGAGCGACCGGATCAAACTTCTTGATCAGCATCTTCTCGGGCATGTTGCGCTTGTTTTTGGTGGTGGTATAGAAATGACCGGTGCCGGCTGTGGATTCCAGCTTGATCTTTTCGCGGATGCCTTTTGCCATGATGAGCTCCTAGTAGTCGGGTGCGGATGGCTCAGGCCAGTTCGCCGCGGGCGCGCAGGTCGGCCAGGACGGCATCAATGCCGACCTTGTCGATGGTGCGCAGCGCCTGCGTGGACACGCGCAGACGGATCCAGCGGTTTTCGCTTTCGACCCAGAAGCGGTGCGATTGCAGGTTGGGAAGGAAACGACGCTTGGTCTTGTTGTTGGCGTGCGAGACGTGGTTGCCCACCATCGGGCCCTTGCCGGTAACTTGGCATACGCGTGCCATGGTTCACCCCTTGTTGAAATCTGTGTAAAGACAGCGATTCTACTATGAATGGGGCGACCCGATCAAGGCGGGTGCGGGGCGCTGCGTCCATTTAGCCACGCCGGCCCGGCATAGGCCCTTCGGCTGAGGCGAGATAACGGAATGCAGTACCGATTTCGAAAGCCGCATGTATGATAGACGACGCTATTTTGACCACGTCCCGGCATGCATGATGCAGGGCGGCCTTGGCCGACCGTGCAGGTCACCGGTGACGGCTGTATTTCGGAGCCGGAGGCTCCTCCTGGTGCAGTGGCGAAGAAGCCCGCCCCAGGGGGGCCTTCTTCATCGTTCCTTGTCAGGAGGCTGCTTTGAGTTCGATCTTGTCTGGTGTGGAAGTGAAACTGGCGTCCCTTCCGATCCCCGTCCGGCTGACACTGCCGGACGGAAACTCGGTGGGGCCGATCGACGCCGCGGTGCATCTTTCAGTCCATGAGATGAGCACCCTGGCGAACCTGGCCGCCGGCCAGGTGGGCACCTTGGGTGAAGACTACGTCGAGGGCAAGTTCGAGGTCGAGGGCTCGATGCGCGACCTCATGCGGGCGGCCTCGTCGATATTGCCGCAGTCTCCCGTCGAAGCCGCCCGGGCCGGCATGTTCACGGCGCTCATTCGCCGCGTCATGTCCGTCTGGAGACACAGTATCGAGCGCGATGCGAAGCAGATACAGTTTCACTACGACCTTTCAGACGACTTCTATGCCCTGTGGCTGGATCCCCGTCGAGTGTATTCCTGCGCTTATTACCGCGAACAGGACATGTCCCTGGCGCAGGCCCAGGAAGCCAAGCTCGATCACATCTGCCGCAAGCTGCGACTGCGCGAAGGCGAGCGGTTCCTGGACATCGGCGCAGGGTGGGGCGGCCTGCTCTTGTGGGCGGCGGAAAACTACGGGGTCGACGCCACCGGCATCACCCTTTCCCACAACCAATTCAATTATGTCAACCGGCTCATCGAGGAAAAAGGTTTGAGCGGCAGGGTGCGCATGGAGTTGCTGGATTATCGTCAGCTCGACGAAACCCGCCCTTATGACAAGATCGCCTCGGTCGGCATGTTTGAGCATGTGGGGCGTGCCCAGTTGGCGGGCTATTTCTCCAAGCTGCGGCGTCTGCTGCGTCCTGGCGGCCTCATCCTGAACCATGGCATCACCGCCGGGGGCGTGGACAATACGCAGCTCGGTGCGGGCATGGGCGATTTCATCGACAAATATATCTTCCCCGGCGGAGAACTCACTCATATCAGCAACGTGCTGCACAGCATGACTGAAGGCGGCCTGGAAGATCTCGATGTCGAGAACCTGCGCCCGCATTATGCGCGCACCCTATGGGCGTGGAGCGACAGCCTGGAGTCGCAGTTGGCTGCCGCCCAGACGACGCTGACCGATGCAAAGGGCGAACGCTCGGTCCGGGCCTACCGCATGTATCTGGCCGGTTGCGCGATGGGCTTCGAGCATGGATGGATACGCTTGCACCAGGTCTTGGCGCAGCATCGCGCCAGCGGGCCGGGCGATGAGCTGGCGGAGCAAGATACTGCGGGTTATCCGTGGCGGCGCGACTATATCTATAAGCGCTAGCCCGCGTTGCGCGCATGGCGGCGCAGCACGTGGCCATACCAGAAGAACAACAGCGTCGCCGATACCACCAGGCCCAACGTCGACATGATCCACAGGGTCGTGGTGCCCACGGCTGCCCCCGGCATGAAGTGCAGGATCGGCGCCGACAGGGCGCCCTTCGCCGGGCCGAAGCCCAGCCACCAGCCGCCTAACAGGCCGACACCGGTGAGCGCCACGATCTGCATCAGTAAGGGTGCGACCGCTACTTTGTAGGCGCGCAAGAGGTAGCACCCGATGCACTGCAGGGCGTCTCCCACGTGGAAGAAGGGCAGCAGCGTCAGCAGGATGGCGGCGGCGGCCGCCACCTGTGTATCAGCGGTATAGATCTGCAGAATGGGGCCCCGCCCCGCGACAATCAGGAGGGCCGTCAAAAGAGCGGCCGAGATCACCAGCAGTATGCCCGCCCGCCCATTGGCTCGGGCAAGCGTCAGGTCGCGTGCGCCGATCGCCTGCGCGGTAAGCGAAGCCGTGGCGATGCCTAGCGCCATCGGCACCATGTAGGACAGCGCGGCCAGGTTCGCCATGATCTGATGGGCGCCTGTCACGAACATGCCGTCGCGCGCGGCCAGCAGGGCCATGAAGGTGAAGGCGCACACTTCGACCAGATAGGACCCGCCCATGGGGATACCCAGCCGTAACAGCTCGGCCTGGTCGCGCCACCTGGGCCGGCCGAGCCGGGGCTGGAAGCGCCTGTACCAAGGGTTGCGCAGCACGGCCCATAGACCGGCGGCCAGCATCAGCCACGATACAACGGCGGTGGACAGACCGGCTCCCGCGGCCCCCATGGCGGGAAGCCCCAGCTTGCCGAACATGAACACCCAGTTGAAGAACAGCTTGAAGGCCAGGCTGCCGACGTTGATCACCATCACGGTGCGGGGGCGCGAGACTGCCGTGGCAAGGGCATATACACTGCGAAAGGCGAGCGCCGCGGGCAAGGCCAATGCGAGCGCCCATAGATAATGCCGGACGCCCGCACGCACAGCCGGTTCGATCTCGCCTGAAATACTGAGCCAGAGATCGGGGATCAACAGAAAGATGCCGCCCACTACACACAGCCCGGCCGACAGCCAGACGCCCTGGCCCCACATGCGTCCGACTTCTGCCTCGCGCCCCGCTCCGAAATGCTGGGCGAGGATAGGAATCAGCGCATGAATCACTCCCATGAGCCCGACAAATACCGTGACATAGATCGACGTCGCCAATGCCATGATCTGGAGATCCAGCGCGCCGGAATGCCCGCCCATGGCCGTATCGATGAGTCCGAAGGCGACTCCCGCCCATGAGGCAATAAGAACGGGCCACGCCTGCCGCATGATTTCCTTCATGCGGACCCCGCGTGCTGCAACGCCGGTGGGTGTGAAGGCATCAGCGCTCGATTCGCAGCAGCCGGAACATTTCGTCCCGATCAGCGCCGCGCCGCCCTTGCCAGAGCACGGTAGCGGAATCGGAATAGGCGGCGCTGCCTTGGCGTACGGCTTCTTGCGAGGTCTGCTGAAGCACCAGGGTGCAGTCCGAGTCGTAACTGAAGTCGATGTGATTGAAGACCAGGAAGGAGGCGCGTTGCCCGGTGCCCACGCCCAGCGCACGGACGCACTCATTGCTGTTCTGGTGATGGCTCAGCGCCAGCGCAAGACGCGCGGAAACTTCGCGATAGCTTCTGACGTAATCCAGTACCGGCATCCAGAGGGTGACCAGCAGCAGCCAGGTCGTGATCAGGCCGCCTGCGGACAGGACGGTGCCACGCCACAGCGCCGCCGGCTTGTTGTGCAGCCGCCAACGGACCAGAGCGATCCAGGCCAGGGTACCGATCATGGCAATGAAGACCGAGGGCCACGAGATGAAGATCTCATAACCTTGGGTCAAGCGCGTGATGTTGTGGTGAATCTGCGCGGGCCAGCCGGTTTGCAGAGCGAACCATCCCAGCCACACCGTGGCGGCCGTCAGCGAAAAGCACATGACGGCGAACCAGTCCAATGAATTCACCACCGCGCGCCGGAGCGTGGGCAGGGAGAAAGCGGCCAGCACTGCGGCCGGGGTTGCCATGAGCGCGTATTCGGGCTCGAAGACGTCGGCCAGGAAACACATGATGATGAGCGGCCACATCATGAACATGAAGGGCACCCAAATGTGCGGGCTCGGCAGCCATGCCCGCCACCGCCAGACCGCCAGGAGCGCGAAAGGCCAGGTGGGCCACAGGAACCAGGGCAGGTCGCGCAGCAGGCTGAAAAGGACATCGCGTTGCGGCAGCACAAAGGACTGGCTGTTCCATAGCGACCAGTTCTGAGCCCAGTACGGGTGCTCGGCCTGCAACGGAATCCACCATGCCAGGCCGATGGTCAGCGCGATGGCCGCACTGAGCAACAGCCAGTGGCGGCGGGGCCAGAGGGCGCCCTGCGGATGAAAGGCAAACAGTGCTGCGAGGATGATGGGCAGTGAGCCGATCCATCCCCGAGTCAGAAAGGCTGCCGCAAGGGCGACGCCTAGCGTGATGGCGCCGGAAAGAGGCCGATCGATGGTGCGCGCCACGGCGTAAAAGGCAAGGGCTTGGAAAGCAATGAGCGCCGGGACCTCGGAGGTTTCGTGCATGCGCCAGACAATGCCGACCGTCGCCAGGATAAGCAGCAACGCGGCGTCTGCAATCATCCGCCCATAGTCATTCACACTGGGTTCGCCCCCGAAGGGCAATTCGAGCGGCTGTGGTTCGGGGCGCCGGCCCAGCAGATAGCTGCCATACCAGACCGACGCGGTCAGGATTCCGAACCAAAGCAGGTTGGGAAGTCGTGAAGCGATGATGGCGCCGTCATGCGCCGGCACGAAGACTTCAAAAAGTGGGGCGAACAGCCACACGGCCAGCGCGCCGACCCAGGTGATCAGCGGCCCGTCTTGTGCGTGGGCGAGCACACCGATCTGCGGGGCCAGCAGGGCCGAGCCATCCGGATGCGCCAGGGCGGAAACCATGGTGGCCAATCCGACGACATCGTCCGTCTTCCAGGGATCGCGAAAAAACAGACCGGCCAGGATGTAGATCGCGCCGATCAACAGCAGGAAGGGCCGGGAGAGCTTGACGGTCGCCGTTTCAGTCAGGCGGGCTGGGGTGGAACGGGAATCCATCTTCTATACGCGGATCGGAACACGGGTGGGCCAGAACGGCGACGGCCACGAAGGGCTGCATACGCCGGCCCGAAGCCGGCAGCCACTCATTATAGGCAGGGAGCGCAGGCGGAAACTCCGTCCGGCCTGCTAAACAGAAAAAAGGCAGCCCGGAGGCTGCCCTTTCGAAACACGGCCGTAGCAGTGTTTAGGATGCGGTACGCGTACCGACCGTGCGTGCGAAACGGGCGCGGAACTTCTCGACGCGACCGGTCTCGACGATGCGCGTTTGGGCGCCCGTGTAGAAGGGGTGCGATTCGGAAGTGACGTCGCACTTGAAGAGCGGGTAGGTCTTGCCTTCGTGCTCAACGGTTTCGCGCGTGTTCACCGTGGAACGGGTGATGAACTTTGATCCGGTCTGCTGATCCAGGAATACCACATCGCGGTATTCGGGGTGGATGCCTTCTTTCATGTCGATTCCTGTCGTGGATGATTTGGGTCGCCTGCCGCCGCGTTTTTACACCGATGGCCACGTATCCGTGGGTAACTCGGCATTTTATCTCGTGGCGTTTTTCGGCGCAAGCGTCGGTGCGTTTCTTGCGCTGCTTCCACCCTCATATCGACCCCTGCTCCGCCAGGGACACCGCGGCATTACGCGTAACGATCAGGTGATCCAGCAGGCGAACGTCGACCAGGGCCAGCGCCTTGCGTAGATGCTGAGTGAGTGCAAGGTCGGCCTGGCTGGGCTCGGCCACGCCGGAAGGGTGGTTATGGGCCAGAATGATGGCGGCGGCATGGTGACGCAAGGCCGCCTTGACCACTTCCCGGGGATAGACCGACGCCTGGCTGAGCGTTCCCTTGGAGACTTCCTCGCAGGCGATCAGCCGGAAGCGGCTGTCCAGGTATAAGGCCACGCAGTGTTCCACATTCAAGTGCGCCAGCAGGGCGGTGCAATACTGCTTCACCCGGGCCGGTTGATTCAGAGCTTCGCCGTTGCGCAGCTCTTCTTCGAGAGCACGCCGGCTCAGTTCGCTGATGGCCAGGATTTCACAGGCCTTGGCTTGCCCCAGGCCGGGCAGGGACAGCAGTTCTGCGGCATCGGCCGACAGCAGTTCGCGCAGGCTGCCGCAATGCTGGATCAGTTTGTGGCTGAGTGACACGGCATCGCACCCTTTGATGCCGGTGCGCAGAATGATGGCCAGCAGTTCCGCCGACGTCAGCACCTGTGGTCCATGGGCCAGCAGGCGCTCGCGAGGACGTTCCGCTGCGGTGCTTGCGTGGGTCTTCACGGTGCTCAGGTTCGTATTCATTAAAGGCTCTAAAATGGGGCGGTTCATCAAAACCTATACGGTGGCAGATCTTGACTTCCTCTTCCGACTCAGTGAACGCTTTTGTCCGTCCTGATTCCTACCTGACACTGCACTATCGCATCGAGCTCGCCAGTGGCTCTGCCGCGGGGTCCGTCTTTGCCGACACCTTCGACGGGCGTCCGGGTACGCTGCAGCTGGGCATGGGCCAGTGGGCTCCCGGCCTGGAAGAAGCGCTGCTGAACCATGCCGAAGGAGAACGCTTCACTTTCGATGTTCCTGCCGCGCAAGCGTACGGCGATCGGAATCCCGAACTTATTCAGTGGGTCGAACGCAGCATGCTGGAAGCAGAAGCCGCGGGCGCCAAGCTGACCCCTGGCGAGATCATCGAATTCACTGCGCCCAACGGCTTGCGGTATTCGGGCGTGCTGAAGAAATACCAGGACGATCGAGCGCTGCTTGATTTCAACCATCCGCTCGCGGGCATCGATCTGCGTGTGGAAGTTTCTCTGCTTGGAGTGCTCTGATGTCCGGTATACCTGCCGAGAATCGTGGCGCAGAAGTCGTGCTGGCACAGCCGCGCGGCTTCTGTGCAGGCGTCGATCGTGCGATTGATATCGTGGAGCGGGCGCTGGAACTTTTTGGCGCGCCCATCTATGTGCGGCACGAGATCGTGCATAACCGCTATGTCGTGAGTGATTTGCGTCAAAAAGGCGCTATCTTCATCGACGAGCTCGACGAGGCCCCAGAAGGCGCAACAGTCATCTTTTCGGCGCATGGCGTCTCGCGAGCGGTGAAGGCGGACGCAGAGCGGCGCGGGCTGCGCATCTTCGACGCCACCTGCCCGCTGGTCACCAAGGTTCATGTGGAAGTCGCCCGCATGCGCGAGGCCGGTCGCGAGATCATCATGATCGGCCATAAAGGGCATCCGGAAGTCGAGGGTACGCTGGGGCAGGCGGACGGCGGCATGTACCTGGTCGAAACGCCGGAGGACGTGGCGGCGCTTGAGGTGGGCGACCCAGCCAATCTTGCCTTTGTCACACAGACTACGCTGTCGGTGGACGATGCCGCGCAGGTCGCCCAGGCCTTGCGTGAGCGGTTCCCCGGCATCGTCGAGCCGCGCAAGAGCGATATCTGTTACGCCACGCAGAACCGCCAGGACGCGGTGAAGATCATGGCGCCGCAGTGCGATCTGGTACTGGTGGTGGGTAGCGCCAACAGTTCCAATTCCAACCGTCTTCGTGAAGTCGCCGAACGTATGGGCGTGCGCGCGCATCTGGTGGACGGGCCCGAGATGATCAACCCTCAGTGGTTGCAGAATACGCAGCGGGTCGGTGTGACCGCAGGAGCCTCGGCGCCGGACGTCCTGGTGCGTCAGGTGCTGGACCGTCTAAAGGAATTGGGTGCGATTTCCGTGCGTACGCTGGAAGGAACTCCCGAGAACGTCTCTTTCCCTCTTCCACGTGAACTTTCCCGCAAGCTCAAGGATGCCTGATGAAGCTCTACAGTTATTTCCGTAGTTCCGCAGCTTATCGCGTACGTATCGCCCTGAATCTCAAAGGCTTGGATTACGAGACCGTCTCCGTGCACCTGCTCAAGGACGGCGGCCAGCAGAATTCGGAAGCCTATCTCGCCTTGAATCCGACTCGTCTTATTCCGACGCTGGTCGACGGCGAACATGCGATCGCGCAGTCGATGGCGATTCTCGAGTATCTTGAGGAAACGCACCCCGAGCCGGCCTTGTTGCCGGCCGATCCGGTCGGTCGGGCCCGCGTGCGGGCGATCGCACAGACCATTGCATGCGACATCCACCCGCTCAATAATCTGCGCGTGCTCAAGCACCTGAAGCGGGAGCTGGGCGTAGACGACGAAACCAAAGACGCCTGGTATAGACATTGGATCAATGTTGGGCTGACTTCCCTGGAAGCCATGCTGGCCGGCAACCCGGCGACGGGCCGCTATTGCCACGGCGATCAGGTGACCTTGGCCGACGTCCTGCTCGTGCCCCAGGTCTACAACGCCCGGCGTTATGACTGCGATCTGACCGCTATGCCGACAGTCGTTCGTATCGCGGAAGCCTGCTCGCAGCTCGACGCCTTTGCGCAAGCAGAGCCCGCTCGTCAGCCTGATGCGGAAAGCTGAGTCCGTTCAGCTTTCGTCGGATAAACCGGCTCGCGCCCTGCGTGGTGCGGGCCGGCTTTGTCTTTATTGCCCGCCCTTCAGGGCCACCCATTTCTTCACATGCTCGAAGCGGTCGAATCCCCAAAACGGTTC
>JAEWFK010000073.1 GCA_023388835.1 Pseudomonadota bacterium | reverse complement strand
GGCACACTGGTCGGCACATGGATGACAGGACGCATCGCGAAGATGAATCCCATGGCGGTGTTCGTGGCGCTGCTGTTCGGAGGCTGGCTATGGGGTATCTGGGGAATGTTGATCTGCGTGCCTATCGTGGTGGTCGTGAAGGTAGTGGCTGAACACGTGGAAGATCTCCAACCGCTGGCAGAGTTGCTGGGGGAATAAGGAAGCCATGCAGGTTCTGGCGCAATGCCATGCGTACTCACGGGCTTTGGCATAGAATTTCCTGGCGCGGCCGTGCTGGCCGGCGGCAGCGGCGAGCCGCAGTCCCCATCCTCCTTGGATCCCGAATGAATAATTCGAGTCTTTTTTTCCGCAGCTTTCTGGTGTTGTTGATCTTCGCGACCGTCGGCTTCGTCTGGATTCTGCTGCCTTACTACGCCTCGCTGTTCTGGGCCACCGCCCTGGCCGTCCTCTTCCAGCCGGTCCAGCGCCAACTGCAGACGCGGCTGCGCGGCCGAACCAATATTGCGGCATTGCTCACGCTGCTCATCGTGCTGTTGATCGTGATCATCCCCACGATTCTCATCAGCGGCGCACTGATCCAGGAAATCGCGAACGCCTACAAGCGGATAAGCTCCGGGGAATTCAACCTGGGCGCCTATTTCGAACAAGTGGTCAACGCTTTGCCGCCTTCCGTCCACAACGTATTGAATCTGCTGGGCATCGGTGACATCTTCAGCCTGCGGGAAAAACTCACTGCGGGCGCCATGACCGGCGGCAAGTTCATTGCCACGCAGGCGGTGAGCCTGGGGCAAAACACGGCCCAATTGCTCATTGGCCTGGGCGTTATGCTTTACGTGCTGTTCTTTCTGCTGCGTGACGGCGCCCAGCTTGCGCGCTACTGCAAGCAGCTCATACCACTGAGCGAAGAGCATAAGCAGCACTTTATTCGCAAGTTCGCCACCGTGGTGCGTGCCACCGTGAAAGGCAATATCGTGGTGGCGATCACGCAGGGCACACTGGGCGGCCTCATGTTCTGGGTGCTGGGCATACAGGGCGCGCTGCTGTGGGGCGTAGTCATGACGCTGCTGTCGCTCCTGCCGGCCGTGGGCGCAGCATTGATCTGGCTGCCGGTCGCCATCTATTTCCTTGTCACGGGCGCCGTGGTCGAAGGCATCGTGCTGATTCTGTTCGGCGTGCTGGTGATCGGACTCATCGACAATATTCTGCGCCCCATATTGGTGGGCAAAGACACGAAGATCCCCGACTGGGTCATTCTGGTGTCGACGCTCGGAGGTCTGGCCGTATTCGGCCTTAACGGCTTCGTAATCGGGCCGCTTGCAGCGGCGCTCTTCATGTCGGCGTGGGATCTGTTCCCCTCCGCCATCCGGCTTTACCAAGACGACACGGGAAACAGCACCACCACGCGGCCGTAGTATTGTGTATAATTATTGGCTTCGCGGGGCATGCACACATGCTTACCCCGAAGTGCCGCTTTAGCTCAGTTGGTAGAGCAGTTCATTCGTAATGAAAAGGTCGCCAGTTCGAATCCGGCAAGCGGCACCAAGCTGATACCGAAAAAAGCCCTGCAGAACATGCGTTTGCGGGGCTTTTTCATTGCCGGCCTTTCGGGCCCACGGCACGCCGCTTGCGCCCCTGGCAGTTCTTCATTGGACACGGGGCAACAATCATGCGGGACTGGTGGCTGGAGACGACGATACTTTCCATTCCGCTGTGGAACTGGGTATTGAGCCTGAGCATCACGGTGGGCATCTTCCTCGTGCTGCTGTGGCTGCGCGGCTACCTGCGCGGACGCTTGTCCCACCGTGCATCAGACAGCGGGCAGTCTCCGCCCTGGATGATCATTCTTCAGGCAGTCGCCCGCACCAACGCGTTTGCTATCTTTGCGCTTTCGCTGTTGATCGGCGTGAAGATGCTCGATCTCCCGTTGACCTGGAGCGCGGCGGTAAGCCAGCTTTGGTTCGTGGCAGTGGTCGTGCAAGTCGCGTCATGGGTCCACGCCGCCATCAACTACATGCTGGAACGTTACCAGGCCCGGCATCCCACCGCTAACGGCGTTACGCTGACGCTGATCGGCTACGCCGCCCGTACGGTGCTCTGGGCCGTGGCGATTCTGGCGATTCTGGACAACCTCGGGGTCAACATCACCGCCTTCGTTGCCAGTTTGGGCATCGGCGGCGTGGCCGTGGCGCTGGCGGCGCAGGTGATTCTGGGCGATCTGTTCGCGTCCGCCGCAATCGGACTGGACAAGCCCTTCGAGTCGGGCGATTTCATCGTGGTGGGCGACATTGCGGGCACCATCGAGCACGTAGGTTTGAAGACGACGCGGATTCGCAGCCTGGGTGGCGAACAGGTCGTGTGCTCCAATACTGAATTGCTCAAGCAGACCATACAGAACTACAAGCGCATGGAACTGCGGCGCGTCGCCTTCCGTTTTGTGGTGGCCTACGGAGCCAGCGATGAACAGGTCCTTGCGATCACACGACACGTGCGCGCACAGATTGAAGGCATGGAAAAGACACGTTATGACCGGGCCCACCTGCTCCAATTTGTTGAGCGCGGCCTGGAATTCGAAGTGGTCTACTACGTACTGAGCGCCGACTACAACGTCTACATGGATATCCAGCAGGAGATCAACCTGGCCATCATGCGACGGGTACAGGACGAGGATCTGGAATTCAGCCGCGGGGAAGTCCGCATGCATTATTCGGATTCCCACCCCATTCCGCTGCAAGTGCTTCACGGCGGTCCCCCGTCCGGAGATACCGCCGCACCGGCATGAGCTTCGGCCCCTCGGCGCTCCGACCCGGCGAACATTCCGCCGATCACCCTGATGACGAAACAGCGCTTTTCGGAGAGAATGACCCTCCTCGGGAAGCGCCGAGCCGGCGTTTCGCTCGCTATATCGCTATAAGAAAGAGAGAGTCTCCACCATGTCCGAATTCAAATTGGCCGCCGGCACGCTGGTCTATCACGGCACCGATCGCAGCGGCGCAGATGAAATATCCGTCACGGGGCGCCATGCCTTCTGGCTCGCGGCCACGCTGGAGCTGGCGCGTAACCAGGCCTTGCGCAACCGCAGCGGCACCCCGCGGGTGTTCGTCTACCGACTCAAACATGACCTTGGCTTGCCTGCTGTCCGCTCGCCGGACGACGTCCGCGCCCTGCTCAAGAAATACGAATTGCGTGTAACGGAGGACGAGTTGCTGCAAGCCAGCGCCATCGCCGCGAACCTTTCCGGGTGGGCCTATCCCGACGCCAATCCGCAAGGGGCCTTCATCAAGCTCTTTGATACCAGGATGCTGGAATACGTCGAGACGATTGTGGTGGACCGCGCTAGTGTCCTGGGCGGCGCCTGAATGCATGCCGGCTATTGCTCGCTCGCGCACTCTTGGAGAGCGGCGGCTGGCATGGCCGATGCCGGCAGGCCAAAGACCTTATCGAAGCACCATGAGAATACGAAGGTGTAGACCAGGAAGAAAAGGATGAAGCCCAGGTCCATGACGAAAGCCTGCCATAGGCTCACGTCAAGCCACCAGGCAAAGAAAGGAACGATGGAAAGTACCAGTCCCCCTTCGAAGCCCAGGGCATGCGCGATGCGCCGCCACAGACCCCGGCCCTTCACGGCCTGACGCCGCTCCCAGGCCTCGAAGAGGCCGTTGAAGATCAGATTCCAGATCACGGCGAGCGTAGACGCGCCTACCGACGCCACCAGCGAGTCGAGCGGCGCGTGGCCGAGCGCCGCCAACACCCCGGCGGTCAGAACGATGGCGATCCCCTCGTACAGAGAGACATAAACCACCCTGCGTCTCCAGCCTTGCATTTCACGCTATCCCATAAAGTCGGCGGCTGAGCGCCCGTCCGTTGTCGCGCATGAGCCACAACGCAACCCTACAGAATACCATTTCGATATACCGCGGGTTTATTCTGCGACGACCTTTTCCTCTGGTGGAACGGACATTTTCCAACTGAGACGACCAAAATTAGGCCGAACGGCCGATGGCGATATGGCCAGGGCTGCGGAAGAATAGCGGGAGGGTTAGTCCCAATACCGGGCGCTATACTCACACTTTCGCTCAGTTGTGCTCACGAGGCATAGCTCAAAATTATGCCGATATCGCAGTTCTTTCCTATTACCTGCTCTGACAATTGGTGCGGGACGCTCACCTCGCTTCCGGATAGCATGTCCGTTGTATGCGGGAACAATGCTGCACCAGCCTAAGGATCCGCTAATGAAAATTGTGAGCACCCTGCCCACTCCATGGTATCGGCTCCCGAATGGGAATCTGGCACACCGCAGTGGGATCGAACTTGTGAACGACGGCCGCGCCTGGCGAATGACTGACCAATCCGGGCGCGAATTCGCCGAATTCGCCATCAGTGAACAAGGCCTGAGCTGCGACGAGGCCAAAGGCCTCGCCGATCTGCTCGTCGAACAAGGCGCCTGTTGGGCCAGTTACGGCCTGCACTGAAATTTTTAAGCCGTTCTCTCGATGATGTGGCGTCATGCGCGTACAATCTACGCCCTGACATTTCACTGTTGGACATTTTCATCTTGAGCACTTCCCGCAATAAACGCTGGAATGGCACGCTGGAATCCTTGTCTTCGGATTTCCTCAAGGGTGTCGTTGAGCGCATGGAATCCTATGGAGATCGGGTGCAGTTCGAACTGCCCGGTCACGGCAAACACCCCATCTATCAAATCATCGGCCGCAGCGAACGCAAAATGGGCTTCGATGGCAAGCATCTGTTGCTGCGCCTGAACGAGTCCGGCAACGTCGCCGAGACGCTTTCCGCGGAATTCTCTTTGGTCGCCGTGCGCGACGCCTCGGCCGGCAGACGCGCCGCGCGCAGCACCGCGTCTGCACGCAGCGTCGCTGGGTCCGGTGCCTCGACCGCGCGTCGCCGTACTGTGGCACCCGCTGCCGTCACGGACACCGTCGAACAGGACAAGTACGCTTATTTCCGTGCCCATCGGGACGAACTGCCAGAAGATATTTCGCAGTACGCAAGCGAGATCAGCATGTTGATGCGAGCCGGCAAGTCCGCCGAAGAAGCCTTCCGGCAGATTGTGGAAGAGCGCTACTGATACGCCACGTAGCGAGCCCGTGCGCCGGTGTCGGCACACAGGCAGGGCTGTCAGGCAAGACGCAGCCGCCCAGCGGCCGTCTCCAGCGAATCCGGGTCGGGCGCCGCCAGGCTGCCCGCAGCATGCCGGTCGACGCGATCGGCGGCGTGAGTGATATCGATCACTTTCCCCGGGGCGTTGTTCTCCGGCAGCTGGAATACGGCTACAGCGTCCGCCAGCCGGCGCGCTTGTTCCCGCAACGATTCGGCTGCCGTGGCCGCTTCTTCCACGAGCGCTGCATTCTGCTGAGTAACGGTATCCATCTGCACAACCGCCGTGTTGATCTGATCGATACCGCTGGATTGCTCATCAGAGGCGCTGGAGATGTCACGCATGATCTGCGTGACGCGGCTGACCGAGGCCAGTAGCTCCTGCATGGTACCGCCGGTGGATTTCACCTTCTCTTCGCCTGCATGCACTTCCTGCACCGAGGCCTCGATCAGCGTCTTGATTTCCTTGGCTGCCTGGGCGCTGCGCTGCGCAAGCGAGCGCACTTCAGCCGCCACTACCGCAAATCCCTTACCTTGCTCGCCCGCCCGGGCGGCTTCCACAGCCGCGTTGAGCGCCAGAATATTAGTCTGAAACGCGATGCCGTCGATCACGCCGACAATCTCGCCGATTCGTCCCGATCCCGCCGAGATTCGGCCCATGCTCTCGACCACGCCGGCGACCGCCTGACCGCCCTTTTCGGCCACGTTCGATGCCGTGGCGGCCAGCTCATTGGCCTGTCTTGCGTTGTCGGAGTTCTGCTTTACGACGGCAGCCAGCTCTTCCATGCTCGCGGCAGTCTGTTGAAGCGATGCTGCCTGCTGTTCGGTACGGCTCGACAAGTCGGTGTTGCCTGAGGCGATCTCCGTCGCACCCAGATTGATCTCTTCCACGCTCGCGCGCACGGTTCCTATGGCTTGTCGAAGGTTGGACTGCGTCCGGCGCAAGTAGTCGTAAAGGACGTGGACCTCATTGCGACTGTTGGGCGGTACAGCGGGGACCGGTGCGGTCAGATCGCCTTTCCCGAGTTTTTCCATGCGTTGCATGATGTCTGCCACAGGCCGTAAGGTGCGCCCGGCCAGCCAGCCCACCATCAGGGAAATGAGCAGCGTTCCGGCGAGCATCATGGCCATCTGCACAGTCAGCGCCTGCAGGCTCTCAGCCATGAAGTCGGATTTCTTCCCGGTGCCGTAAAGCATCCAGTCCCAGTTCTCAATGGCTTCCCATGCCGCCAGGCGGGCGCCCCCGTCTTCAGGCGTGATTTCGGTGAACCCGGAAGGCTGATCGAAACGGTCATTCAAAAAGCTCGCTGCAGCGGAAGGATCCATGCCCATGGCCGCTGCCTCGCCCGCTGCGATGAGATGGGTCTGGCCGGTAGGTTCTCGCGCAATGAGCCCGAACGAACCGAAGCCGGCCACGCTCGTCTCTGCGACCATGCCCAGGACGGCGGAGACCTGATCATGGACATCGACCCGGACAGACAGGCCGCCATACACCTGCCCGACCTCATCCGCCAGGGGGAGAATGCTCATTGCATACCAGCGGTCGTTGCGCTGGACCAGACCGCTGAACGCCGTTCCCGAATCCAGGGTACGTGCAAGCAGATCGGTGGGTTCCACCACGCTGTTCAAGCGGACTTCTCCTTGCGCGTCACGCAAGAGAGTCGCTACACGGACCCAGCCGTGAGGCGCCTTCACGATCACCGCAGGATCAGCGCCGGTGTTCTCGTTCATGCGTATCAGGTGGCCGATGTCGCCATTGACGATGGTGTCCTCGACGATCAGCAGCGGGATGCCGGCTTCGTCGGCGCTGCCGTCCAGTTCCGGGCGTCCGCCCAGTTCGCGCTCAAGCGCAGGCACCAGCTGTGTGGCGCGCTCGGTCGCGGTCGAATACGCCAACTGCAGGGATCGCTCCACACCCTGCAGTGAGGCCGCCATTTCCCGGTTAACCGTCTGCCGGGCGGCCTGCAGCGTTTGCCAAGCCATGATCGCGGTGATGGCCAACATGACCAGCACTGTGACGGCCGACGTGGCAATGAATAGTTTGGTGGCCAAGCTGCTGCGCGACCATTTGCCTGCCCGCGCGGCCCCACTCGAGTTGCTTTGGACCATCTTGCGTCTCCCGATGTGTATTTTTGTTCGGCCAAGCCGTACAAAGTTTTACAACACGCAAGAAAAACGCAATACCCCAGGAATCCCCTAGGGCGAACCATGGCCATGCCGACGCAGGGAACACCGATGTCCCGGGGCGGCCCTCGTGGGGACGGCCCCCTAGCGGGGGGCTCAGAACGCCATGGGGCTTTACATGAAGAAGGCACCGAAAAGCGACATGAACTCTTCCAGGCTCAAGGCCTGGCCATTGACGTCGAAGCTTCCATCGACATAGACAATGGAGATGAATGCCCGCTCACCTTCGCGACGCACCAAGCCCTGCTGCTCGAGTTCGCTGACATACCGGTCATACATCAGCGCGGCCAGCATTTCCAGTTGCTGCTTCTCGGCTTCGCCGTCGCCAGTTTGGGCGAAGGCCTGCAACAGCATGGGGCGAGAAATCACCAGTTCGAAGCGCATTTCCTTCAGCGCGCTTTCGATGGAATTCTCGGCGTTGGCGGCGGCCCCGGCGGGTAAAGGTTGAAAAGCCGCCGCCGCGGAAAGCGTGGACTCCCCCTTCTCGTTACGCCAGATCACCGGGCGCAAGGCCACTGCAGGGCTGGAGGCCAGTACCGGCGCAAGCCTGGCCATCAGGCGCTCCTCGTCCTGTGGCGTCAGGTCGAAGTCTTCATCATTTTCCGCGCCGTGCTCGCTCGCAATGGCATCATATTCGGCGGCCAGAGCGGAAAACGATTCGAGATCGAAACGAGCGACTTCGCCGCCCAGCGACATGCTGCCCAGATCGATCTCGCCTACCCATACCCGCTCGAAGTCATAACGCAATGAGGCATCCAGCAAGGCGGCCTTCTGCCGGCTCTTCAAGGTCGCCGAGATATTCTCCAGCTTCAGGTTCTCATCGGCGTTGTCCTGAATCACCAACGCGGCCACCTCAAGCTTGCTGTCGACCTGCACGGCCTCGTCGTCGGCCATGGCGGTCTGCGAGCTCAGGCGGATATCGTTCAGCGAGACGCGATCGCCGTCGGCGCCGCCCCCCATCACCAGCGAGGAAAAATGCCCTTGCGCTGTGCTGTCGCGGAACTCATTGCTGAAGCGGACTTCCGTCCGGCCGCCGCTGAATGACAGCAGGTCTTGTTCGACCGACCACTCCAGAGGAGCGAAGGTCCATGTCGACGCGCCTTTGCCTCCGAAACCGATCCGGGTGTCGACGTTCAGCGGCATGGCGCCCCGGGCGGCGTCGAACCAGCGCTTCACGGTTTCGGTATCAACGAGCTGGCTCCGGCTGTAAGCGAGCAGCGGCGCAAATGATCCCTGCCTGACGAGCGCCCAAGGGAAGGGGCCGTGCTGCATGTGATCGTCCATGCCGAACTCGTAGCGATCGTCCGAGTCGTTCACGACGATGGTGTAGCGTGCCTGGGAAGAAAACACGCCGCGGCGGTACTCGCTGATCTCTATCCTGGCTCGCAGCGTGCCGGTCTCCGGCCCCATGGTCTTCACGATGCGGTCGTTCGCGCGCTCGATGGCCGTGCGGACGGTCTCTTCAGACCGCATGCCCACATACCATGACACCCCGGTATATGCAGCGGCAACCGCGGCGATGACTCCCACAAGGACGAGTGATTTCTTCATGAATGATCCAGGTTCAGCGGGCGCGGCCCACCGGTTGAATGGAAAATGGTTCCAAGCAGCTCGTCAGCCCACTTCAGGCCTTCCGTAATGGACGAGGCGGGACGGTATTCGTAGCCCACATGGCCTCTGTATCCGGCCTGATGCAAGCGCTCGAAGCCTGCACGCAGGCCGTCTCGCGACAGGTCGGGCTCATGCCGGTCGGGGCTTCCGGCCACTTGCACGTGACGGATCCATGGCAGCGATGCCTCCAGTTCGGCGCTCAGGCTCAGACCTTGCCGCAGCACGTGATAAAAATCGAACTGCATGCCCAGGCTACCCAGACCGGCCTCTTGGAGGATGCCGCGGACAGTGGCGGGCTCGCTGTAGAAATAGCCCGGTACATCGTGACAGTTCAACGCCTCGAGCTGCACGGTGAGCTCGGGATAAGCAGCGCAAACCCCGGCGAGATTTTCAAGCAGCGCGCTGCGGCTCGCCGCATCGCCAGGCGGCACGCAGCCCGCCATGACATGAATGGCGCGGCAGCCGGTTGCGTCGCACAGCGCGGCTGCCCGATCGAAGTCAGCGCGAAAGGCCGCCGCCGCGCCGGCCTGGGCGGCTCTGCCCATGGGGGCCGACGAAGGATCCACCGGGGTATTGACCAGTACAAGCTGCAATCCATGCTCTCGCAAGCGCTCGGCGTACCAAGCGGGGCTCTGATCGTACGGGAAGAGGATCTCCACCGCGCCGAAGCCATCGCGCGCGGCGGATGCAAAGCGGGCTTCGAGCGGCAATTGCCCGTACAGGAGCGTGAGATTGGCTGCTGGAATCATGCCGCGGATTATCGCCGACATTGCGGGGTGCTGGAAACCTTTCTACCATGTATGCCAGGCGCGACATCCGCCTTGCAACCCCGTATACAACGATACCGAGACAAACGCCCCATGGCATCCACCATCGACTTCTATTTCGAGTTTTCATCGCCCTATGGCTATCTGGCCAGCACTCAGATCGAAGCGCTGGCCGCGGAAACCGGCCTGACGCTCAAGTGGCATCCCATACTGCTGGGCCCCATGTTCAAGGCCATGGGGTCCGCTCCGCTGACCCAAATACCCTTGAAGGGCGACTATGCGCTGCGGGACTTCAAGCGGTCGGCCATGCTGGCCGGGATACCCTACACGCAGCCCGGGACTTTTCCGATCGCCACGGTCGCGGCCGCGCGTGCCGCCTTGCACGCACGAGAGCATCATCCGGAACGTGCACCGGCCCTGATCAAGTCCTTGTACCGCGCCTATTTTGCCGATGGCCGCCCCATCGACCAGGCCGATGTCGTGCTCGACGTTGCCCAGGAGTCCGGGCTGGATCGCGACGAAGTCGCGCAGGGAATCGAGTCGGATCCGATCAAGATCGCTTTGAAGAAGGAAGTGAGCGAAGCGATGGAACGGGGCGTGTTCGGGTCGCCCTTCATACTGATCGAAGATGAACCGTTTTGGGGATTCGACCGCTTCGAGCATGTGAAGAAATGGGTGGCCCTGAAGGGCGGGCAATAAAGACAAAGCCGGCCCGCACCACGCAGGGCGCGAGCCGGTTTATCCGACGAAAGCTGAA
>JAEWFK010000059.1 GCA_023388835.1 Pseudomonadota bacterium | reverse complement strand
CCGCTGCCGGTTTCGGCCTGGCTGTGACCGCCTTAAGGCGTCGAACACAACCGGCTGAAGCGTTGAAACTTCGGGTTAACCCTGGGTCTCGATCAGCGAGGAAACGAAATATAGCATGAAAGTTTTGCGGCGCGCAAATGGCCCCGTTATTTCATTTTCGGCCAGCTCTTCGGCTTCGTTTCCCTTGCACTATGGCTTCAGCCAGTCCCTGTGACGCTGACGGAACTTCGCCAGCTTCGGTTCTATCACGGCTATGCAATAGCCCTGATTTGGGTTGCGGGCGTAGTAGTTGTGATGAACCGGTTCCGCCGGCCAGAAGGTCTGGGCGTCATATACGTGCGTTACGACCGGGCGCCCCAGGGTTTGCTGTACGTCGGCAATCACCCGCTCAGCAATCTCACGTTGTTCCGCGGTCTGGCAGAAAATTACGGATGCGTACTGCGTCCCGACATCGGCCCCTTGGCGATCGCGAGTGGTGGGATCATGGGTGGCGAAGAAGATCTCCAACACTGTTTCGTAGCTGATGATCGACGGCTCGAATTCGACCTTAACCACCTCAATATGGCCGGTGCGGCCGCTACAAACCGAATGGTAATCCGGGTTGTCGAGATGCCCGCCACTGTAGCCGGGCATCACTGATGTCCCCCCCCGCACGTTCAAAAACACGGCTTCCGTGCACCAAAAACAACCACCACCCAATACTGCTGCTTCCATACAGATCACCTTTAGTGTTGGGCGCCCTGGCGGGCAAGCCGTTTTCCAACTAGGGAAGTGCTGGTTCCCCGGCAGCCGGCGCGGGCGCGGATACGTCTTCGGCAGGATCGATCAACGGAACACCAGCGGCGGGAGAATCCAAAGAGCCTGGGACTTCCGTCGATGGAGCAAGCGAGAGAATCCATTCCGCAAGCTTCAAGGCGGTTTCCGTATCCACCTGCCTCTGGGCAGGCATGGGAATAGCGCCCCACACGCCACGGCTGCCGCCCCGAATCCGCTCAGCGAGATATTCCTTCGCCTGCTCATTGCCGGCATACCGGACTCCGATATCCCGGAAGCTCGGACCCACACGTTTGGTATCGACCTGGTGGCAGGCGAGGCAGACGCTGCGCTTTGCCAGCGCTTGACCGACATCGCCGACATCGCCGGCATTCGCCGTACCGCAAGACAATAGTCCAGCCACCAAGAGCCCACGAAACATCATGAGAACGCACCCTCCCGCAATGATGAAACCGCTGCGAAATGAACGCGACGGCGCTTTGGAGCTTTACCGGTGCATTTGACGCCGGCGCGCCGGACCGTTTGAACTCCGGACCGCAGCTCCCAAAGGGTATTATCGGCCATATTCCCATTTCAACGCGTGCCCTCCCTCATGCTGCAACATCCCCAATTCGATCCCATAGCACTTCAGCTTGGACCCATCGCCATACATTGGTACGGCCTGATGTATCTATTGGGTTTCGCTGCCGTCTGGCTATTAGGCGGGAGGCGCATTCGACAAGGAAAAACGGACTTTACCCTTCGTGACCTTGAGGACATCATCTTTTACTGCGTCGTCGGTGTCGTAGTCGGCGGAAGACTGGGCTACGCCCTCATCTACAAGCCGGCCCACTATCTTTCTCACCCGCTCGAGATACTTCATATATGGGAGGGGGGAATGTCCTTTCATGGCGGACTGATCGGCGTGATCGCGGTGCTGCTTTGGTACGCGCGCAGCCGCCATCGCCATATGTTGGATATTGCCGACTTCATCGCACCCATGATCCCTCTGGGGCTGGCAGCGGGGCGCTGGGGCAACTTCGTGAATGGGGAGCTCTGGGGACGCACCACGGATTTGCCGTGGGGCATGGTGTTCCCCTATGCCGGAGTCCTCCCCCGGCACCCTTCTCAACTGTATGAAATGTTCCTGGAAGGGCTCTTGCTATTCGCCCTTCTATGGTGGTATTCGAGCAAGCCCCGCCGACGCGGCCAAGTCAGCGGGCTGTTCCTGGTCGGCTATGGCGTTGCGCGCTTCTTCGTGGAATTCACCCGTGAGCCCGACGACTTCCTGGGCCTGCTCACAGCGGGACTCTCAATGGGCCAGCTCCTGTCAATCCCCATGGTGCTGGCCGGAGCCTTCATTCTTTGGGCGAATGCAGGAAGATCGTCCCCTGAACGGACAGGCTGATGCGTTCGGTGCCGCCTTCAAGGGGCACATTCATGGAGGCATCTGCCGCCATGGCCATCATGCGGCGCGCTTCTGGCTGGTACGATGCCCCCGCGCCGCCCAGTTCGATTTCCCGGATCGAATACGAGTCGTAGCCGAAGGCCTTGGTAAGCACTTGCGCGCGTTCCCGGAAAGCGGCAGCGGCTTCCTGCAAGAGCTCGGCTTCGTGATGGGCACGTTCGCGCGGTGCAACTGAAAACGCCATATTGGAAATCGGCATGCGGTCCGCCACCTCGGACGCAAGCAGCGACACCGCCTCAAAGTCGGTCGACTCAAGAATGATCTCGGACCGCCCACGCCAGTTTGAAATAAGACCTTCCTTGTCGTTCATGGGCCAAATCTGGAAGTTGCCGCTATACGCCTTGATGCCCTCTTTGCCACGCACCTGCTTCATGACACTATCTACCTTTTCAGTCAGCGCCGAAGCCACTTCAGCCTGTGTGGCGGCGCTGACCTCGGCAGCAAGCGTCAAGCGCACGGTGTCGCGCGCCACCTCGGTGACCGCCTCGGCCCGCAAGCTGGCGTAGGGGTATTTCACCGTAGCTGGCGAGGTGTCCTGCGCGGCGGCCGAGCCGGCCGCTGAAAACGCGGCGACTGCTAGGCCCGCGGCGGCGACCATGGAAACAAAGCGGGAAGAGATGAGCGGGACAAGCTTCATGAATGGACTCCGTTCGCTTGGAAAGCGCCCAGTGTACTGCGCTCGGCCCCCACCACCACCGGCGGCGACGAGCAAACGTAACAGCATGGAACACATCGGCGCGACACGGTCCCCTCGCCCCGAGACCGCCGCATGGACAACGCAGGCGCGCCGCCTCACGCGGCGCGCACAAAGAAAAAAGCTCGCCGCATGAATCGGCGAGCTTTCTTATTAAATGCCCCGCATGTGCCGTCTAGGCCGGCATCCTGAACCGTGGGTTCAAGTTGGTCGCCATCAGGCCGGCTTCGGGTTCTCCAGTTAAGGAGATCGCTCCTACCAGCCAATCCAGCAACCTATGCCAGTAGCATTGGTTCAAGGAATGTATGGCCAAGTCACGAGCACCGCAGGGACAAGCGGTTGAATACTGCAAGCAGTATCCGTGAATTCGTTAAAGCAATTTTACCTTGATTGGGCGGGTAACCCAACCACCTGATCGAGCATGGCATGCATGTCTTCGATTTTGCGCTTGAAGTCGCCGAGCGCGACGTTGGCAAGCGGGCCGTCGGGCGCGCGCATGCCAAGCATTTCGCCCGCGATCTGGATAGCCGCCATGACGGCAATGCGCTCGTTGCCGGCCACCTTGGCCGCGCCCTTGATGGCCAGCATGCGCTGATCGACCAGCCGCACGGCGGCAAGCAAGGCGTCTTTCTCGGACGGAAGGCAGGCCAGTGAGTAGTCACGGCCCAATATGGATACGTCGACGCGTTCCATTGAGTTACTCCTGCGGTGCGCCGGGCAGGCGCATGAGTATGGAATCGATCTGAAGCTGGGCCTGCCCAGCGGCGGCTTTCAGGCGCGAAGAATCGGCCTGACTGGCGGCGAGCTGGCGGCGCAGGGCCTCGTATTCATTCTTGCAGCGCTCGACTTCGCTTTGCAGCGAAAGGCGGACACTGTCGGCTTCGGCGCGCAGGATGTCGACACGGGCTTCGTGGCTGGCGCTGCTTTCGGCAAGTTCGCTAAATTCCGCCTGCTGGCGCTGAACCTGATCACGCAAGGCATTGCGTTCCTGCTCGAGGCCGATGATGCGCGCCTGCAGCGCCGTACGATCGGACTGAAGCTGCCTGGAGAATTGCACCAGTTGCCCGATACGGGCGGCGAGAGAATCGAGATCTTCCAACATGGCGTTATCGTAAACCATCCCGCGAGGGGGTGAACAGTAGAGAGGACCACTTTGACCTGAATCCCGGCACGCAGGTCCCCGGAACTGCGTACCGCCGAATCATAACCTTTCACCGGTTTTTCAAGTACCTTTCAAACTACTTTCAGTGAGATCAAAAAAAAGTCGGATTTGTCATCAGAATGACAAAAAAAGCTTGGCGCACCGGGAAAACCCTGTGCCCAAAGGCTCCTTTCAGGGTTCTCAGCCCCCTTTCGCTCCATTACCATTCGGCACCTTTTGGACGGGCCCTGCCCGCAGTCCGCCGTTCGCGGTCGACTTCGGGACACGGCATCAATACATCAAAATCTGCAGGAGAGGTTCATCAACATGCAGCTTAGAAATAAGCAGGACTTCTGGTCCGGAGTCATGTTCGTCGCGCTGGGAGTGGGGTTCGCCCTGGGCGCTACGAACTACTCGATGGGCACGGCGGCGCGCATGGGTCCGGGTTACTTCCCGTTCTGGCTCGGTGTGTGTCTGGCGTTGCTGGGCGCAGTCGTGGCCATCGGCGCACTGAAAGAAAAGGCTGAAGAGACCGAAGTCGAGAAATTCGATTTCCGCATCGCAGGCATCGTCATCGGTTCGGTCATCCTGGCCGGTGTCTTACTCAACTCTCTGGGCGTCTACATCACGGTCTTCCTGCTGGTATTCGTCAGCAGCCTGGCCAGCCATGAATTCAGCTGGAAGGTCGCTGCGGCAACCGGCATTTTCCTCGTGATCTTCGTGTGGCTGGCCTTCATCAAGGGTCTGGGCCTCGTGTTCCCGCTCTGGCCGAGCTTTCTAGGCAACTAAGTAGGAGCCATTCATGGAATTGCTTGAACATCTGGCTCTCGGGTTCTCCGTTGCCCTCACGCTGGAAAACATCGTTTACTGTTTGCTCGGCTGCTTGCTGGGTACGCTGATCGGGGTGCTGCCCGGCATCGGTCCTGTACCGACCATCGCCATGCTGTTGCCCATCACTTATGTGTTGCCGCCCGTGGCCGGCCTTATCATGCTGGCCGGTATTTACTACGGCGCTGCCTATGGGGGTTCGACCACAGCCATTCTCGTGGCATTGCCGGGCGAAACATCCGCCGTCGTAACCGTGCTTGACGGGCACCAGATGGCGCGTAATGGTCGGGCCGGCGCGGCACTGGCCATCGCCGCCCTGGGTTCCTTCTTCGCCGGCTGCGTCGCCACCATCATGATCGCCGGCTTTGCGCCTCCCCTGGCGGAAGTCGCCTTCAAATTCGGGCCTGCAGAGTACTTCTCGCTCATGGTGCTGGGTCTGATCGGTGCTGTGGTGCTGGCTTCGGGTTCGCTGCCCAAGGCCATCTGCATGATCCTGCTCGGCCTGCTGCTCGGCATGATCGGCACCGACGTGAACTCCGGCGTGGCACGCTATGACTTCGGCATCCCGGAACTCCAGGACGGCATCGACTTCGCGGTCGTGGCCATGGGCGTCTTCGGTTTCTCTGAAATCATGACGAACCTGGAACTGAAGGACGAGCGCATCGACATCACTGACAAGGTCGGTACCCTGTACCCGAACAAGCAGGAATTCAAGGAAGCCTGGCCTGCCGCGGTCCGCGGTACCGCCATTGGTTGCGCCCTGGGTATTCTGCCGGGCGGCGGTGCGGTCCTGTCTTCCTTCGCCTCCTACACCATGGAGAAGAAGCTGTCGAAGAATCCGGAACGCTTCGGCAAGGGCCACCCGGCCGGCTTGGCTGGCCCGGAATCGGCGAACAACGCCGGCTCGCAGGCTTCGTTCATTCCGCTGCTCACCCTGGGTATTCCCGGCAACGCCGTGACCGCCCTGATGATCGGCGCCATGACGATTCACAACATTCAGCCCGGCCCTCAGGTCATGACCAGCCACCCGGAACTCTTCTGGGGCCTGATCGTGTCCATGTGGATCGGCAACCTGATGCTGGTGATTCTGAACCTGCCGCTGATTGGCCTCTGGGTCAAACTACTGACCGTTCCCTATCGCATCCTGTTCCCAGCAATTCTGGTGTTCTGCACGATCGGGGTCTACTCGTTGAACTACAACGTGTTCGACATCTGGATGACGGCAGCCTTCGGTCTGGTGGGTTACATCTGGGCGAAACTCAAGTGTGAAGGCGCGCCCTTGCTGCTGGGCTTGGTGCTTGGGCCCATGATGGAAGAAAACTTCCGTCGAGCCCTGCTGCTGGCCCGCGGTGACTACACCACCTTCGTCACCCGTCCGCTGTCGCTGTCACTGTTGCTCGCAGCAGCCTTCCTTGTGGTGCTGGTGGCCTTGCCTTCCATCAAGAAGAAGCGCGAAGAAGCTTTCGTGGAAGAGTGATACACCGGAAGTCCGGGCCCTAACCGGTCCGGGGTTTCCCACAACAGGCACAGAAATGAATCAGGCGCCCCCGTGGCGCCTGATTCATTTGTGGCCGAAATGCGGTACTCTTTTCGATGGCCCGGATCACCGAGCCGTACCGACCAACAATAAATCCGAGAGGAGAACGGAACTCATGTCTTCCATCAACGCCCGCGACTATGAAGCGCAACCCGCCCTACGCATCACTTTTCTGGGGCTCGGCGTCATGGGCTTTCCCATGGCAGGGCACCTGGTGAAGGCCGGGCATGACGTCACGGTCTACAACCGCAGTTCCTCCAAGGCCGATGCCTGGGTTGCGGAATTTGGCGGGCGCTCTGCCCCCACTCCGCGCGAAGCAGTGAACGGCGCACAAATCGTATTCTGCTGCGTCGGAAACGACGACGACCTGCGCAGCGTCGTCCTTGGTGAGAACGGTGCCTTCGCAGGCATGGCTGCCGGGTCGATCTTCGTTGACCACACCACCGCCTCGGCACAGGTCGCGCGCGAACTGTTTGCTGCCGCCGCTGAAAAGTCGATCGGCTTCATCGACGCGCCTGTATCAGGCGGTCAGGCAGGCGCGCAGAACGGCAAGCTCACCGTCATGTGCGGCGGCCAGCCGGAACACTTCGAGGTCATCCGTCCCATCGCGCTGAACTTCGCACAAGCCGTGACCCTGCTGGGTGATTCCGGCGCGGGTCAATTGAGCAAGATGGTCAACCAGATCTGCATTGCCGGCCTGGTGCAGGCGCTGTCTGAAGGCATTGCATTCGGACAGGCCGCCGGTCTGGACATGGCACAGGTACTCAAGGTCATCGACAAGGGCGCGGCCCAGAGCTGGCAGATGGAGAATCGCGGCAGCACGATGATCGAAGGGCGCTTTGATTTCGGCTTCGCGGTCGACTGGATGCGCAAGGACCTCGGCCTCGTGCTGGACGAAGCCAAGCGAAATGGCGCGCGCGTGCCGGTTACCGCGCTGGTCGATCAGTTCTACGCCGATGTTCAGCAAATGGGCGGACAACGCTGGGACACCTCCAGCCTCATCCAGCGTCTGCGCAAAGCCTGAGCCCTGGCGAAAATCGGACAATGAAGCGAGTTCACAGACCGCGATTTTCATAGGGGGGAAATCGCGGTCTGGCCCCGACTCATGAATATCTTGGGCTGACCCCGATTTACCTGGCACAGTTTTGTGCGATCGACTCTATTCGTGAGGGTGCGCGGGCAGGCGCAATATGGCGCAAAGGCCGGCGCCGCCGTCAGTGTTGGGGTCCCCATCCTTCAGCAATATAGTGCCGCGGTTGCGATGGGCATAGGCTAGCGCGATCGCCAGCCCCAAGCCTGATCCGCCACCGCTTGGGACTTTCTTGTCATGGTTCCCGCGATCAAAGCGGGTGAACACGCTTTCACGCAGAGACGGATCCAGTCCCACCCCGTTATCGCAAACGCTCACCCAGGCATCGGTCTCGTCCGAGCCCGCGGATACCGTGATGGTGCTACCCACGCCAGCGTGATTGATCGCGTTGTGAACAAGGTTGGCGATGGATTCATGCAGCTCCGCATCACTGCCAAGCACCCATATCGATTCGGTTCCAGGCCCGTGCGATTCGCTGCCTGCATCCACCCAGCCGAGATCCTGCTGTCTTTCGCGGGCCAGCGGCAGATAAAGCAGCACGACCTCGCGCGCCAATGCAGTCAGATCGACCGTCATATGAGGCGCCGGATCGTTACGGCTCGCATGGGCCAGGGAGAGCAGCTGTTCGGTGAGGCGCGAGGTGCGGCCCAGCTGGTAGATGATGGCGTCGAGCGTTTCACGCATACGCTCCATATCATGTTCGCGGCGAGCGTATTGGGCCTGCGTCCTCATGATGGCCAATGGCGTGCGCAATTGGTGAGACGCATCCGCCAGGAAGCGGGCCTGGCGGTTCAACACCTCTCGGGACAGGTCGATGTGATGGTTCACGGCCTTCACGAGCGGGACGATCTCCTTGGGAACGGCCTCCTGGTCGAGCGGCATCAAATCGTCGACCTCGCGCGAACGGATTTCGCGGCGCAGATCGCTCAGCGGCCATAGCGTCCATTGCACCGCAATCCACACCAGCAGCACGGCCAGTATCACCATGCGAATATCGCGAAACAGGCTGTCCCGCCACATTTCCTGGCGGGTGTGCAAACGCTGGTCGACGCTCTCGCCCACAAGGATGAGCACCTGCCTGCGTAGGCCGGCATAGTGAAGGTCGCGCCAGACCGCGACAAGCCGAACTTCGTCGTTGCGATACATTGCGTTGTAGAGCACCGGGTCGCCTTCCATTTCCGGCAGGCGTTCCGGTCGCGGCAGGCCCGACATTCCCATCAGCGTCTGGCCCGTAAGCTCGCGCGTCTGGAGCCCACCCAAGGATGGCGCGGTCGGAACGATCTCTTCCACTCTGAAGTATTTCCGGTTGCCGGCCCGTGACTCCAGCATGACCTGCACATAGAAGGGCGGCTCGACGACAAGCTGTCCCTGGTTGTCGAAGTCGATGCTGTTTTCCAGCACCTTGACTGGCTCGAGCAGGGCGTCGTCATAGACGTCCTGGATAAGGAGATCGAGAGCACGGTAATCGTTGCGTCCGTCGATCACCAGCAGAAAAACCACGCCCGGAATCAACAAGACGAGCAGCCAGAACCGCATGCTCCGGCGCGGATGCGACTTGGCCATGATTCAGTCTTCCGGCGCCGTGCTTTCCAGCATATAACCCAGGCCACGCACCGTGGTAATCAGGATATCGCTTCCCTGAAGCTTCTTGCGTAAGCGGTGCAACACCACCTCGATGGCGTCGGGGCTGGCATCGCTGTCCTGCTCGAAGACCTGCAGAAAAAGTTGGTGTTTCTCGACCGGGGCGCGGGCGCGCGCAATCAGTGCCGCCAGGGCGGCATGCTCGCGCGGGGTCAGATGAACAATGGAACCGTCCAGCGCGAAAGCCTTGCTCTCAGTGTCGTAGACCAGCGGCCCGCACTGCAATCTCGGGGAGGGGCGGCCGCGGCTGCGCCGCACCAGCGCGGCCAAGCGTGCCTCGAGCTCTTCGAGGGCGAAGGGCTTGGAAAGGAAATCGTCCGCCCCGAGGTTCAAGCCCCGCACACGGTCTTGCAGCGCGCCCTGCGCCGTCAGGATCAGCACAGGCGTGATGTCGCCCTTGTTGCGCATCTCACGCAGCAACACCAACCCATGCTTGTCAGGCAGGCGCAAGTCCATGACGACGGCGTCGTAGCTCGCTGCCTGCAGCATTTGTTCGGCTGTGTGGGCGTCTTTGGCGTGCTCGGGCAGGAAGCCGCTCTGGGCAAGTGCCCGCTGCAGCCACGCCGCCATCTCGAGTTCATCTTCAACCAGCAGTATGCGCATCGGGGCGAACTTCAGTTACGCCGGGCTTCTTGCACCCGTGGACACGCTGCCGCAGATAGCGGCTGTCGCGCCCGCGCCTGAACAGTATGCTTGCCAACTCGTTGAGCGCCTGCGCGTAGACGTCGCGCTTGAATTCGATGACTGAATCCAGCGGAACCCAATACTGGCTCCAGCGCCAAGCATCGAACTCCGGCGAGTCGGATGCACGCAAGCTGACATCGGAGTCACGGCCCATCATACGCAGCAGGAACCAGATCTGTTTCTGTCCTTTGTAGTGGCCGCGCGAATCCCGACGTATGAAGTTGTTCGGAACGTTATAGCGCAGCCAGTCTCGCGTCCGCCCCAATATGCGAACGTGTTCGGGAAGCAAGCCCACCTCTTCTTGCAGCTCACGGTACATGGCCTGCACCGGGCTCTCGCCATATTTGATCCCGCCTTGCGGGAATTGCCACGCGTGTTCCCGTATCCGTTTGCCCCAGAAAACCTCGTTCTTGTGATTTACTAGGATAATGCCGACATTAGGACGGTAGCCTTCACGATCCAACATGGCCACCTCTAGGAATTCAATACAATTAAATCTGATTATACGTATCTGTAGAGATCCCCACCATGCATGCTAGCAAGTACCATATCAACACGCTGAAGGAAGCGCCCGCCGAAGCCGAAGTCAAGAGCCATCAGCTCATGACACGGGCCGGCATGATCCGTAAGGCCGCAGGGGGAATCTACACCTACATGCCCATGGGGCTGAAGGTTCTGCGCAAGATTGAAAACATTGTCCGCGAGGAGATGGACCGCGCCGGCGCCCTGGAACTGCTGATGCCGATCGTACAGCCGGCAGAACTGTGGGTGGAGTCCGGCCGTTGGGAAGAATACGGCCCCGAGCTGCTGCGCATCAAGGATCGTCATCAGCGCGATTTCGTACTGCAGCCGACTTCAGAAGAAGTGATCACCGACATCGCCCGCAACGAGATTCACAGCTGGCGCCAGCTACCGGTGAATTTCTACCATATCCAGACCAAATTCCGCGACGAGCGCCGCCCGCGTTTTGGACTGATGCGCGGCCGCGAATTCACCATGAAGGACGCTTACTCCTTCGACCGCGACGAAGCGTCGGCCCTGGAAAGCTACAACCGCATGTACGAGGCCTACATCCGAATCTTCACCCGCCTGGGTCTGGGATTTCGCCCAGTCGCGGCAGATACCGGCTCGATCGGGGGTTCGCGCAGCCATGAGTTTCAGGTCATTGCCGATACGGGCGAAGACCTCATCGTCTACAACCCCGACTCCGATTACGCTGCCAATATTGAACTGGCAGAAGCGCCCTGCCTTCTTTCCGAACGTGCCGCCGGCGCTGAGGCCCTGGAAAAGACGGCGACGCCCAACGCGCCCAAGTGCGAACTCGTCGCCGAACAGCTTGGTCGCCCGCTCACCGACACAGTGAAGTCCATCGTACTCGCGACCGAACCGGCCGCGGCCGGCTCACCGGCACAGATCTGGCTGCTGTTGCTGCGCGGTGATCATGAACTCAATGAGATCAAAGCCGCCAAGCTCCCCGGCTTCGAGCAAGGCTATCGTATGGCCACCGAAGCCGAGATCGTGGAGCACTTTGGCTGCGTACCGGGTTATCTCGGCCCGCTGAACACCCGTAAGCCGGTGAGCATCATTGCTGATCTGACCGTGGCGAATATGAGCGACTTCATTTGCGGCGCTAATGAAGAAGGCTACCACTACACAGGCATCAACTGGAGCCGCGATCTGCCCGAGGTCCCTGCCTACGATCTGCGCAACGTCGTCGACGGCGACGCCGATCCCACAGGCGGCACACTGCGCATCCAGCGAGGCATTGAAGTCGGCCATGTGTTCTTCTTGGGAGACAAGTATTCGCGCGCGCTCAACGCCAGCTTCCTGGAAACGGACGGAAAGCCCGCTCTCATGCAAATGGGGTGCTACGGCATCGGGGTGAGCCGGGTAGCAGCCGCTGCCATCGAGCAAAATCACGATGAGCGCGGCATTATCTGGCCTTGCGCCATCGCGCCGTTCGAGGTCGTGATCTGCCCCATGGGTTACTACAAGAGTGAAACCGTCCGCAACGCGGCAGATGAGCTCTACACACAGCTACAGGCCGCCGGCGTAGACGTCATACTCGACGACCGGGATACTCGCCCCGGCATCATGTTCGCGGACTGGGAGCTGGTCGGCGTGCCGCTACGAATCACAGTCGGTGAGCGCGGCCTTAAGGAAGGCATCGTGGAAATCCAGGAACGCCGGGCGGCGGAAGCGCAAAAAATTATTCTCGCGGACGCCGCCGAGCACGCGCTGAACGCCCTTAAAACGCTATGATTCGTGCGCCGTTGCGCACACCCGCGTAACGGCGAGATGGACAGCTTCCCCCCCTCCGGGCGGGGTTACAAATTTGGACAATCCCATGCCGATGGAAAGCAGCAACGCGCCTGCCGCCTTGCAGATTCGCGTGTACTATGAGGACACCGATGCGGGCGGGGTCGTGTACTACGCGAATTACCTCAAGTTCTTCGAACGGGCCCGCACCGAATGGCTGCGCCATCTTGGAATTGATCAATCCCAACTCGCCATCACCGAAAGACGCCTGTTCGTCGTAAAAAACGTTGAAATACAATACCGCAGGCCGGCAAAGCTCGACGACGAGCTCACCCTACACACTGAAATCAGCCATCTGGGGCGCGCCTCGATCCGGTTCGAGCAGCGCGCATTCAGGGGTGAAGACCTGCTCAGCCAGGCTACGGTCACGGTGTGCTGTGTCGACGCTGAGCGCTTTCGCCCGGTCGACTTGGGGCCCACGATCACAAATCTGTTGAAAAGCACGGACTAAATTATGCAAGCCACGAGCGACATGTCGCTGATTTCCCTGTTGGTGCAAGCCAGCATCCCGGTACAGCTCGTCATGCTGATACTGCTGGCCATATCCATACTGTCCTGGACTTACATCTTCAGCAAGCGCACGGCTTTGAAGCGGGCGAACGAACAGACCCAGCGGTTCGAAGACGACTTCTGGGCGGGAGGCGACCTGTCGGTGCTGCAGCAGTCCATCGCGACACGGCGCGACGAACACGGCGCCCTGGCCCGCATTTTCGATGCGGGCATGACGGAGTTCATGAAGGCCAGACGCGTGAACAGCGGCCCGGACGCCCTGCTCGATGGCCCGCGGCGAGCCATGCGCGCCACGTATCAGCGGGAAATGGACAACCTTGAATCGCACTTGAACTTTCTGGCGTCTGCCGGTTCGGTCAGCCCGTATATCGGTTTGCTGGGCACGGTGTGGGGCATCATGCACGCGTTCATGGGACTGTCATCCATGCAGCAGGCCACGCTGGCGGCTGTGGCGCCGGGCATCGCCGAAGCGCTGGTGGCCACGGCCATCGGCCTGTTCGCCGCCATTCCCGCCGTCGTCGCGTATAACCGCTACACCAACGAAATCGACAGGCTGTCCATTCGCTTCGACTCCTTCATCGATGAGTTCCTGAACATTCTCCAACGCCAGGTGCGCTGATGCCCTCTATACGCAACAGCGGTGGACGCAGCCGCCGGTTGAAGAACGAGATCAACGTCGTCCCGTACATCGACGTCATGCTGGTGCTTTTGGTGATCTTCATGGTGACCGCCCCCATGATCACCCCAGGCGTCATCGAGCTGCCTTCAGTGGGGCGCGCGTCCGACGTGCCTCTCAAGCCGGTAGAAGTCCAGATCGACGAAGGCGGGGCCATGTCCATGCGACTGCGTGATTCCGGCAATGAGCTGGAGCCGGTCAGCGAAGAGAATTTGGTGGCGCAGGTGCGCTCGCTCATCACGCCGGACACGCCGGTCGTGATCTCGGCCGACGGCCGCGTGCCCTACGAGACCGTCATGAAGATCATGGATCAGCTTCGTAGCAACGGCATCACCCGCCTGGGCCTGCTGGTCGATCAGCACGGCTCGCCGGCTGCCGATCAACCATAAGACGCCGGCACGATCTCGCTGATGTCACCTTTCAAGCGCAACACCTCCACGCAACATTCCACGCTCACGCCCGAGCAGCGCGAAGAGCGGCGGGCGCTGGGCTACGCCGTAGGAATCCACGCCCTTTTGTTCGCCTTCATGCTGGTGGGGTTTGTTTCCAGCCCAACGACGCCGCAGCCCGTACAGGTGGAACTCTGGATGGACGGCGTATCGCCTTCGGCACAGCCGGAAGAGCCGGTGGCCGAAGAAGAAGCGGCGACCGAGCCCGAACCTGAGCCGGAACCCGAGCCTGCGATCGAACCGGAACCCGAACCGGAACCCGAACCGGAGCCTGAACCCGCTCCCCAGCCCGAGCCAGTGCCTGAGCCCATCCCCGAGCCAGCGCCGGAACCCGAGCCGGCGCCCGAAGTAAGGCCCGAGCCGGTCGTCACGCCGCCCGTTCCAGAAGCCGAACCGGAGCCGGATCCAGAGATCGCTCTCGAGGAAGCACGCAAGCGCAAACAGGAAGAGGAAGAAGCCGAACGCAAGGCACAGGAAGCGGCCGAACT
>JAEWFK010000016.1 GCA_023388835.1 Pseudomonadota bacterium | reverse complement strand
TCTAATGGTCGAGCTCGAGAAAGACAACTGGCTGTCCCAGGAACGCTTTGCCGAAAGCCTGGTCCATCGCCGTGCCGCGCGGCACGGCACGCGCCGTATCCTCCAGGAACTGCGCCGGCACGATCTTTCCGAAGAGGCCATTGCTGGTCTGGCTGATAGTCTACGTGCGAGCGAGCTTGATCGCGCTCGTGAAGTCTGGCTCAAGCGTTTCGGCAATCTTCCCTCTGATCCGAAAGAATACGCGCGGCAGTACCGCTATATGGCGGCGCGCGGTTTTGCCCCCGACTGCCTGCGCCGTATCCTTGCAGAGCAAGGCAGGGCGTCTTCCGAGGCCGCTTCGTTCCACGAACCGGAATTTTAGGGCGGCTTCGAATGCCGGGTTGCGTCGTACAAGTCCGCCGCTTTCAACACCCGGCGCCTGCGCTATACTTAGACGGTTTTTCCAGACCGAACCATCTTGCCCATGCCTTTGCCCGCACCGGATATCGAACGCGAAGCGCTGCACACGCGTACCGTGCGCGTGGACGCCTACGCCCGTGCCGATGGCCAGTGGGATCTCGAAGCAGAACTCATCGACATCAAGCACTATGATTTTCCTCTCAGGAAGGAGGAAGATGGCATGCATCCTGCCGGCCGTCCCGTGCATCACATGCTCTTGCGTGTGACGTTTGACGAAAGTTTCACGATCACGGCAGCGCAGGCGGGTTATGATGCAGCGCCTTATGCTGAGCACTGCACGGCGATCGAGCCGGAATACCAGGCGCTCGTCGGCATGAATCTGTTGAAAGGCTTCCGTGACACGGTGAAACGCCGTTTTGCACGCACAGCCGGATGTACGCACATGACGGAGCTCTCTTATGTGCTCCCTACCGTTGCCGTGCAATCGATGTCCGGCAGGCGGCGCGAGCAGCAAGAATCGGGAAGCGATCAGAAGCGTCCCTTTCAGCTCGAAGGGTGTCACGCACTGAGGCTGGATGGCCCGGTAGCCAAAGAGTTTTATCCCAAGTGGTATGTCACGGCGGTGCCCGAAAACTGATCCAACGCGCGGCTGCAGCGTCATGCGGTCGCGGACGGCGGCGCTACGTTACGTTCATTTCTACGTCTGACAGGTAATCAATGAAAATTCACGAGTATCAAGGCAAGGAACTGCTGAAGAAATTTGGCGTGACTGTGCCCCGCGGAATCCCCGCCTTTTCCGTAGACGAAGCCGTCGCAGCAGCCGAAAAGCTGGGTGGACCGGTTTGGGTCGTGAAGGCCCAGATTCATGCGGGCGGCCGCGGAAAGGGCGGCGGCGTCAAGCTGGCACGCTCGATCGACGAAGTTCGCCAGTTGGCTTCCGAGATCCTGGGCATACAACTCGTGACCCATCAAACCGGCCCTCAAGGCCAGAAGGTCCGCCGCCTCTATATTGAAGAGGGTGCCGACATTCAGAAAGAATATTATGTGTCCGTGGTGACCGATCGCGCCACCCAGAAAGTGGCCTTCATCGCTTCGAGCGAAGGCGGCATGGACATCGAGGAAGTGGCCGAGTCCACCCCCGAGAAAATCATCACCGAATATATTGACCCGCTGGTGGGTTTCACCAAGGAACAGGCTGCTTCAGTGGCCAAGGCGATCGAACTGCCCGCCGAGTCGGTGGACCAGGCGGTCGACGTCTTCCAGAAGCTTTATCAGTGCTATATGGATACTGACGCTTCGCTGGTCGAGATCAACCCGCTTAATCGCGACAGCGAGAACAACATCATCGCCCTGGACGCGAAGTTCAACTTCGATTCCAATGCCTTGTTCCGTCATCCCGAGATCGTGGAGTACCGCGACCTTGACGAAGAAGATCCGGCTGAAGTCGAAGCCAGCAAGTTTGACCTGGCGTACATCCAGCTCGAAGGCAATATCGGTTGCCTGGTGAACGGCGCAGGTCTGGCGATGGCGACCATGGACACCATCAAGCTGTTTGGCGGCGAACCGGCCAACTTCCTGGACGTCGGCGGCGGCGCCACGGCAGAGAAGGTCACGGAAGCCTTCAAGATCATGCTGAAGAACGAAGGCGTGGAGGCGATTCTCGTCAACATCTTCGGTGGCATCATGCGTTGCGACATCATCGCCGAAGGCGTCATCGCCGCGTGCAAGGCCGTGAACCTCAGCGTGCCGCTGGTCGTGCGCATGAAGGGCACCAACGAAGACCTGGGCAAGAAGCTGCTGGCCGACTCGGGCCTGCCCATCATCAGCGCCGATACCATGGCCGAAGCTGCGCAGAAAGTCGTGGCTGCCGCGAAATAAGAATTTGCCGAGGATTTTTACATGTCGATTTTGATCAACAAAGACACCAAGGTCATCACCCAGGGAATGACCGGCAAAACGGGTCAGTTTCATACCCACTATTGCCGCGAGTACGCCAATGGCAAGGAAGCGTTCGTCGCGGGTGTGCATCCCAAGAAAGCCGGCGAGAATTTCGAAGGTGTGCCCATTTATGCAACGGTCAAGGAAGCCAAGGCTGAGACCGGCGCGACCGTCTCGGTCATCTATGTTCCGCCCGCAGGCGCTGCCGATGCCATCTGGGAAGCCGTTGATGCCGACCTCGATCTGGTGATCTGCATTACCGAAGGCATTCCCGTGCGCGACATGCTGCAGTTGCGCAACCGCATGCGTGCCGAAAACAAGAAGACGCTGCTGCTCGGCCCCAACTGCCCCGGCCTGATCACGCCCGACGAGATCAAGATCGGCATCATGCCGGGTCACATCTCCCGCAAGGGCCGCATCGGCGTGGTCAGCCGTTCCGGCACGCTGACCTACGAAGCCGTGGCTCAGCTCACCGAACTGGGCCTTGGCCAATCGTCCGCGGTCGGCATTGGCGGCGATCCCATCAATGGCCTGAAGCACGTCGATGTGCTCAAGATGTTCAACGATGATCCAGATACCGATGCCGTCGTCATGATCGGCGAAATCGGCGGTCCCGACGAGGTCAACGCCGCTGAATGGGCGAAGGACAACATGAAGAAGCCGGTAGTCGGCTTCATTGCCGGCGTCACCGCCCCTCCCGGAAAACGCATGGGGCACGCCGGCGCCCTGATCTCCGGCGGCGCCGACACGGCCGACGCCAAGCTCGAGGTCATGGAAGCCTGCGGCATCCGCACTACCCGCGATCCCTCCGAAATGGGCAAGCTGCTCAAGTCGGTGTTGTAAGTAATGGGGGGCCCGTCACAAACGGGCCCTTACATGCTGTGTGTTCGTCTCCTCCCCGTAAGGGATAAGGCGGCGCACTCGCAGGGCCTTGCGGCGATTCTTACAAGAAGCTGAATTATAATGGCCCGCTTTTCTGCACCCAGCGTACCCGGCTGCGCGTGGGCCTATGTATCTTCTTAACGCCTCTAGGCAACGGAAACACCTATGGTTGAATTTTTTCAGACGCTCCATTGGGGAGCGATTTTCCAGATCATCCTGATCGACATCCTGCTGGGTGGTGACAACGCAGTCATCATCGCGCTGGCATGCCGCAACTTGGCGCCAAAACAGCGCATGCAAGGTATTCTCTGGGGTACGGCGGGCGCCATTGGTCTGCGCGTCGTGCTCATTGCCTTTGCGCTCGTGCTGCTCGACATTCCTTTCCTGAAGATCGTCGGCGGCGTATTGCTGCTGTGGATCGGCATCAAGCTGCTGATTCCCGAAGAAGACGCGCACGGCAATGTCAAGAGCAGCTCTTCCGTCTGGGCTGCGGTGAAGACCATTCTGATTGCCGACCTGGTCATGAGTCTGGATAACGTCATCGCCATTGCGGGCGCGGCGCAGAACACCCATGCCGATCACCAGCTCTATTACGTGATCTTCGGCCTGATCGTGAGCGTGCCCATCATCATCTGGGGCAGCACGCTGGTACTGAAGCTGATTGACCGCTTTCCGTTGGTCGTCACCTTCGGTGCGGCATTGCTGGGCTGGATCGCAGGCGGCATGCTGGTGACCGACGTCTTTGTGGTCGATAACGTGGGCGTGGTCAGTACCCCGGTGAAGATCGCTGCTGAAGTCATTGGCGCAATCTTCGTGGTGGGTCTGGGCAAATGGCTCGGCTCCCGCAAGGGCGCTAAACAGGGCACACTCAATGAGTCTGTTTAAGTCTTCCGATCCCGAGAAGCCTGAGTCCGGGCTGTCGCTGCTGCAGGGGCTGGGCATCCTGGCCCTCATCGGCATCGCCCTGGCCCTGCTCTTCAACTACCTGGCGGGATGACAATGTCGAATCCCTCCAGGTTGGTGATCGCCACCCGCGCCAGCCGGCTCGCCCTCTGGCAGGCCGAGCATGTGCAGGCGCGGCTGCAGGCTCTTTACCCTCAGTGTGAAGTCAGCCTGCTGAAGATGACCACCCGCGGCGACCAGATCCTCGATCGCACGCTGTCCAAGGTGGGCGGCAAGGGTCTGTTCGTCAAGGAACTCGAGACGGCTCTGCTGGACGGCAGAGCCGATCTTGCGGTGCATTCGCTCAAGGATGTGCCCGTCGATCTGCAAAGTCCTTTCAGCTTGCCGGTCATCATGGAGCGCGATGATCCCCGGGATGCCTTCGTGTCCACCGCGTACGCGTCGCTCGAAGAACTGCCTTTCGGAGCGGTGGTGGGCACCTCCAGCCTGCGCCGGGAAGCGCAGTTGCGTGCGCGCTTTCCGCAACTCGAGGTCAAGCCGCTTCGAGGCAATCTCGACACTCGCCTGGGCAAGCTGGACAAGGGCGAGTACGACGCCATCATTCTTGCCGCGGCCGGCTTGCGCCGGCTGGGCCTGGCGGATCGCATCCGCGCTCTGCTCGATCCCCTCGTGAGCCTGCCTTCCGCCGGGCAGGGCGCCCTCGGCATCGAAATCCTCGAATCACGCACAGAATTGGTCGCCTGGCTGCAACCGCTGTCCAGCGCCGAGTCCACCGCGTGTTCCCTTGCCGAGCGGGCCGTGTCTCGCGTTCTGGGAGGCTCATGTCAAGTGCCTTTGGCAGCATATGCTCAGGTGAATGAAGGCACCTTGTCGCTCGATGCCTTGGTTGCCGAACCCGACGGCTCGCGTATCGTGCGCAGCCACATTTCCGGCAAAGCCTCGGACGCGATAGCTTTGGGCGAGACTGCTGCGCGCGAACTGCTGGATCAGGGTGCTGACGCAATCCTGGCGCGCCTGTTGCCGCCCTCGGCCTGAGCGCAACGCACGCCGTGAGCTGCGGCATGTCTCCTGTACAGGTCTTTCTCACACGCCCGCAGGGTCGCAACGGCACAGTGCCCGCGCGCCTGCGGGCGTTGTGCATGAATGTCCATGAATTGCCCGCCCTCGAGCTGCGCCCTCTGCCGGCGCCGGCGTCCGTGCCCTTGCCCGCCGACTACGACGTCGTGGTCTTTGTCAGCCGATATGCGGCCGAGCGCTATCTGCAATGGCTCGGCTCTACGCCTAACTTTTCGACAAGCAGGTCCGCAGGAGCCCCCGCGCCTTCCTTGTCGACCGAGTGGCCGACGGAAACCATAGCGGCCACGGTGGGGGCGAGCAGCGCTCAGGCTTTGCTGAAATCCGGCCGGATTCCGGCCGGCTCCGTTCTGCATCCACCAGCCGATGAGCCGGCACAAGATTCCGAGTCCTTATTGAATGTGTTGTTGGCTCACGGGGTGACGCTGAAACGGGTGCTGATTGTGCGGGGCGTCCATGGCAGGGAATGGCTGGGTGGTTCGCTTCAGGCGCGCGGCGTGCAGGTGGACTTCCTGCCCGTTTACGAGAGGGTGAACGCCGCCTGGTCTCCCGAAATGGCCCTGGAGCTGCGTGCCGCACTGTCGCGCCCCGAGCGTTGCGTCTTTCTGTTGACAAGTGGCGAGGGCGTGCGTGCAGTCGTCAATCACATCGACGCGCTCGGCCTTTTGGAGGAGTGGTCGAAGGCGGCCTTTGTGGCGATCCACGAACGCATCGGTGCGACGCTACAATCGGTGTTGGCATCGCGGTTGGACGGGGGTGTCCGACGCATGGCGCTGTGCAGGCCTGACGACGATTCCATCGTCAGGGCGATTCATTCCGTTGCGGCAGTAACGGCGAAACCATAGGTTTACAATCCGGCCATGACAGACAACAAATCCGAAATGTCGCAAGACGATCGCGCTCGTTCCAAGTCTCCCGTCCTGACGACGCCGGCGAACAAACGGGTTCCCCCTTCGGGCGCTCCCGAGGGCCAGCGACCGGCGGCTGAGAAGGGAAACCGGTCGATGCTTGCGCCGGCTGCCCTGGTTCTGGCATTGATCGCAACAGGCTTATCGGGGCTGGTGTGGGTGCAACAGCGCCAGGCCCAGGATAGCCACGCTCAACTGGTGGAAAAGCTTTCTTCGAATGCCGGAGCAGCTGATCGCGCAGGCGTTCAGGCGCAAGATGCGCTGGGCCGACTCCAGGCGCAGGAACAGCGCATCAACGGCCTGCAGACGCAACTCGATGAAGCAGCAACCATCATCCGCGATCTCGATGAAGCCTTGCGCAGCATGACGGAACGGGGTTCTGAGATCGTGCTGCTGAACGACGTCGATCATCTGGTCACCATTGCGCAACAGCAACTGCAGCTGGGCGGAAATGTCCGCAATGCCATCGTGGCGCTGGAATCCGCCCAAGCGCAGCTTTCGCGCGCAAACCGTCCGGCCCTGGCTTCCTTGCTTCAAACGATCAATGGCGACCTCGATCGTCTCAGAGCGGCATCCACCATTGATATGGCGGTGTTTTCGCGTCAGCTGGAAGAACTGGCCATGCTGTTGAGCGAAGCCCCGCTCATCATGCCCGACGAAGCCGGGCGCCGAGCTGATCGATCGTCAGAACTCCCGGCGCGCGAACAGCCCGCGCCGACCGTTCCGCCCGCAAGATCGGGCGACCAGGCGTGGTGGAAGGAGGCTTGGGAAACGACGCGTGATTGGTCAAGCGACGCCTTGAGGTCCATGCGTGAAGACCTGGGCCAGTTCATTGACGTCAGGCGGGTTGACGATGCCAACGCTCTGCTCATGTCCCCGGACCAGGCTGCACGCTTCCGCGAGAATCTCCGTACCCGCATCATGACCGCGCAACTCGCGCTGATGATGCGTCAGCCGGAAATCTGGAAGGCCGAAACCGAAGCCGTCGTGCGCGCCATCGAGACGCGCTACGACGAAGCGTCCCCGCTGACCCGCAAGGCACTGCGCATGGCGCGCAGCATGGCCGACGCGTCCATCGATACGCAGCTGCCTACGGTCGACAATACTCTGCGGGCGCTCAACACGCTGAGAGAAGAGCAAAGCCGCGGCTTTGGAAGCGAGCCGGCGGCCTCCGGCC
>JAEWFK010000013.1 GCA_023388835.1 Pseudomonadota bacterium | reverse complement strand
GGCCACGGCTTCGCCTTCCCACACCGTGAAGCTCACCATGCTTAAAATGTCCAGGACACCGGAACTGTCGGCGACGCGCTGACAAAGGTCTGTCACTTCAATACTGGGAGCAGAGTGCATGCGTGCTGGAAAGTCGATTGTCTTGTTACTGGGATTGGCTCTATTGCTGTGGATACGTGCCGGCCATGCTGCGGCGGATGGGCTTCCAGCTCTGACAGAAGCCGCCGGCGAGCATCGCGCGCAGAACGTCCTGGTGTTCGGCGACAGCCTGTCGGCGGAATATGGCCTGCCCCGGGGAACGGGCTGGGTCGGAATCATCGAGCGGCGCTTGGCGGACCGGGAACAAGCATACCAGATACGTAACGCCAGTATCAGCGGCGACACAAGCGCCGGCGGGCTGCAGCGACTTCCTCAGGTATTGAACGAGTTTCCTCCCGATATCGTGGTGTTGCAGTTGGGAGCCAACGACGGACTTCGCGGCTTGCCCGTGGCGGACATGAAGGACCAGCTACGCAAGATCATCGAGCTGTGCCGCGCACAAGGAGCCGCAGTCCTGCTTGTGGGCCAGCACATTCCGCCCAACTACGGACAGCGTTATGCTCGTCAGTTCCACGAGGCCTATGCCGAACTGGCGCAGGAGACCGGCGCCGCACTGGTGCCCTTCATGCTGGAACGCATCGCCACCAGCGTCGACATGTTCCAGCCCGACGGCCTGCATCCAACCGTGGCGGCGCAGGAGGAGATTGCCCGCACCATATGGGAATATCTGGAGCCCATGCTGAATTAGGCGTTTTCATCCGCAGCCGGCCACCGCGGCATCAGAACTGCCGGCCGCCACAGGCATAGCCCTTGCTCGACCAGGATCGGCATGAAACCCGGGAAATACCTTCCCGGTACTGTGAACGAACCAGCAAGGAGAGCAATATGCGCAACGATGATCCGCGGGGCAGACGCTATGGTGCGTCGGAAGATCGCCCATCGGGCTATGACCGCGAGCGGCACGGCGGCGAGAGGATGGAAAGACACTACGGCGAGCGCGGCGGCCACCGAGGGGGTTCGCCCTATTTCGATGAGGCCCAAGGTACTGGTCGATACGAACGAGGCGGTCAGTCCGGTGCCGATCGCGAATACGGCGCGGGTGGCGACTATCGCCGCATGTCCTCATCGGATGACGATTTTGCGGGCGCCGGGGACCGTTACAGTAGAGGTCACGGATACGGCGGTCACGGCGGCTATGGCGAATACGGCCGCAATGAAGGCGCTGACTTCGAGCGCGCCGGGCGCAGCGAATGGGGCGGCTATGAAGGCAATGACTTCCGCAGCCCGCAGCGCGGTCGTGAGCGAGAGCGAGAGCGCGGGCAGTCCTCCATCAGCCAGTACGGCGGCGGCTATGGCGATTACCGGCACGGGCGCGGGGGCCAGGGCGGCAGCGCCAATCCTTCACGGCAAGGTGGCGGCTCCGGGGGCATGCGCGATGAGCAGATGGCCCAGCAAGGCGGTTACGAATGGGGAGATGATTTCGGTGCATCGGGCGGGCCGGAACCCGACTGGTATCGTGGCGCCGGCCGCTACGATATGGGCTCCGGTCGCCAGACCAGCCCGAACTGGGGGCGTTCCGACATGCAGCGCCGAATGCCAAAAAACTACCAGCGGACGGACGAGCGAATACACGAGGACGTGTGCGAGCAACTGAGCCGCAGCGGCCTGGACGTGAGCGAAGTCTCGGTCAACGTCTCGGGCGGGCACGTCACGCTGGAAGGCACGGTGCCTGCGCGCCACATAAAACACGCGATCGAGAACTGCGTCGACGACTGCAGCGGCGTGCAGGACATCGACAATCGCATCCGGGTTCAACGCGAGTCATCGATGGGCGGTTCGGCCTCGAGGGGCGGGCAGACGGGGAACGAGCAGGCCGGGAACCGGTCGGCCAAAGAAAAAGGCGGCGAGTAAAGCGCTGATTGCGCTGTGCCCGACGCCTGTTCCACACGAGGAGCGCGCCCTTGCCGGTGTTGCAGCACGGCCAGGGGGCGCTCCCATGGGAGCGCTTGCCTATTCCGTGGTCTCGCCGGAAAGGACTTCTTCGGCCTCGGGCGTGCGCACTACACCCGCCCGCGCCCGCATTTCCTGCAGCACCGCCTGCTGTTCGGCCATGCCCAAGGAGCGAGAGAGCTCCACGCCCAGGCCCGCGATCAGCCGCGGAGCCGCCTCGCCGGCTTCAATGGATTCGAGGCGGGCCACGACATAGCCCTGGGGCCCCGTAATGCCGACATAGGCGGGGAATGCCTTGGCGTCAGCCGCGAATACTGCATCAAGGACCGCCTTGGCCACGCCCTGACTGTCGATCCGGCTCAAGGTCATGGGCGTGCCGAAATCGAATTCAGGTTCTGCGGCGGCATCGGCGGTGCGCAATTCCGCCACCGCTTTCTCGCCGGCCGCCGCCGCGGCCGCACGGGCCCGTTCCGCCACGAGTGTGGACTCGACACGGCCCTTCACCTGTTCCAGAGGCGGGACATGGGCCTCTTGGAAGCTGGCGACTCGCAGCGCCACCATGGTGTCCGGCGAAATCTCGATCACGCCCGAATTGGCCTTTTCCTGAAGCAGCGAAGATGAGAAGAGCGTGGAGCGTACCCGCGGGTCTTCGAAAATCGCCGCATCAGGGCTCGCCGCGGCGGCCTGCTCGCCCACCTCTTCCACGCCCAGCAAAGAATCGCGCGTCACACCGGCAACGGTATGTAGTTCCATCCCCAATTCTTTGGCGGCCGGCTCAAGGCTGGCAGGATTGTCATAAACCAGGTCGGTCAGGCGTGTGGCCAGCTCAGCAAAGCGCTCGGACGCCAATTGGCGGCGGACTTCCGCTTCGACTTTCTCGCGGGCTTCCTGGAAGGTCTCGCCTTTCTCGGGCTCCACCAGATCAGCGATGAAGACATGGTAGCCGGCAGGGCCTTCGACGACCTCTGAAACACCCCCTTGCGGCAAAGCGAAGACAGCTTCCTCCAGTGCCTGCGGCCAGCTTCCCCGCGTGACCCAGCCCAGGCGCCCGCCCTCGCGAGCCGTGCCGACATCCTGTGATTCTGCGCGGGCAACATCGGCAAAGGACGACGGCTCAGCCTTCACCTTTTCCGCGATGGCCTCGGCGCGCGCGTGAGCAGCGGCGCGCTCTTCTTCCGAAGCGTCAGGGGCGACGCTGATCTGTATGTGGCTCACGCTCACCCGTGCCGGGGTGACATAGCGAGATTTATTCTGATCGTAATAAGTCTGCAGATCGGCTTCAGAGATTTCACCCACGGCCTGCATGGCGACCGCTTCGTCCAACCGCAGATACTGAACCGCCACTTGGTCCGGAACCATCAGGTTTTGCTTGTTTTCGTCGTACCACGCCTTGACGTCGGCATCCGCCACAACAATGTCCTTCTCGTAGTCGGACGCCGGGAAGGCCAGCAGGCGAACGCTGCGTTCTTCGGTAAGTGCGGCGGAAATGCGTTCGAGCACCGGCTGCGGCAGCTCGGCGGTACTGACGACAGGGCCCAGCACCCGGTCCAGTGCGAGTTCGCCGCGCTGGCCTTGTTCGAAGTCGCGCGTGCTCAGACCCGCCGACTCGAGCAGCTCGTTGTAGCGCTCGGCGGAAAATGTGCCGTTGTCCTGGAATTCCTGCATACCGGCGATCGAGCTACGCAGGACGGCGTCGGATACGCTGAACCGTTCACGCGTGGCGGTGTCCACCAATACGCGGCGGTCGACCAGCGATTCCAGCAGGATCTCGCGGGCAGGACGGTTGTTCAGGACTTCGGGATCGAACCGGCCCATGCCGCCGCGCTGCATCTGCTCGAGCTGGTTGCGCCGCGCAAGTTCGAATTCCTGCAGGGTCACTGCGGAATCCCCCACTTTCACCAGATCTTTATCGCCGGATACGTAGTTGGTGTAGCCGCTGACGCCGATCAGGACGAACGAGGGAAGAATGAGCACCAGCAGCACGAGCTGCATGAGGCGCTGGTGCGTGCGAATGAAATCGAACATTAATCACCTGGTTCAAATTTTAGCTTTGCGGGAGTTTACCACCTGGCCCCGGGTACCCAAGGCTCCGCGGCCTCATCGCCAGAGGTAAAATGAGACTCCCGTCGCCACCCCGGCGACCCGTCCCGGAGCCGCCGCCCATGCCCGCCCCATTTGCGCAATGGCCTTATCCCAAGCTGGTTGCCCACCGCGGCGCCGGCCGCAAGGCGCCGGAAAACACGCTGGCCGCCTTCCGTCGAGGCGCGGCCTGCGGCTTTCTCATGATGGAATATGACGTAAAGCTGAGCGCCGACGACGTGCCCATCCTGCTGCACGATGACACGCTTGAACGGACTTCCAGTGGCACGGGGCGGGCGGCCGACTATCGGTACGCCGACATGGCGCGCTTCGATTTCGGCGGCTGGCATTCCGCTGCCTATTCGGGCGAGCCCTTGGCGACACTGTACGGCATTGCTGCTTACACGCGCGCGCACGGCATCCATAGCAATATAGAGATCAAACCCACGGCCGGCTTTGAACAGCATACCGGCGAACGCATCGCCACCCTTGCCGCCACGCTATGGGAAGGCGCTTCGCTCCCGCCTCTGCTCTCTTCGTTTTCCGAGACCGCCCTGGCCGCTGCCCGCGATGTCGCGCCCGAGCTGCCGCGCGCGCTTCTCATTGAAAACGAGCTCCCCGCCGATTGGCGGGCTCGCGTGAGCCGCCTGGGCTGCGCGGGCCTGAACCTGAACCACCGTCATGTGAGCCAAGATCTCGTGCGCGAAATCAAAGCGGAAGGCTTGACTCTCGCAATCTGGACGGTCAATGAAATCAGCCGCGCCCGCGAACTGCTGGGTTGGGGGTGCGACGCCATCATCACCGACGAAGTGGAAACCATGGCTCCCAGTGTGCTGTTTGACTCATCAGTCAAACAGCACACCCGCCCATTCTGAAAGAGACCCGCATTGTTCAGCTACCGACACGCCTTCCACGCCGGCAATCACGCCGATGTACTCAAGCACGCCATTCTGGTCCATGTCCTGGACCACTTCAACCAGAAACCCGCGCCCTATTGGATCATCGATACGCACGCCGGCGCCGGCATCTACGACCTGGACGATGAATGGGCACAGAAGAAGGCGGAATTCTCCGAAGGCGTGGCACGGCTGGCAGCCGGTTCACCCCCGCCCCAGCTGATCGCCCGCTATCAGGAAGCCATCGCGGCCTTCAATGATCCCGGCCGGCTGCAGCGCTACCCGGGTTCCCCCTGGCTCGCCCTGGAAGCCATGCGCGATGATGATCGCCTGCGCCTTTTCGAATTGCACCCCAGCGAGATCGATGTGCTGAAACGGAACCTGGCGCGACACGAGCGCGGACGTTCGCGCCAGGTGACCGTCACGCAATCGGATGGCTACGATGGCATCAAGGCCTTGCTGCCGCCGCCCACCCGACGCGGCATGGTTCTCATTGACCCCTCCTACGAGGACAAGCTCGACTACCGTCGGAGCCTGACCGCCATACAGGAAGGACTCAAGCGTTTTGCGACGGGCTGCTTCGTGCTGTGGTATCCGCTGGTTCAGCGGCGTGAGGTCCAGACAATGACCCGTGCCCTGGAGAAGCTCGACGTGGTGTGGGTCCATGCGGCGTTGCAGGTGTGCAGGCCTGCATCGGACGGATTCGGCTTGCACGGCAGCGGCATGTTCGTGATCAACCCGCCCTGGACGCTGCACGATGGCCTGGCAGATGCCCTGCCCTGGCTGACCCAAACGCTGGGCCAGGACGCCCGCGCCGGCCATACCCTGACACGCAGCGCACGCAGTTAGAGAAAGGTTTCGCCTTCACGCAGGTAGCGCCACTTGCCTTGCGGCAGGTCGCCCAGGACGATGCGGCCCATGCGTACGCGCTTCAGGCCGACGACCTTCAGGCCGACCTGTTCGCACATGCGCCGAATCTGGCGCTTCTTGCCCTCGCGCAGCACAAAGTGCAGCTGGTCCTCGTTCAGCCATTCGACTTCGGCCGGCAGGAGTTGCGCGCCGTCCAGCGAGAGCCCGTGCCTGAGCCTTGCCAGGCCATTGGCGGCAATATGCCCCTCGACCCGCACCAGATACTCTTTCTCGATTTCGCTGTCGTCGGCGATGAGCTGGCGAGCGATGCGGCCGTCTTGCGTGAGGACGAGCAGACCTTGGGAATCGATATCCAGACGACCCGCCGGGGCCAGCCCACGCAAGTGGGCGGGATCGAACGCCTGTGATTGTTTCTGCGGGCGGTAGAGGTTCGCCGGCGTGATGAGCGATGCGGCAAGACGATACCCATGATCGGCCTGATGCGACACATAGCCCACGGGCTTGTTGAGAATGATGGTGACGCGCGAGGTCTGGCGCTGCCGTGCCTGTTTTTCCAGGGTGATCTTCTGGTTGGGCCAGGCCTTGCTGCCAAGTTCGGACACGACCACGCCGTCCACGCGGACCCAGCCGCGTTCAATGTAGGCGTCGGCTTCGCGGCGGGAGCACATGCCGCGTTCGGCCATGAGCTTGGAGATTCGTATTTTTTCCATGGGCAGCATTGTATGTCTTTGGCGATAATACGCCTTATGGAACTTGTACCCTGCAGTCACAGCGGCTGGCTGCGTGAGCCGCCTCCTTCCCTGACTTCACACCAGAAATATTGGCTGCTCCGGCCGGGAGCCCTCACTGCAGGCTTACGCCGGCTGGGGCCGCTCGAGCTGCGCGTCGTACGCGAGCGGGTCGACGGCCTGCGCACCGAAGAGGCATGGATGCTTGCGCGGGCGCCCCGCAGTGAGATCTGGCTGCGGGAAATCTGCATGTCCATAGGCGGCAGCGATTGCGTGTACGCCCGCAGCTTCACCCCTCTGGCCGCTTCACACGCCTTATGGCAAGGCATGCGCCGCTTGCGTACGCGGCCGCTCGCCGACATGCTCTACCATGATCCGCAGATCAACCGTTCCCGGTTCTTCGTGTGCCGACTGCATCGTCAGCATCCCTTGTACCGAACGATGCTTCAGCACCTGGGCGCCGGTTGTCCGGATCCGAATTCAATCGTGGCGCGCTGTTCCGTGTTCTGGCGCCTGGGTCAGCCGCTGTTGGTGGCAGAAGCCTTCCTGCCGGAATTCTGGGACATTGCCGGGGCCGGCCGGCCGTAGCCGCATGCTGCCCGCAGCCGCGCCGGGCCGCTCCCCCTGGAAGCAGCGCTACAGCGCGTCGATTCCGCTTTCGCCGGTGCGGATGCGTACTACCTGCTCCACGGGCGTAACGAAGATCTTCCCATCACCGATCTTGCCGGTGTAGGCAGCCTTGATGATGGCGTCGATCGCCACTTCCACCATGCCCGCCGGCAACACGATATCGACCCGCAGCTTGGGCAGGAAATCCACCACATATTCCGCCCCGCGATAGAGTTCGGTGTGTCCCTTCTGTCGCCCAAACCCTTTCACTTCGGTCACGGTGACGCCGGTCGCGCCGATATCGGCCAGCGCTTCACGCACCTCGTCGAGCTTGAACGGCTTGATGATCGCCGAGATCATTTTCATGCTTCTTCCTTAGAGTGTTCGCAATTTTGACAGATCGCTGCCAGCCGGCGCCTGGTAGAGACGCAGCCAGAATTCGGGCAGGATGGACAGTAAATGATCGAAGATATCGCCCTGGATGCGCTCGTATTCCACCCAGGCGGTATTGTTGGTAAAGCAGTAGACCTCTATGGGTATGCCTTCTGACTGGGGCTCCATCATGCGCACGATCATCAGCATGTCATCGCGAATTTCGGGGTGCCGTTCGATATATGCCTTGGCATAGGCGCGGAAGGTGCCGATATTGGTCAGGCGGCGGCGGTTGGCCGGCACAGCGGTCAGTTCGCCCAGTCGGCGATTGGATTCCTCCAGCTCGACTTGCTTGCCGTCCAGATAGTCGCGTATCAGTGCATAGCGCCGCAACTCCGCGATTTCGGCTTCAGTCAGAAAGCGCACGGTGCTCGCATCGATGCGCAGTGTACGCTTGATGCGCCGGCCGCCCGATTCAAACATGTGGCGCCAGTTGCGGAAGCTCTCGGAAAACAACTTGTAAGTCGGGATGGTGGTGACGGTCTTGTCCCAGTTCTGCACCTTGACGGTATGCAGCGCCATGTCGATCACAAAGCCGTCCGCGCCTGCCTGCGGCATTTCGATCCAGTCCCCCAGGCGCAGCATGTCGTAATTGCTCATCTGCGTGCTGGCCACCAGCGAAAGCAAAGTGTCCTTGAAGACCAGCAGCAGCACGGCGGACAAGGCCCCGAGACCGGAAAGCATGAGCAGCGGCGAACGATCCATCATGATGGACACGACCAAAATGGTGCAGACCGCCCATAACAGGATGCGCCCCAGCTCCACATAGCCTTTGATGGAACGAGTCTGAGCCCGGTGGCTCGCGGAATAGACGTCTTCCCAGCTGCGCAACGCACCAATGAGCGCAAAGAAGATGAAAACCACGCCGGCCGAAGTGAAGATCCGGGCAAGCAGATTGGCCAGGCCCGGCTCGATGGCCAGCAAAGGCAGGTTGCTCAGCACGATCAGCAAAGGCAAGGCAAAGCCGATATTGCGAAAGACTTTGCGGCGGATCAGGCTTTCAGCCCATTGGGCTTGGCCAAGCAATTGCAGGGCACGGCGCGCCACCGATCCCAGAATGCGCGAGATCAGTAGGGCAATCGCCACCAGAATGGCGAGACCAGCCAGCAACATCATGGCGATGCCGGCCCATTCCGCATCGCGCAGCAATTCGTTGAAGAGCCTATGGCCGAAAAGCGTATAGGAAGAGACCTCGTGCTGCATGAGTCGCCAGGGATGATGACAAACCGTGTAAATATACCGTAGGGCGTCCCTTATAATTCCGACCACTATGTCGAACAACACCCCCTCCCCCACACAGGACCAGTTTGCCAACAAGGCGCAGGCTTGGTCCGCGCGCTTCTCGGAGCCTGTCTCCGACCTGGTGAAGCGCTATACCGCTTCCGTCAATTTCGATCAGCGCATGGCGCGCTTCGATATCCAGGGCTCGCTGGCCCACGCAGAAATGCTGGCCGCGGTCGGCGTGATCAGCGTGCAGGATCGCAGCGCCATCGAAGGCGGCATGGAACAAATCCTTCAGGAAATCGACGCCGGTGAGTTCCACTGGTCGATCGATCTGGAAGACGTTCACCTCAATATCGAGAAACGCCTGGTCGAGCTGGTTGGCGACGCCGGAAAGCGGCTGCATACCGGCCGTTCACGCAATGATCAGGTCGCCACTGACATCCGCCTGTGGCTGCGCAACGAGATCGACACCGCGCTCGAATTGTTGAGGCAGCTGCGCACGGGGTTGGCCGGCTTGGCGCTGGAACACGCCGACACCATCATGCCCGGCTTCACCCACCTGCAGGTCGCGCAGCCGGTCACCTTCGGCCACCACCTGCTGGCCTATGCGGAAATGTTCGGCCGCGACGCGGAACGTCTGGCCGATTGCCGCAAACGCGTCAACCGCCTGCCCCTGGGCGCGGCCGCACTCGCAGGCACATCCTTCCCCATCGACCGCGAACGTGTTGCCCGCAGCCTGGGCTTCGATGAAGTCTGCCGCAACTCGCTCGACGCCGTATCCGACCGTGATTTCGCGATCGAGTTCTGCGCGGCTGCAGCGCTGATCATGACGCACATCTCGCGCCTGTCCGAAGAACTGGTGCTATGGATGAGCCCCCGCGTGGGCTTCATCGACCTTGCCGATCGCTTCTGCACGGGCAGCTCCATCATGCCGCAGAAGAAAAACCCCGACGTCCCCGAGCTGGCTCGCGGCAAGACGGGGCGCGTGAACGGCCACCTGATTGCCTTGCTGACGCTCATGAAGGGCCAGCCGCTGGCCTACAACAAGGACAACCAGGAAGACAAGGAAGGGCTGTTCGACTCGGCCGACACCATCCGCGACACGTTGACCATCTTCGTGGACATGGTGCCCGGGATTCGGGTCAAGCCCCAAGCCATGCGCGAAGCCGCCATGCAGGGCTATGCCACCGCCACCGACCTGGCCGATTACCTGGTGAAGAAGGGCCTGCCCTTCCGGGATGCGCATGAAACCGTGGCGCATGCCGTACGCGAATGCGAAACCCGCGGCTGCGATCTCGCCGATCTCAGCCTGGCCGAGCTGCAGGCCTTTCATCCTTCAATTCAGGCCGACATCCACGAAGTCCTGACCCTGGAAGGCAGTGTGGCCGCTCGCAAGCATATTGGCGGAACCGCCCCCGAGCGCGTACGTGTGGAAGCACAGCGCATTCTGTCGGAAAGCAGCGTGAACTAAGCGTATCCGGCGCTCCCGGCACGCGTTTCGACGCCCGAAGCGAAATCCGGCCCCGCAAGGGCCGGATCCTTTTTGCCTGGAAGCATCGCCGTTACGGGCCTATCGAGCCGGGGGAAGCAATGAGCGGATCACCCGCCGCTTCAGTCGCCGTGGGTTTCGGAGCCTCGCCCGCTTCGAAGACGGCAATGGATTCCACATGGCCCGTATGCGGGAACATGTTGACCACCCCCGCTGAACGCAGCACGTAGCCACCCGTGTGCTTCAAGATGGCGGCATCGCGAGCCAGCGTACCGGGATTACACGACACATACACAATGCGTTGCGGGCGTTCCTCGTCTGTGAGCGCAGACAGCGCCTCGGCCACCGCCTCGGCGCCTTCCCGAGGGGGATCGATCAACATGCGATCAAAGCGACCCAGTGCCCGCAACCAGTCGGCGTCGACGGCAAACAAGTTCAGAGTGCTGAACCGGGTCTTGTCCTGAAGGCCGTGGGCGCGGGCGCCTTCCAGCGCGCGCTCAGTGAGCGTGCTGCTGCCTTCGATGCCGACCACCTCGCGTGCCTGAGTGGCCAAGGGCAGGGTGAAATTGCCTAATCCGCAAAAGAGATCAGCCACCCGGTCGCCGGGTTGGGTCTCCAGCAGGGACAACGCGCGCCTGACCAGGCTGCGATTGATATGCGGGTTCACCTGAGTGAAATCCGTCGGGCGGTACTGCATGCGCAGGCCGTACTCCGGCAAGGTATACGCCAGCAGACCCTCATCGGCCGGGTCGAGCAGGTGTACGGTATCGGGCCCTTTGGGCTGCAGCCACCAAGTGACATTCCAGGCTGCCGCAAATGCCCGAAGAATATCCAGATCAGCCTGAGTCAGCGGTTCCATGTGCCGGAGCAACAGAGCCGTGCTGCAATCTCCGACCGCCACTTCAATCTGCGGAATCCGTTTCGGTGTCGACAAGGACTCTACCATCCGCCGCAATGGAACCAGCATATCGGAGACGTGTGGGGGCATGACCCGGCATTCCGTCATATCGGCCACATAACTGCTATGACGCTCGCGAAAACCCACGAGCACTCCGCCCTTGCGCGGAACGAGCCGGACCGACAGCCGGGCGCGATAGCGGTAGCCGTAAGATGGGCCGTGCATTGGCGAGAGAACCGTGGCGGGTTTCAGCTTACCGATGTGCTCAAAGGCGTCCTCGAGCACGCGCTGTTTGATCGCGACCTGCGCCTGCGGATCGAGGTGCTGCATAACGCAGCCCCCGCACACGCCAAAATGCGGACAGGTCGGTGTTACCCGTTGTGATGATGCCCGGAGCACGCGCTCGGTGCGCGCTTTCTCATAGGAAGGTTTGCGGCGCACCACGCTGGCTTGGACACGCTCGCCAGGTAAGGCACCCTCGACAAACACCACCTTGCCGTCACGATGGGCGATACCGCGGGCTTCCAGGTCAAGTGACTCGATATCCAGTACTTCAGAACTCATGATGTAAAAAGCGGTGGAAGTGCAGGCGGGAATTTTACCCAGTTTCCGCAAGGGCCGACGCAAGAATCCCGGCTCGAGGGCCGGGATTGCTGGGAGAGTCGAGGCTTCAGGCCTTGGTGTCCGCGCCCTGTTTGCCCTCACCGCTCTGGACCTTTGCCGCTTCACGCTCCTTCTTGCGCGCTTCGAACCGTTCCGCACGCTTTTGCGCCTTCGCGGCCTTTTGCTTCAGATGGTCGGCGACACGGGCCTGTTGGCCGGTATCCAGCGATTTCCAGACGGCGAGCCACTTTTGGTCGACCTGGCGGCGTTCCGCCAGCATGGCTTCGCGGCGCTCATCGGCCTGCTTCAGTGCCTGTTCAGGTTCGAGCGCGCCAGCACTGAAGCGCTCGCCGCGGGCATCACGCTGCGCCTTGAGGCGGTCGCGGTGCGTGTCGCGTAGCGCCTTGCCTGCGGTGCGAGCCTCTTCGATGAGCTTGAGCTGTTCACCGCTCAAGCCCATGCCGTCGACAAAATCGCGGCTCACGGCACCATAGCCCGGCACCACGAGGCCGGCGCGTTGCATCTGCGCATGTCCATGACCGCGCAGGCTCTTGCCATGGTGACCCATGCCGTGATGGCCGGCTTTGTGAAAGCCCGGTTGGCCGTGAGACGTGTGATGGGAGGCATGATGTCCGGCACGGTCCTGGAGCCGTGGGTGACCCGGGCCCTGGGCAGCCGCGGTGCCGGCCGATACCACCATTGCGGCGCCCAGCAGGGCGACCTTGAAGGCTTGGGAAGTGATTGCTTTTTTCATGACAGTTCCTTGTTACCCGAGTGAGCAAGGGGCCCCGAGTGTTGGAGGATTCAGGGTTCCCCGTGGAGACTGCATTGTGCGTCGCGGCCGATTTCTTTCCTGTTTCGGAAAAGGCCGTACATCTTTCAGGCGGTTTCCGCAGATGATGCACCCCGCCCGCGAGATAGGCGGGCGAACTAGGCCTGCCAGGCGTCCAGATACTCGCGCCAATGGGCGCCGTCGGACTGGTCCAGCGAGGCACGCACCAACTCGACTTCGGCTTCGTAGGCGGGAAGATCCAGTTCACCACGCATCAGCCTAAACCGGCAATAGACAAGCCAGGTATTGACCACGTCGGTTTCACAGTAGGCGCGCACTTCTTCACGGCGGCCTTCCGACCAGGCCTTCCAGACCTGGCTGCCGTCCATGCCCATCTTGCCTGGAAACCCGCAGAGCTTGGCAAGGTCGTCCAGCGGCGCATTGGCTCGCGGGTTGTACTTGGCAAGCAAATCCATGAGATCAATGTGGCGCAGGTGATAGCGGCCGATATAGTTGTTGAACTTGAAGTCGCGATCGTCGTCGCCGAGATCCCAGTAGCGCGCGGCTTGAATACTATTGATGAGGCAGCGATAGTGCAGGACCGGCAAATCGAATCCGGAGCCGTTCCAGCTGATCAGACGCGGGGTGTAGCGCTCTATGGTTTTGAAGAAACCGGTGAGAAGCACCGGCTCCGCATCTTCTGCCTTGCCCAGAGAACGCACCCGGAAGCCATTGTCGTCACGGAACACGCAGGCGACCGCGGCGACTTTGTGCAGGTGCAGCGGCAGAAAGTCGTTTCCGTGCGATTCCCGCCGCGCCGCCAGAGCGAGTTCGATGACTTCGACGTCATCGAGCTCGCGCCATTGCGCATTCAAGCTGCGCAGCCCGTCGGCGTCCGGAATGGTTTCCAGATCGAAGACCAGGCTGGGTGTCATCGGGCCGGCAGGTAGGACAAGGGATTGACCGGGGTACCCTTTCGACGGATTTCGAAGTGCAGGCGCGGCGAGGTGGTGTCCGTCTGCCCCAGCAGAGCGATGCGGCTGCCCTTCTTGATGTCGTCGCCCGTCTTCACCAACAACTGCTGATTATGGGCATAGGCGGTGATGAAGCCGTTGGAGTGTCCCAGCAACACCAGATTGCCCAGGCCGCGCACACCGTTGCCGGCATACATCACCTTGCCATCGGCGGCCGCGACCACAGGATCGCCAGGCGCCCCCTCGATATCGATGCCCTTGGTGCTGGTATTGAAGCCTTGCAGGATCTTCCCGCCGGCCGGCCAGCCCCAGCTGATGAGGTTCGCATCGGACGCCCGCGCTGCTGCGGTGACCGGCGGCGGCGGGGTGACGGGCTTGATCGGCGCGGTGGTTGCTGGCGGTGTGGCGGCAACGGGCGGCTGCGCGGGCATGGGCGTCGAGGTGCTGAGGCGCAGCGTCTGGCCAACGCGCAGCTGCGACGGGTCGGTGATGTTGTTCAGACGCACCAGCGTCGAGACTTCCATGCCATGGGCCTGAGCGATCTTGTACAGGGTATCGCCCGCGCGCACCACGTAAGTGCCGCTCGCCTCTTGCGGGCTGCCGGCCGACATATCGGTGACCGGCGCCCGCGTCCCCCGGGTTCCGCACCCTGCCAGGACGGCCAGCACGCCCAGCGCAAGCATGGCGTGGCGCGAATAGCGAGTCAGCGAACCGACAACGGTAGGATGGGCGATGCTATACCCTCCGTGCATATGATTTCTCCTGAATTTAGTACTGTGTACCCGGCCGCAACGGCACAAATCGCACGGCATCGAGCTCATGGCGCCGCCAGCTTGCCGGGCCGGTCCGCTCAATCAAGACCAGTCGCTGCGCGACACCGCCTTCGGGGGCGATCAGCCGCCCGCCCTGGGCGAGTTGCTCGAGCAGCGTCTTGGGAATTTTAAGCCCGGCTGCGGCAATGATAATGGCATCGAAGGGCGCGTTGCCGGGCAAGCCGGCCATGCCGTCGCCAAACACCACACGCACCCTGCCCGGCAGCCGGAGCTTCTGCAGATTGCGGCGAGCCATTTCATAGAGGCCGTGTATACGTTCGATGGTGTGTACTTCGCGGGTGACATGGGACAGCACGGCTGCTTGATAGCCGCAGCCGGCGCCCACCTCGAGCACCTTGCCCAGTTCCCGGCCTTCGGTCAACACGGAAATCATGCGCGCGACCACCCATGGCTGCGAGATCGTCTGTTCGTGCCCGATGGGCAGGGCGGCGTCTTCGTAAGCGTGGCTGGCGAGGCCTTCGTCAACGAACAGATGGCGCGGCACGGCGCGCATGGCGGCCAATACGGATTCGTCGCTGATGCCCTGTTCCCGCAAGCGGTTCACCAGGCGCTCGCGCGCGCGTTCGGAGCTCAGGCCCAGGTTGGCATCTTCCGGGCGTCCGCCGCCGGCGTCAGCCGGGCGGCCTCCTGAGCCTGCGCCGTACTGGCGTTCGGGAATGCGCGGCCCGGATGCGGGCTTCGCTGCCGGGCCCGCCCCCAATATGCGAGTATTGCTGTTGGCCGCAGACGGCCCGCTGCCCAGGCTGGAACGCCCGAAACGATTGACGGTTCCGGATGCGAAGGGCGAAGGATTCAGCGGCTTGCGCATATGGGATCGGCCCATTCCCCAATCTGGGGCAGTTGATCGTAATGTGTCAGGTCCAGCCTGAGGGGTGTAATCGACACCATGGATCGTTCGACGGCACCAAAATCGGTGTCGTCGGCAAAATCGGAAGCGCCCCCGGCAGGGCCGATCCAGTATACCGGTTCCCCATAAGGCGTGTGGCTGCGCACGACCGGTTCGGAAGGATGGCGCTTGCCCAGGCGGGTGACCCGCATGCCGTTCAGGCTCACTTCGGCGACCGCCGGAATATTGACGTTCAACAGGACCGAAGGCTGCAGGGGTTGCGCGATGTGACGCTCAACGACCTGGCGTGCGATGCGCGCTGCGGTGTCCAGGTGGTTCCAGCCCCTTTCCGTCAGCGAGAAGGCGATGGACGGAATACCGAACAGATAACCTTCCGTGGCGGCCGCGACTGTCCCGGAATAGAGCGTGTCGTCGCCCATGTTCGCGCCGTTATTGATTCCGGAAACGACCAGATCAGGGCGAAAGTCGAGCAGGCCGGTGAGTGCGATGTGTACGCAGTCGGAAGGCGTACCGTTCACATAATAAAAGCCGTTGGCGGCCTGATGCACGGAAAGCGGGCGGTTCAGCGTCAGCGAATTCGAGGAGCCGCTGCAATTGGTTTCTGGCGCCACCACCGTCAGTTCGCCGAGCCCTTCCAGCGCTTGGTACAAGGCCTCAATGCCCGGAGCGGTATAACCGTCGTCGTTGCTCACCAGTATGCGCATCCTGCCTCCCGCCAAAGCCCGTGGAAAACCAACTGAAAGTAGCCGATTGTACCCGTTCATTTTGGCGTTCTTCCTCGCAGCCGGTAGAATCGCCGCTCAGTGAATCGGAGATCTGAACCATGGACGTCGCGCTGTCCGCCGCCACTTCGGCCGGCCTCATTCTGTTGTCCTATGTGTTGGGCTCGCTGCCCTTCGCCGTCATCGTGAGCCGTCTGATGGGGCTGCGGGATCCCCGCACATTCGGCTCCGGCAACCCCGGAGCCACCAACGTACTTCGCTCAGGCAGCAAGAAGGCGGCGGTGCTGACCCTGCTGGGCGACACCGCCAAAGGCTGGCTGGCCGTGGTCCTCGCCGCCTATGTATCCCGGAAACTTGACCTGCCTTTGGAGGCCGTCGCGGCTTGCGCCCTGGCCGCCTTCCTGGGCCACGTCTATTCCTTCTTCCTCAAATTCAAGGGCGGCAAGGGGGTTGCGACGGCGCTGGGCGTACTGATCGCCCTCGAACCCTGGTTGGCACTGGCAGTGGCCGGCACCTGGCTGATCGTCGCCTACGTAAGCCGCTACTCCTCGCTGGCGTCGGTGCTGGCCGCGATCGCCGCGCCGCTCTTCTATCTGATGGGCGCAAGAAGCGCCTGGCCGCTGCATCCGTCCATCGCGCTGGCCATCGTCATCATCACCGTCGTACTCCTGCTGCGCCATAGGCAGAACATCGCCCGCCTGCTGCAGGGTAAAGAAAGCCGCATCGGCGGCGCCAAGAAATAAACCTTTATGCGGGCAGGCAGATATCCTGGAGGTCCCAGCGGGGTTTGATGGTGAAGGCGTGGCGGGAGGCGTCCAGGTCGACCAAGCCTGCCTTGACGCGCTCTGCCGCGGCGAAGGCAATCATGGCGCCGTTGTCGGTACAGAACTCAAGCGGTGGAAAGTAGACTTCACCGCCCTGCTTTCGCATGGCGTCCGTCAGCTGCGAGCGCAGGCGGCGATTCGCGCCCACGCCGCCGGCCACCACCAGCCTGCGGATACCGGTGCGTTTGAGGGCTTTCAGCGCCTTGGCCGCCAGCACATCGACAATGGCGTTTTCGGTCGCTGCCGCGAGGTCGGCCAGGTGCGTCTCCGAGAGTGCTCCGTGGACTTTCTCAAGCGCCCGGACACGAGTGAGCACGGCGGTCTTAAGGCCACTGAAGCTGAAATCCAGGTCGCCGCTATGCAGCATGGGACGCGGCAACTCATGCAAGGCCGCGTCGCCCCCTTCGGCCAGACGCGACAGGGCCGGACCGCCGGGATAACCCAGACCCATCAGCTTGGCGCTCTTGTCGAAGGCTTCGCCCGCGGCGTCGTCCAGCGTCTCGCCCAGCAGCGTGTAGCGCCCCACCCCGTCGACTTGCATGAGCTGCGTGTGGCCGCCCGACACCAACAACGCGACAAAGGGAAATTCGGGCCGGGGTTCGGCCAGCATGGGGGAAAGCAAGTGACCTTCGAGATGGTGAATGGGGACCGCCGGAAGCTGCCTGGCCCACGCAAAGGCTTGCGCAACGCTGGCGCCCACCAGCAGCGCACCGGCCAAGCCAGGACCGGCGGTATAGGCAACCGCTCCAATATCGCCCATGGTCAGACCGGCCCGCTGAAGGACTTCCCGAGCCAGCGGGATGACGCGTCGGATATGATCGCGTGAAGCCAGTTCAGGGACGACACCGCCATATTCCCGGTGCATGTCGATCTGGCTGTGAAGGGCATGGGCGAGCAGTCCGCGTTGCGTGCATACGAGCGCGACGCCCGTCTCATCGCAGGAGCTTTCGAATCCGATAATGATCATGGTGATGAAGGGGGGACCGTGAAGGCCGTAAAATCCAGTCTTCGATTTTAGCGTCTCCCTTCCCCGATCCGTTTCCCCGGAATTTTTTATGCTCGAGCGAATCTTCAGGTTGCGTGAACACGGCACCGATGCCCGCAGTGAGGTGCTGGCCGGCACCACGACCTTCCTGACCATGGCCTACATCATTTTCGTCAACCCGGAGATCCTTTCGGGAACCGGCATGGATCGCGATGCCGTGTTCGTGGCGACCTGCCTGGCCGCCGCCTTGGGGTCGCTCATCATGGCCTTGGTGGCCAACTGGCCCATCGGCATGGCGCCCGGCATGGGCCTGAACGCCTTCTTCGCCTTCACCGTCGTGGGCGCGCTGGGCTACAGCTGGCAACAGGCGCTGGGCGCCGTGTTCATCTCGGGGGTGATATTTCTGATCATCACCGTAACGGGCATCCGAAGCTGGCTGATCGCGGGCATACCGCATTCCTTGCGCAGCGCGATTGCGGCAGGCATTGGACTCTTCCTTGCCATCATTGCGCTGACCTCATCGGGCATCGTGGTGGCGAATCCGGCCACCAAGATCGCATTGGGCAGCCTCACGGAGCCGGCCGCCCTCTATGCCATCCTGGGATTTTTCATCATCGCCGCGCTCGACGCCATGCGCGTCAAGGGCGCCATTCTGGTCGGCATCCTGGTGGTCACGGTGCTTTCCATGGCCCTCGGACACAACACATTCAATGGCATCGTCGCCATGCCGCCCAGCATCGCCCCCACTTTCATGCAGCTGGATATCATGGGCGCCTTGCACACCGGTTTCGTGCACGTCATTTTGGTCCTGGTGCTGGTCGAGGTCTTCGATGCCACAGGTACCATGATCGGTGTCGCCAAACGCGCCGGCCTGATCTCGGAAGGCCGCCCGGGGCGTCTGAGCCGCGCACTGCTCTCAGACAGCACCGCCATTGTTGCGGGCTCCATGCTCGGCACGAGCAGCACCACCGCCTACGCCGAGAGCGCCGCAGGCGTGCAGGCCGGCGGCCGGACCGGCCTGACCGCCCTGGCCGTGGCGGTCCTTTTCTTGCTGGCCCTGTTCTTTTCTCCGCTGGCCAGTTCGGTTCCCGCCTACGCCACGGCGCCGGCGCTGCTGTACGTGGCGGGGCTGATGCTTCGTGAAATAACGGATGTCGACTGGAATGACGTCTCCGAGGCCACACCGGCCGCGCTGACCGCACTCATGATGCCCTTCACCTATTCCATCGCCAACGGTCTGGCCTTCGGGTTCATCAGCTATGTGGTGCTGAAGGTGACCACGGGTCGCTGGCGAGAGGTACACGCCGCCGCCTACATCGTGGCGGCCCTGTTCACGGTCAAGTTCGCCTTCTTTGCTGAATGAGTTCCGATGCCACTCCCCGCTTTCCCGCATCCGGCCGCCGGCGCGCCGGCTGGTGGCTCCCGCTGCTCTTCCTGACGCTCGGGTTGCTTGTGACAGCGATGGCGGTGGTGCAGGCCCATCGCTTCGTGGAGCGTGAAGCGGAGGCGCAGCTCAACGCGCAGGCCAACCGCATGCGCAACGACCTTCTGATGCAAATCTACCGGCATGCCGACGTTGCGCGCGCTTACCATGCGGAACTGACCTTGCACGCGGATTTTTCCTATTCCACCCTGGAACGCATGGCCGAAGTGATGAAGTTGCGCGAACGGCTGCCGGGCATCGACATGATCGGCTATGTCGCGGCAGAGGCCGGTGACGAAGCGCACACCCGAAGCCTGTTCGTCCGCCAGTTCTATCCTCGGGACAAGCTCGACGCGGCATCCGTGGCCCAGCCATTGGAAGAACCGGTCAGGCTGGACGCCCTGCGCCGCGCGCGCGACATCGGAGAGATCGCCGCCACGGCGCCCATACCCAGCGTACTGCCCGGCGCCGACCACGATGTCATCATCATGTACCTGCCGCTCTACCATGGCACCCAGCCTCCCGCCACGCTCGAAGCGCGCCAGGACACTTTTAAGGCCGCCGTGTTCATGGCCCTGCAGCCGTCCGTGGTCATGGACACGCTGTTTGACCGGGAAATCACGCCGCACGCGCACGTCAGACTGGAGTTCGAAGGGTATACGGACGCGGCCCGCGCGCCGGTCGCACCCATGACGGTGTACGACAACCGCGCCGGCACCGAACTGGCGCGGCCACTGCTGCGGGCGCGCCTGCCGGTGGTGATCGGCGGGACATCCTGGACGCTCGACATAGGCGTCCATGGAGGCGAAACCGCTCCACCTCAGCGCTGGCTTCCGTGGGCCATCCTGGCCGTTGGCGCCCTGATGGCTCTGCTGAGCGCCATCGTCGTGGCCATACTGCAGCGCGCCAGGCGAAAAAGCCTGCAGCGGGCCGATCAGGACAGAAGCCGCCGGCTCGAAATGGAAGCGGCTCTCCATCTGCGCCAGCGCGCGATCGAAGCGAGCGCTAACGCAATCGTGATTGCCAATGCCACCGAACCCGGCTATCCCGTCGAGTACGTGAATCCCGCGTTCGAGCGCATGACGGGTTATTCCGCCGACGAAGTGCTGGGCCGCAGCCTGCGCATGATGCACGGCTACGATAATAATCAGGAAGGCCTGGCGACGCTGCAGCAGATTCTGCGGAATCACGAAGAGGGACACACCGTCCTGCGCAACTACCGCAAGGATGGGCAGCTTTACTGGACGCGCGTCCACATTGCGCCAGTTCGCGACGAGAATGGACATGTCACGCATTTCGTCGCCGCAAAGTATGACATCACAGAGGTTCGCCGCTATCAGGAAAAGTTGGAGTTCCAGGCTTGGCACGATGCGCTGACGCAATTGCCCAACCGGCACAAACTGCGTGAACGGCTCAAACAGACGATACGGTCCGCCCAACCTGGTGATGCGCCTTTCTGGGTCGTTTTTCTCGACCTGGACAACTTCAAGCAGGTGAACGACACCGTCGGTCACACCTTGGGCGACCTGGTGCTGCAGCAGGTCGCCAAGCGCCTGCAAGATGCCTTGCATGATGGCGACATCGTCGCACGCCGCGGGGGCGACGAGTTCGTGTTCATCCTCTTTGATCACGCGCCGCCCCGCAACGCGCTGGCGACTCTGCAGCGAATCATGTCGGCAGTCTCGCGTCCTTTGAAAGTGGAATCGCAGCGCTTCTATCCGGCATGCAGCATCGGGGTGGCCATTCATCCGCAAGACGGAAACGACCCGGAAACCCTGATCAAGCATGCCGACATGGCGATGTACCATGCCAAAGAACGGGGCCGGAACAACTACCAGTTCTTCAGCACCGCGCTTCAGGAAGAAGTCGTCGAACGCGTGAAGCTCGAAGGCGATCTGCGTGCCGCCATATCCGACGGTGAATTCGAACTGCATTATCAACCGCAGATTCGGTTGAGCGACGGCACACTCACCGGCATGGAAGCGCTGGTGCGCTGGCGCCACCCCGAGCGCGGGCTCATCCCTCCTGATCACTTCATTCCTCTTGCCGAGGAAACCGGGCTCATCGTGCGGCTGGGAGAATGGATTCTGCGGACGGCCTGCCGCCAGGCCGGTCAATGGCGAAGCATGGGCTATCCGCCGATACGAATGGCGGTCAACCTGTCGGCCCGCCAGTTCAACGATCAACAGCTACCGGTGTTTGTTCATTGCGCCTTGCGCGACAATCAGCTGCCGCCCCACTGCCTTGAATTGGAAATCACGGAAACCATGCTGATGGACGATGTGGAGTCCGCCAACGGAATTCTTCAGAGATTGAAGCAGCTTGGCGTCACGCTGTCACTGGACGACTTCGGCACCGGCTATTCGAGCCTGGCTCAGCTCAAGCGCTTTCCCTTGGACACCATCAAGATCGACCGTTCCTTCGTCTCGGATATCTCGCCTTCAAGCAGCGGCGACGCCATCGTACGGGCCATCATCAAACTGGCGCACAACCTGGGAATGACCGTCATTGCGGAAGGCGTGGAAACCGCGAGCCAGGAAGAGTTCCTGCGAGAACAGGGTTGCGACGCCATCCAGGGATACCTCATCGGCCGGCCTATGCCGGCGCGGGAATTCGAAACGTGGATGCAGGAGTTTCGCGCCTCATCGGGTCACGCTCTGTAGCGACAGGCATCCATCGGACACGGAAGCCCGGGCCAAAAGGTTTACACTGATGGCTTGACCGACGGGCGGCCGAGAGGCCGCCCATTTCAATAAGGACGAATCGCCCATGACCACCATCGACTTGAACAAGGACACGTTCCAGGCCGCGATCGACGCCGACAAACCGCTGATCGTCGACTTCTGGGCGCCGTGGTGCGGACCGTGCAAGTCCTTTGCTCCGGTGTTCGAAGCCGAGTCCGAAGAGCATCCGGATGTCACATTTGCCAAGATCAATACCGAAGAGCAGCCCGAGATCGCCGAAGCCCTGGGAATACGATCTATTCCGACCCTGATGGTGTTTCGCGAACGCGTGCTGCTATTTCGTCAGGCGGGCGCGCTGGCCCGCCCTCAGTTGGCCGAGCTGGTGGAACAGCTCAAGAATCTCGACATGGAGAAGGTCCATGCTGAGATGGCGGCTGCAGAGAACAACGCGCCCGACCACGAGTAATATCCACGAACAGCGCCGCCGCTTCGGCGGCCCGTTCGCGCGGCACGGCCAGTAACCACTGCACCCCGTCGGCGTCGAACCGTTCTTGCACGATTCGAGCGGCGAACACGGCAAAGCGCGACTGCAGCAGCGCCACATCGGAAAAGGGGCAGGTGCACTGGAGCATGGCTTCTTCGACGATCTCGATGCGGTCAGCCAGTCGCAGGCACTGCGCAGCGGCGCCGCCATAGGCGCGGACCAGACCGCCCGAACCCAGCTTGATTCCCCCAAACCAGCGTATCACCAACACCGCCACCCGGTCACATTGCTGGCCTTCGATCGCCTGGAGGATGGGTCTCCCCGCGGTTCCACCCGGCTCGCCGTCGTCATTGAAACGGTATTCCTGACCGATACGATAGGCCCAGCAATTGTGGGTCGCATCCGGAACCTGATGCTCCGCGAAAAAAGCCATGGCGTCCGCCGCATCGGTGACCGGGGCGGCGAGCGCCAAAAATCGGCTCTTCCTGATGAGTTCTTCGTATCGGGCGATTCCTTCCAGGGTGTACGCCATGGCCGACCTGTGGCTCAGGCGTCGATACCGCGTGAACCCAGGTAGTCTTCATAGCCGCCCAGGTAGTCGATGATCTCGCCGGTGGGCAGAATCTCGATCACCCGCGTGGCCAGGCCCGAAACGAATTCGCGGTCATGCGACACGAAGAAGAGCGTGCCCTTGTAGAGATCGAGCGCGTACTGCAGCGATTCGATCGATTCCATGTCGAGGTGGTTGGTGGGTTCGTCCATCAGCATGACGTTATGGCGACCCAGCATCAGGCGGCCGAAGCTCATGCGGTTCTTCTCGCCACCGGACAACACCGACACGGACTTGCCGATTTCATCGCCCGAGAACAGCAGCCGGCCCAGGACCGAGCGCATGGCTTGGTCGTCGTCGCCGGGTTGGCGGTATTCGGTGAGCCAGTCGAAGAGATTCGCGTCCGATTCGAACTGATCGGAGACGTCTTGCGCCATATAGCCCAGGTCGGCGCTGTCCGACCATTTCACGCTGCCCGAATCGGGCGCCAGATCGCCCGCCAGCAAGCGCAGCAGCGTGGTCTTACCCACACCGTTGGCGCCGATGATGGCGACCTTCTGGCCGGCCTCCACCGTCATGGAGAAATTCTTGATCACGGCCTGGCCATCGTAGCCCTTGTTGAGGTTTTCAACAGTCACCGCCAGGCGGTGCAAGACCTTGTTCTGTTCAAAACGGATGTAAGGATGGACGCGGGACGAAGGCTTGACTTCGACTGTGGAAGCCTTGATGCGATCGATCTGCTTCAGCCGGGACGTCGCCTGGCGCGACTTGGACTTATTGGCCGCGAAGCGGCGCACAAAATCCTGCAGCTCGGCCACGCGCTCCTTGGCCTTGGAATTCGCCGCTGAAACACGCTCACGGGCCTGCGCGGCGGCGATCATGTAATCGTCATAGTTGCCCGGATACACCCGCAGCTCGCGGTAATCCAGATCGGCCATGTGCGTGCACACCTGGTTCAGGAAGTGCCGATCGTGGCTGATGATGATCATCGTGCTTTGATAGCTGTTGAGCACGTTCTCGAGCCAGCGAATCGTATTGATGTCCAGGTTGTTGGTCGGTTCATCAAGCAACAGGACATCAGGATTCGAGAACAAAGCCTGGGCAAGCAACACCCGCAGCTTCCAGCCGGGAGCGATCTCGCGCATGGGCAGGGAATGCTGCTCCACGGGGAATTCCAGCCCGAGCAACAGTTCGCCTGCGCGGGCTTCAGCGGTATAGCCGTCATACTCGGCGAAGCGCGCTTCCAGTTCGGCGGCGCGCATATAGTCGTCTTCGGTGGACTCCAGGTCGGCGTAGATGGCGTCCCGCTCGGACATGGCGGCCCACATTTCCTCGTGGCCCATCATCACGACATCCAGCACCCGCACGTCTTCGTAGGCGAATTGATCCTGACGCAGTTTGCCCAGGCGCACGCCCGGATCGAGCGCCACATTGCCGGACGAGGGCTCCAGATCGCCCCCGATGATCTTCATGAAGGTCGATTTGCCCGACCCGTTGGCGCCGATCAGGCCGTAGCGGTTGCCTTCCCCGAATTTGACGCTGACATTCTCGAAGAGCGGCTTGGCGCCGAACTGGATGGTGAGGTTGGAAGTGGTGATCACTGGAGACGGAGCTCTTTGATTGGAGGTGTAAAACCCTATATTTTAGCCCGGCAGCATTAATGATGCTCGCGCAGCAGCAGATAGGCCATGCCCTCTTCCGTCGCGATGCCTACCTGTCTGCCCACCGGAAGGGTCGCCTTCACCTTCACATGCCCATAAGGCAGACCGGTGATCACGGGCACACCGCTCACGCCGCGCAGCCACGCGACGACGGATGCCAGGTCATAGCCGTTATCGTGCGCCGCCAGGCGGTATTCCGTGAAGCGGCCCAGCACAATCGCTTTCTGCCGCGCCAGCACGCCCGCATGCAGCAACTGAGTGAGCATGCGTTCGATGCGGTAGGGGTGTTCGCCGACGTCTTCGAGAAAGAGTACGCCCCCATCGATCTGCGGCAGGTAGGGCGTGCCCACGAGCGACACCACCATGGCAAGGTTACCGCCCCAGAGAATGCCGCGTTCGTCCACGGGGTCAGAATCCGGTGACTCGAAGCTCAGCACTTCGAGCTCGTCGCGCATAGTCTCGCCAAACAGATCGGCGGTCAGGTCGTCCATGCTCTTCTGGCCGAAGTCGGCAATGGCGGATGGACCCGTATAGCTTTCGGCCCCTGTCCGCGCCAGCAAAGCCAGATTGAAGACTGTGAAGTCGCTGTGGCCTACGAAAAGCTTGCCGCTGTCGGCCACGGCCGCCCAATCGATCTGATGCAGAAGACGTCCCAGGCCGTAGCCGCCGCGGGTAGCCATGACGATGGCGTGCTTTTGGCGGAGTGCGCGCTGTATGGCGGCGAGGCGCTGCTTGTCAGTGCCCGCGAAACGCTCGTGTACCGCCAGCGCGGTCCGATCGACGGCCGAACGGAAACCCATTCCGTGCAGCCGCTTGCGTGCCAGATCGAGGGCGGCAGGCTCGGCCACGGCGCTGGACGGGGAAATCAGGTAGACGCCGCCAGGATTGCGATGGACATGTTCATGTTCATGGTCGTGCTCGTGAAGCTCGTCGTGATCATGGTCGTGGTCGTGAACCGCTTCGTGATCGTGGTCGTGAACCGTATCGTGATCGTGGCCGGAATCCGTGTCGTGATCGTGTGTGTGCATGGTGTCCTGAGAAATCGTGGGAAGGAGTCAGCCCGGCTCGGCGCCCTCGCGCCTGAGTCGACGCGCCTCTCGGGCCGCCAGGCGCCGCTTGCGAAAAAAGTCCTGCAGCGCGGTAGCGGATTCTTCTGCCAGCACTCCACCGACAACGGTGGTGTGGTGGTTGATCTGCTCGACCGCAGGCACATTGAGGACGCTGCCGCAGGCGCCGGTCTTGGGATCGGCGGCACCGTACACAACGCGCATCAGGCGGGCATGCAGCATGGCGCCCATGCACATCGCGCAGGGTTCCAGCGTGACATAAAGCGCCAAGCCGGGTAGTCGATAGTTGCCCACGCGCGCCGCGGCGTCACGCAGCGCGACGATCTCCGCGTGCCCGGTGGGATCATGATCGGAAATGCAACGGTTGTAGCCGCGTCCGAGCACGCGGCCGTCGGCATCCAGAACAACCGCGCCAACGGGAACTTCGCCCGCTTCGGCCGCCGCCCAGGCCATGGCAAGAGCGGCCTGCATGCCAACTGTATCCAGGCGTGCGAGCTCGGATGGGTCCGACCCGGCAAAGGTCGAGACTGCGGAGATCCCTTCAGACATACACTACACTCACAAGCAGCAAGAGGGGCGAACACGTAACGAAGTAGCGTTGAAACAGCCACAGTTTAGCGCTCCGCGATCACGATTCATGCGTCAAACCTCTGTCGCTGGTGTAACATCCTGATACTTCTAACTCCCACAGGAGGTTTCCATGCTCGGCCGTATCGCCATCCATCTAAGTAACGATAATGCCTGCTCCCGTCGCGTCGACGCCGGGCTGCAGCTTGCCAAAGAACATGGGGCCGAAGTCATCGGCGTTTATCCCGCTGACGGCGTTGCCGGGCATTACTACGACGAAAGCATTGTCCCGCAAGACGTGCGCAAACTCCTGCGGGGTCGCCGCGATGAATTCCGCGCCTCGGTGCAGAAGCTCTTCCTAGAAAGAGCACAGGCTGCGGGCGTCAAGGCCGAGTGGCGTGCGCCTCAAGGGGAAGCTGACGAAGCCTTGACCATTCATGCGCGCTATTGCGATCTTTTGATCATGAGCAAGGCAGAACGTGTGGACAGCGTCGCCTCCATCATTCCGAACCTGCCCGAAGCCGTTGTCATGGCGGCAGGTCGGCCGGTCCTCATGATCCCCCGCGTAGGCCCGATCGAGTCCATCGGACGCCGTGTGCTGTATTGCTGGGACCAGCGCCGCGAAGCGGCCCGCGCTTTCACCGATGCGGCGCCCCTGCTGAAACAGTGCGAAGAACTCGTCGTGCTCGAAGTCGACCGCGATGAAGAGCTGATACGTGATCGCGATCTACGCCCCGCAGACATCGTCGCCTACTGCAAGAGCATGGGCTATCCCTCGCCTCGGCATCTCATCAAAGAGAGCGAAGGCATCGGGGTGGGCAACGTCATCCTGAACACCGCAAGCGATGTCGGCAGCGATCTCATCGTCATGGGCGCATACGGCCACAGCCGCATGCGCCAATGGGTGATGGGCGGCGCATCGCGCACCCTGCTGTCCTCGATGACCGTGCCAGTGTTACTGGCCCATTGATCGCCCTGCCGGCCTTGCGCCGGCGCTTCCCCATACCGGCTCGCACAGCTGCCGCAATACATGCGGCAGCTGATTCGGCAAGTCTTCCGAGATCAGGCCGGGCCCCGCGAGCCGGCCCGCCGCTGCGTGCATCCACACAGCGGCACAGGCGGCTTCAAAGGCCGGCATGCCCTGAGCCAGCAGCCCCGCCACCATCCCCGTCAGCACATCCCCTGTACCGCCTGTGGCCAGCCACGGCGTCCCATTGGCGTTGACCACTGCGCGACCGTCCGGGTCGGCCACGACGGTATCCGCCCCTTTCAGTATCACCACGGCGCCCGATTGGCTGGCTGCCGCCCGGGCACGCACGAGCTTGTCACCGTCAAGATCGAATAGGCGAACAAATTCGCCCTCATGGGGCGTGAGCACACAAGGACTCTTGATTGCCGCAAAGAGCGTGGCCGGGTCCTCCGCAAACGCGGTGAGCGCGTCCGCATCGAGCACCATCGCCCGGCCGCTGCGCGCCGCCGCCAGCACGTTGTGGCGGGTCTGCTCCCCCGATCCCGCGCCGGGACCGATCGCCACGGCGTTCCGGCGCTCATCGGCCAATGCCGGGGTCAGGTCCCCGCCCGGCACGGCTTCGACCATGACACTGGTCATGGCGGCAGCGTAGATCGGCCAGGCTTCGGGCGCCGCGGCAATCGTCACCAGCCCCGCCCCGATCCGGGCGGCGGACAAGGCCGTCAACCTGGCAGCACCCGTCATGTGTGTCCCGCCATAGACCAGTACATGCCCGCGTCGATATTTGTGGCTTACGTCCTGGGGCCAGGGAAAGCATGCCAGCCATAGCGGCGGCGTATTTTCGAACGCCTTGGGAGCAAGGGCGGACAATACGCTTTGTGGGATACCGATATCTGCCAGTACGAGCGCCCCGCATAGGCCGCGCCCCGGGAATAAAAGATGTCCGGGCTTCTTGCGAAAGAATGTGACGGTGAGCGTGGCCGCCACCGCATGGCCTCGAACAGCGCCGGTTGCTCCATCCACTCCGCTGGGCATGTCTATGGCGCAGATCGGGACGCCGCGTGCCGAGGCTTCCTGCAAAAGGCGGGCCCCGATGCCGTCGAAGTCGCGCGATAGGCCCGCGCCGATCAAGGCGTCGATCACGAGCCCCACGCCATCCAGCAAGCCGATGTCCGCGCCGGGGTCCGAACCAGCCCGGCCTTCGCCGCCGAGCGTCACGATGTCTCCCGCCCAGCGCGCAGCATGCCAAGCCGCGTCGCCCTTAAGACCGCTCGTCTCGCCCAGCAGGGCGACCTGCACCGGCCAGCCCTGTTCTCGCAATGCCCGCGCCGCCACAAAGCCGTCTCCGCCGTTGTTGCCGGGCCCGCAGACCACGAGCACTGGACGCTGATCAAACCGATCGGTGACCGCCTGCGCAACCGCCAGCCCTGCGGCCTCCATCAGGGCCGCCCCCGTCATGCCAGAAGCCATGGCCATTTGGTCGGCGCGCCCCATTTCGTCGGGCGTGAGAAGGACGTACATCAGAGGACGGGACATGGCGGCACCGCGGTTCTGGACTGGAGCCGCCTATGGTATCGTGCCGCAGTGTGTACGGGAACGACCATGGACCCCATCCTCAACATAACGGCCCTCACCAAGACTTATGCTTCGGGCTTCCAAGCCCTGAAGGGGGTTGACCTGGCTATCAGTCCCGGCGAAATATTCGCGTTGCTGGGCCCAAACGGCGCCGGCAAAACCACACTCATCAGCATCATCTGCGGATTGGTGAACCCCAGTGGCGGCACAGTGACAGTAGGCGGCCACGACATCATTCGCGACTACCGGCAGGCGCGCTCACTGATCGGCCTGGTTCCACAAGAGCTCACGACCGATGCCTTCGAGACGGTCTGGGACACAGTGAGCTATACGCGCGGGCTCTTCGGCAAGAAGGCTGACCCCGCCCATATCGAGAAAACGCTTAAAAGTCTTTCGCTCTGGAGCAAGAAAGACAACCGGCTCATCACCTTGTCGGGCGGAATGAAGCGCCGCGTCCTGATCGCCAAAGCGCTCTCGCATGAGCCGCGCATCCTCTTTCTTGATGAACCCACGGCCGGCGTCGACGTTTCACTCCGCCAGGACATGTGGGCGCTGGTGCGATCGCTGCGGGACACCGGGGTGACGGTGATCCTCACCACGCATTACATCGAGGAAGCCGAAGAAATGGCCGACCGCATCGGCGTGATCAACAACGGCGAAATCATTCTGGTTCAGGACAAGCATGAACTCATGAAGACGCTGGGCAAGAAAGAACTGACTCTCATGCTGGACAGACCGCTCATCGACATTCCCGCCGCGCTCGAGCCCTTCCAGTTGCGCGGTGGCGCTCACCCCGAAGAGCTTGTCTATACCTACGACAGCCGCAGCAACGATATCGCCGCCCTGCTTGCAGCGGTGGAGCAATGCGGCTTGCGCGTGCGGGACCTGCAGACGCAGCAAAGCTCGCTCGAGGACATATTCGTGAAACTGGTCGGGAGAACGCCATGAACTGGCAGGCCATCCGCGCCATCTACGCCTTCGAAATGGCCCGCACGCGGCGCACGTTGCTGCAGAGCATCGTCGCGCCGGTGATCTCCACCTCTCTCTATTTCGTCGTGTTCGGCGCGGCCATCGGGCACCGGATCAACGAGATCGACGGCATCAATTACGGCTCCTTCATCGTGCCGGGCCTGATCATGCTGACGCTGCTGACCCAGAGCGTCTCGAATGCGTCTTTCGGGATTTACTTCCCAAAGTTCACGGGAACGATCTACGAGATACTGTCCGCCCCCATCTCGCATCTGGAAATCGCTCTGGGTTTCGTGGGCGCAGCGGCAACCAAGTCGATACTGCTGGCAGCGATCATTCTCGCAACCGCCACGCTGTTCGTGCCAGTGCGAATAGATCACCCGGTGTGGATGGTGCTCTTTCTGTTTCTGACCGCCATCACATTCAGCCTGTTCGGTTTCATTATCGGCATCTGGGCGGACGGCTTCGAGAAACTGCAGCTGGTACCGCTGCTGGTGGTTACCCCGCTCACCTTCCTGGGCGGCAGCTTCTATTCCATAGACATGCTCCCGCCCTTCTGGCACACGCTTACCCTGTTCAATCCGGCCGTGTACCTGATCAGCGGCTTTCGCTGGAGCTTTTACGGCGTTTCGGATGTAAACGTTCTGGTAAGCCTGGGAATGACGCTCGTCTTCCTGGCGCTATGCCTGGCGGCCACCGGCTGGATTTTCCGTACCGGTTACCGCCTGAAAAACTGACGAAGCGTTTTAATCACGGAAATTGTTGAACTGCAGCGGCAGGTCGACATCGGATTTCCGCAACAGCGCCATGGCCGCTTGGAGATCGTCGCGCTTTTTTCCGGTGATGCGCAGCTTGTCGCCATTGATCTGGGCTTCAACCTTGAGTTTGGCCGCTTTGATCGCGGCAATGAGCTTCTTGCTGACGGTCTGTTCCAGCCCCTGACGGATGGTGATCTGGCGGCGCGCGCCCGAGACATTTTCTGATGGGGCCGCGATATCCATGCAGCGGACATCAATATCGCGGGCCGAGAGTCGGCCACGGAGCAAGTCCAGCATCTGGTCGAGCTGGAACACGCTGGGCGCCGACTGCGTCACCACATAGCCTTCGAGCTCGAAGCTCGCGTCGACCCCCTTGAAATCGAAGCGCTTTGACAATTCACGATTGGCCTGATCGACCGCATTGGCAAGTTCGTGTTTATCGACTTCGGACACGACGTCGAAGGAAGGCATTGCAAAGACTCCTGTATGACTGAGGCGGCCCGCACAATGACATGTACAGGCCTTTCGATTAAGCCACCGCTTCGAGGGCTTCCGCCTTCTTGCGAAGCTCGAACTTCTGGATTTTACCGGTCGATGTCTTGGGCAGCTCGCAGAATACGACATGGCGGGGCACCTTGTAGCCCGCCATGTGGCGACGGCAATGCGCAATGATATCCTCTGCCGCGACTTCCGCGCCTTCCTTGAGTTCGACAAATGCGCATGGGGTCTCGCCCCAGCGGGCGTCGTTCTTGGCGACCACGGCGGCGGCCAGCACGGCGGGATGCCGGTAGAGAATGTCTTCAACCTCGATAGACGAGATATTTTCGCCGCCCGAGATGATGATGTCCTTGCTGCGATCCTTGATCTTCATGTAGCCGTCGGGATCGGCCACGGCCAGGTCGCCGCTGCGGAACCACCCGCCGGCGAGGGCCTCCTGGGTGGCCTTGGGATTCTTCAGATAACCCTTCATCACGATGTTCCCGCGGAACATGATTTCGCCCATGGTTTCGCCGTCCAGCGGCAAAGGTTCCATGGTGGCGGAATCCATCACGCAAGCACCCTGTTCCAGGTGATAGGCGACGCCCTGGCGCGCATTGAGGCGCGCCCGTTCGCCGATATCGAGCTCCTGCCAGCTTTCACGTTTAGGGCAGACGGTCGCGGGGCCATAGGTTTCGGTCAAGCCATAGACGTGCAGCAGATCGAACCCCATACGTTCCATGCCTTCGATCATGGACGCGGGCGGCGCGGCGCCGGCCACCATGGCCTTGACCCCGGGGGGAACGCCTTCTTTCAGGGAGTCGGGCGCATTGACCAACATGCTGTGGACGATGGGCGCGCCGCAGTAGTGATCGACGGCGTGCTCGCGGATGGCATCGAAGATCGCCTTGGGCTCGACGCGACGCAGGCAGACGTTGACGCCGCCGCGTGCGGCCACCGCCCAGGGGAAACACCAGCCGTTGCAATGAAACATGGGCAGCGTCCACAGGTAGGTGGCGTGCTTGGGCATGTCCCATTCCATGATGTTGGAGATCGCTGCAAGCGCCGCGCCGCGGTGGTGATACACCACGCCCTTGGGATTGCCGGTGGTGCCGCTGGTGTAGTTCAGTGAGATGGCATCCCATTCGTCGGCGGGGAGCTCCCATGCGAACTCAGGGTCGCCTTCGGCGATGAAAGCTTCGTATTCGATCGAACCCACGCTGTCAGCCGGGCCGTCGAACAGAGGGTCGGAGACATCGATCACATGCAGCGGCGTCTGGGCCTGGCGCAACTCAAGCGCCCGGCGAGCCACCGCGGCGAATTCGGCGTCGACGATGAGCGTGCCGGCCTCGCCGTGATCGAGAATGAAGGCGACCGTCTGGGGATCGAGCCGGGTGTTGATCGTGTTGAGTACCGCGCCGGTCATGGGAACGCCGAAATGCGCTTCGACCATGGGGGGCGTGTTGGGCAGCAGCACGGCGACCGTGTCACCCTTGCGAACGCCGCTGCGCGCAAGCGCGCTGGCCAGCTGACGGCAACGCTGGTAAGTCTCGGCCCAGTTGCGACGGACAGCGGTCTCGCCCGAGCCGTGCACAATGGCTGGCAGATCGGGGTACACCCGCGCGCTGCGTTCCAGGAACGATAGCGGCGACAAGGCGCTGAAATTGGCCGCAGTGCGCGGCAGGTCCTGATCGTAGATGCTGCTCATGCTCGTCTCCTGGGATAGTGCGTTTTATCCGAAAGATACTACCGCAAGGCGTCCAGGACGTCACCCAATCCACCACTGCGGTAAACACGCTGCCCCACGGCCTGGCGCAACAGGCTCTCCGGTCCCGGGTTCACGAGCGTAAACCAACGGCTGGCGCGCGTAATGCCTGTGTAAACAAGCTCGCGCGTCAGCACGGGCGTGGGCGCGGCCGGTAGCACGAGAATCGCATGGTGAAACTCCGATCCCTGCGATTTGTGTACTGTCAGAGCAAACACTGTTTCAACGTGATCCAGGCGATTGGGCGCGTACCAGCGCACGCCCGACCCTTCACCATCCGGAAAGGCGACGCGCAGCGCCCTGCCCTGCGATCCACCGGCCGGATACGGAAGCACTACGCCGATATCGCCATTGGTCAGGCGCAGCGCGGGGCTATTGCGGGTCACCATCACCGGCCTTCCCGCATACCACCCTGCCAGCGCCGGAATGAGGCCCTGCGCATGCAGGATGCGCGCGATGGCGTGATTCCGCCCCTCCACACCCCAGGGTCCCGCGCGCAGGACGCACAGCATCTGACATGCGCGTTGTGCCTGCAGGACCGCAGCCGCCCAAGCATCGAAGGCAGACGGGTCGTCGGTGCTTGGCGGGTTGTTCGCAAGGCTGAGGTAATGACCGTAGCCCCGGCGCGGCGTGTCCGCGTCCGTCCGCGTCTCCGCCGAACTGGACGGCCCGCCTTCCACGACCAGGCGTTCGAATTCGCGACGTCTTGAATCGCTGACGCGCAGGTAAGCCAGATCGACCGGGGGAGCCGTCAACAGGGCCAGCACGTCTTCCGCTCGTCCCTGATTCACTGCGGATGCCAGTTTCCCTATGCCGCTGCCTTCGTCGAAGCGGTGGCTCACACGCAGCATGGCAACGGCTTGATCCAGTGTCTTGCCATCGGGGTCGATCATCTGAGCCGGAAGGGGCTCGCCCGTCGCCTGCTCCAACCACTTGGCCGTCGCCGGCAGATAGTGGCCGGTCTCTGCGCGTCGGCAAAGCTCTCCGAGCACAGCACCCGCCTCCACCGAGGAAAGCTGATCCTTGTCACCGATGAGCACCAATTGCGCTTTGGCCGGCAGCGCCGCCATCACATGCGCCATGTCGCTAAGGGACACCATCGAGGCTTCGTCGACAACGAGCACGTCCAGCGGCAAGGGGTTCTCGGCGTTGTAGCGGCGTGTCTGCACGTGGGGTCGCCCGCCCAGCAATCGATGCAGGGTCGTCACGCGACTCGGTATGGCCGCCGCAAGCGTTGCTGCGCCCGGGAGCCGGTCGAACGGCAGCTCGCTCACCTTCGCGGCGACGGATTCGCTCAGGCGCGCGGCCGCCTTGCCCGTGGGCGCAGCGAGCTGAATACGGAGCACGCTGCCGGACGATTCAAAATGCAAGGCCTGCAACAAGGCAAGCAGGCGAACCACCGTAGTGGTTTTGCCCGTGCCCGGCCCCCCCGTCACGATGGAAAAGCGCCGACGGACTGCAAGCGCGCAGGCCAAGCGCTGCCAGTCCAGTGCACCACTGTCTACGGCGGGGCCGAAGAGCACATCAAGCATCGCACGGACCCGCGCGGCAGAAGGAATATCGGTCTCTTTTCCTTCGCAATGCGCCGTCCGGCGCTCGTCGCCTGCATCAACGCCTGACAGCGCTTGCACACGGTCCGCCACGCCGCGGGCCACGCGCTGCTCATACCGCCAATATCGATAGAGATAAAGGCGCCCGCCATCATGGACCAGGGGCGCAACGCGACTACCGTCGGACACGGCGCTGGACTGCATCGCGGCCTCCCAGTGGGCCAGGCTGAGCGTGGCCAGCAGTTCCGCAGGCGTAATGAGGCTGCTATCCGAGGGGTCGCGACGCAGTTCGGGCGGAAGGTTCAAGACACGGCCGGGGCCCAGCAAGGTAGCCGCCAAGTCAAGACACACGTGTCCCCGCCCCAACTGGTGGCTGGCCAAGGCCGCCGCAAGCAGCAAGAGGGCCGGGGCGTCGGGCGCTTCAGCATGCAGGAAGCGGGCAAAGCGCAGATCAAGTTGCTGCACCCACCCGGCGGCATGCCAATCTTCGAGCAGTTGAATCACGGCTTGCGCATCGCCCAAAGCAGGATGCAAGACACGGTCCGGCACCCCTTCGTCGGGCAGGAGCAGCTCGAGCTGAGCGGGCGTCACGGCCGGGTTTCGCGGATGTCGATGCGTCACGCCTCTACCTCGTTCCTCGCGCCTTCGAACACGGCGTCGAGTCGCTCCATCGCTTCACGAGACGGCCGTTCGACATGCATGCCCTGCCCTGCCGCTGCGCCGCCGCGAACGAAAAAGAACAGCGCTCCTCCCACATGGAGCTCGTAGTCATAGGCGTCTCCCAGCCGGAATCTCAACAGTCGGTGCAAGGCGTGAAGATAGATGGCCGCCTGCAAGTCATACCGATGCTCCAGCATCGCGTCCGCAATGGCTGCCGCATCGTAGAAGTGGTCGACCGGCCCCAGCCAGTTCGATTTGTAATCCGCAACGTAGTAACGGCCCTGGTGCTCGAAGACCAGATCGACAAACCCGCGTAGCAGTCCGTGCACTCGCCCTCGGTCCAACATCGGCCTGGGCCGGCCAGACAGAAAATGGCGCGCCACCACGGATTCGAGCCGGGCCAGCTCGGTTTCGTGCACGCCAAACCAGAATTCCATTTCCGGTACTGCCGACGAAAGGTCGGCCAGCGTCAAATCCTCCTGAGCGCCAAGGCGAGGCAGCACGAGGCGAAAGCGCCGTGTCAAAAACTGGGCCAACCAATCGGCGAGCGCATCAGTATGTGCTTCCCACCCTCTGCTTCTGCAGCGCCGCTCTATCCATGCGCGCAGTTGCTGTGGGTCGGCCAGCAGGCGGCGCGCGCCATGCCTGAACACCCGATCGAGCAGCTCATGCAGAAAGCTGCCCGGCGCAGCGCCACGCGGAAAAGCATGAATGCCCACCGGGTCGGCGAGCGCTCCCGGTGTCGCGGCCGGCAAGCCGGCTCTGTCCTCTACAGCGAGATCACGGCTCGCCGCCTCGGCCACATAGGCTTCCAGATAGGCATCCAGCCTGGCCTCGTCCGGCAGCGCCAGGGTCCGAGACTGCGGAGGGGGCGCGATAGTGCTGCCGGCGCGCTCCATGGCTCGCCGCGCCAGGGCCGAGTAGCTGCTCATGGACCAGCGCTGCTCGATACGTCGGCCCATGATCCGCCATGCGGGCATGGGCTCCGGCTCCTCCGATGACGGCAAACGGCCGGGCTGTGTGGCAGGAAACGCTTCCACCCCAATATCCTCGCAACCGCGCGCCAGGTCGGCGAGGCTGGCTTCGAGCATATCGGCCGTGCAGGCCGGGGCGCCGCCCAACAAATAACCGCAGGCCGAAGCGCCCAGCGTATCCACCGGCGCCAGGGCGATCCAGGTCGCGTGCCTGGCTCGCGTCAGCGCGACATAAAGCTTGCGCAAGTCTTCCGCCAGTCTTTCGTGTTCGAGCTGGGAAAGAATCCGCTCTTGTTCAAGCGCACTCGCGTCGGCTCGGCTGGCGAGCACGCGCGATCGGCCGTCATCGTCTCGATAGAGTGCCGGCAGTTCAAGGTCTTTCGTCACTCGCCCATGGTAGGCGTGCGGGTAGAACACCAGGGGATACTCCAGTCCCTTGGATTTATGCACAGTCACGATCTGGACGAGTCCCGCATCGCTTTCCAGACGCATACGCGAGACATCGCCGTCGATATCGGCCTCACCGCCTGTCTCGATATGCTCTTCCAGATACCGAATCAACGCGTGTTCGCCGTCCAGCCCGGCCGATGCCGCTTGCAGGAGTTCGGCCAAGTGGAGCAGATCGGTGAGATCGCGTTCGCCTTCCTGGCTGTCTGTTCGCTGGGCGGCAAACAACCGCGCAGGCACACCGAATTCATGCATGAACCGGCGCAGCATGGGCAAGACCCCGCGGCGGCGCCACTGCTCCTTGTAGCCGGCAAAGCGCTCGAGCATGGATTCCCATAAGAGTTCGTCGCGCACGAAGGCGTCAAGCTCTTGCCAGCTCAGGCCGATGGCGGCGGTGGACAGCGCGGCGCGCACATGACCGCCGTTCTCCGGCTCGGCGCAGGCGCGCAGCCAAGCGAGCACGTCGTGCGCGGCGGCGCTGTGATAGACCGAGCTTTCATCCGATAGATAGACGCTGCGTATGCCGCGACGAGCGAGCTCCGTCTTCAGAGCCGCGGCTTCGGTCCGGTTGTTGACCAGGATCGCGATATCCGCCGCGTGCACGGCTTTGAACCGACCATTCTTCTGAAAGCCGGCCCTGCCTTGGATTCCCATCTGAAGCAATCTGAGAACTTCGGCTGCGCACGCTTCTGCGACGGCCTGAGCACACGCGCCCCGCTTGCTATGCTGGATATCGCACCACACCGTCAATGCACGGCCCGGCGCCCCGTCCACCCACCATTGCCCCGGGTCGGCCGCCGTCTCCACAGGAAGGAAAGGAACGGGATTGACTGCCGTGCCCCGCGGACCGGGCGTACTTCTGAACAGGAAGGCACCGCCTTCCCGAGCGCTTTCGCCGGCCAGAAACAGGTGGTTCACTGCAGCGACCATGGCGCTCGAAGAGCGGTGATTGCTGCCCAAAGTGTAAAGGCGTCCGGCGCAGTCGCGCCGAGCGGCCAGGTAAGCATGGATGTCCGCGCCGCGGAAGCGATAAATCGCCTGTTTGGGATCGCCGATCAGGGCCAGCAGCGTCTCGGAGTCGTTTGACTCTACATCGTAGATACGGTCGAATATTCGGTACTGGACCGGATTGGTGTCCTGGAACTCGTCGATGAGGGCGGCGGGAAACTGCCTGCGTATCGTATGCGCCAGCCGCTTGCCATTGGGCCCCGCCAAGGCCGCGTCCAATTGATCGAGCAGGCCACCGAAGTCCAGCATCGCGCGCTGATGACGCAGTTCGGCTACACGCTGCGCGACCCAGCAAGCGGCATGCGGAAACAAGAGAGCGGCCTCGGCATCCCGCGCGTCGATGTCGGCACGCAGGACGGACAGAGCCGTGAGGGCCGGGTGCTCGGGCGGCCGGCCCTCCTTCCATACCGCGGCCAGACCTTCCGGCGTCAAGCGAGTCCAGGCGGCCGCCTTGGTCTCGAAGGGCAGTCGGGCTTCCGGGTCGTCGGCCCAGGTCTGCAGCTTGTCGAGCCAGTCGGACCAATGGCTGATCTTCAACTTCGCCTTATGGTAGCGGCCTGCGTCGTAGGCGTCCTGCAGCAGATCGCGCAGTTCGGGGACCCATTGCTGCCACTGCGCCTTACCGGCGTCGCTGCGCTCGCGCAGCCCGGCGAAGATCTCGCCGGGTGTGAGCGCGGCATTATAGTGATCGGCCTGCGCCAGCCATTTTTTGTGGAGAAGGCCCGCCAAGGCGTCGCAGTCCGGGGGCGTTCGCCGGTCGGTCGTGTGCGCGCCGATGGCCTGCAACACCAGGTTCATCTCGCCCGCCTCAAGCGGCGCAATGAACAGGCGCCAATAATCGCGTGAGGCCTCCGCCACCCGCTGTGCCACGTCGACGTCCATTTCCACATCGAACAGTCCGTTGCTGTCAAAGGCGTGTTCACGCAGCATGCGATAGCACCAGGCGTCAATGGTGGACACCGCTGCATCGTCCATCCATTCCGCGGCGATCTGCAGCAGGCGGGCGCAACCCGGCCACCGCTCAGGCTCATAGGTATCCCGCAGGCGGCTCAGGAAGGCGTCGCCCTCCTCTTCCTGCAAGAAACAGCGGGCCGCCTCGTTCAAGCGCCGCCGTATGCGGTCCCGCAGTTCCTGGGTCGCCGCGCGGGTGAAAGTTACCACGAGGATGTCCGGCGGTGTGAGCGGACGCCGGTCCGCCGCTTCACCATGTCCCAGAACCAGCCGCACATAGAGGCTGGCTATGGTGTAGGTCTTGCCGGTACCCGCACTCGCTTCGATCAAGCGGCTGCCCCACAGTGGAAAAGACAAGGGGTCCAGGGGCACGGCCGCCATGTCCGCTCTCGCAGGCGTGGACATCACGACTCCTCCTTATTGCGCAAGGCCACGAAAAGCGGGCTGTAAAGCGCGAGTGCCCATCTGACCAGCTCTCCGTCCGCAAGCAGCGACTCCAGCGTCGGAAATGCGCGCGCCTCATAAGAGGCCTCGCGGCGACCCGGCTGATTCCAGCTCGATTCGTGGCACAGGCGGATCTGCGTGGCCAGTTTTTCGGAGGCAAGCAACTCGTGCCAGGCATCAGTATCGCCGCTAGGCGGCGCATCCAGGGGAATGGCCGTCAAAACAGGGCGTGCGAACTCAGCCTTGATGGGCAGGGGGCGTCGCATGCCTTCCACCCATGCCAGCAACAGGGTGTCGAGCCAAGCGGCTGCCTGTTCCGGCTCGATGGGCGGCAAGCTGGCGTGACCGGCCGGGCTTAATACCAGGGTGGTCATGGACAGCCCGGCACGGCACGCCGCCAAGTGCCGGACCCAGTGGCCCATCATTTTTTCGTCGCGCCACTGGCGGTCCTTGCCCTTGGTGAGGTGGGTCGCCTGCATCTCCACGCGCAGCAGGCGGCCGTCGTCGTCGCGGCGCAGGCCGTTCAGCCAGCCTTCGAGGCCGGGCGTGCCGCCGCACGCGTGCCGCAATTCAATAGCTTGCGATATTGGGTGCGGCCATGCCTCGACGGCCAGCCGGTAGGCTTTCATCATCGGCCCCATCTGCTCGCGACTGCGCTCCATCTGCAGTCGGCCGGCGCCGCCGAAAGCCAGCTCGCCCCGATGCAGCATGCGTTCCAATTGGCTATCGCAGGCCGCTTGCCCGTCGAAACCGGCTTCGAGCGGCGGCCGGACGGCGCGGATGAGTGCATCGAGCACCTGCCAGGTGTCCAGGCCGTCAGCCACAAAGGTCTCTTCATCCTCGACGGCGTCCCCCTCTTCATAGCGCACCTGTAGCCGCTGCCTGAAGAACTCGCGCACAGGGTGCTCCAGGAAGGCAACCAGCTCGACGATGGAGAGCGGCTCTTCTCGCACCATGGGCTCCAGACGGGGAAGCTTGCCGGCGCCGCAGGCAGGTGCGACGGTCTCACGCCACTCACGTCCGTAGGTAAAAAGCCGTGTCTGGGGCGAGGCATCCTGAAAATACGCAGGGCTGAACGCCTGCAGCGGGTGAACCGTCGTGAGCAGGTCCAAAACGTCGGAGCCGCCATCACCCGCCTGCCAACCCGCGGCAAGATGATCGCGCAACTGGCCTGCCAGCACGGAAGGCGGCCGCT
>JAEWFK010000156.1 GCA_023388835.1 Pseudomonadota bacterium | reverse complement strand
GTGCCTGCGATTTGAGCTTTGCGAGGAGGGCGGTAAAATGCACGCTCCATCACGTGGCGGCAGTAGCTCAGCTGGATAGAGCACGGGCCTTCTAAGCCTGAGGTCGGGGGTTCGAGACCCTCCTGCCGCGCCACTCTGCACAGCACCCAAACGGCCCTGGCCCTTGTCTGACTCAAATTGATACAAATGGGTGTAAGACCCCCGAGAACGCCCTGCGATGCCGTTTTCGGGAAATTGCGGCCGAAATCAAGTCGGTTCGCGGAAAACCACCTTCTTCCGTCAGTCCTTCGGTCTGGGGGCTGTTTGCGAGGGAGTGAGCCTGTTCCTAGGATGGCTTCCATTTTTCCATTCCACCGGAGGTCATTATGGAAGCTACGGCGCTTACCCGGGAAACCGCAACATGGGGTGTCACTTCGATTCTCAGTCTGTTCGAGACCCCTTTCCTGGACTTGATCCACAAGGCGCAGGAAGCGCATCGCGCGCACCATGCGGCCAACGAAGTCCAGCTTTCGAGACTGCTTTCCATCAAGACGGGTGCCTGTCCCGAGGACTGTGCATATTGCCCGCAGTCGCGGCACCATGACACCGGTCTTCAAGTAAGCAAGACGGCCGCACTCGAGACAGTGATTGCTGCCGCCAGGGTCGCCCGTGAACAGGGCGCCCAGCGCTTCTGCATGGGTGCGGCGTGGCGCTCTCCCACGGCGCGGCAACTGGACGATGTGGTGGAGATGGTGTCGGCGGTCAAGGCGCTGGGCATGGAGACCTGCGTGACCCTGGGGATGCTCAAGGCAGGGCAGGCCGAGCGCCTGCGCGATGCCGGGCTGGACTACTACAACCACAATCTGGATACCTCGCCCGAGTTCTACGGCAACATCATCACGACCCGTACCTACCAGGACAGGTTGGACACGCTCGAAGCAGTACGCGATGCTGGCATCAAGGTTTGCTGCGGGGGCATTGTGGGTTTGGGCGAGTCGCGACGCGAGCGCGCGGGTCTGATCGCGCAACTGGCGAACTTGAACCCGTATCCCGAATCCGTGCCCATCAACAATCTGGTGCATGTGGAAGGCACGCCTTTGGCGGACGTACCCGCGGTGGATGAATTCGAATTCGTCCGCACAATCGCGGCGGCACGCATTGCCATGCCGCGCGCCGTCCTGCGCCTATCGGCGGGGCGCACGGAGATGAGCGACACCATGCAGGCACTGTGCTTCATGGCGGGCGCAAACTCCATTTTCTACGGCGACGAGCTGCTGACCACCGCGAACCCCCAACAGGAAAAGGATAGGGCTTTGATGGCGCGGCTGGGACTCAATGTGATGGGCGGCACGGCGGCAGCTTCCTAGCGCGGCAGGCCTCCGAAGCGCTCGTAGAAGAAGTCGGCTGCGGGCGTGGCCTGCGGGTCTTCCTCGCGCAGGGCTTCCATGATGTATTCGCCGGCCGGTCTTGCCGTGGCGGCATAGACGTCCCTGCACAGTTCATACGCGGTCTTGCCGGCCCAGTCGCTGGGCAGCAACTCAATGGGCAGACGCGGGTCATGCAGCAGCGCCCTTCGGTACTCGTGGATCAGCAGACTGCGGATGGTGAAAGCCAATTCCGGCGTCAGCGCGGAAGGCGCCGCCTGGATGGCGGCCGGTAGCCCGCCGAAGTGGTCAATGAAGCCGCGATAGTTGTGGCTGATTTCTTCCAGCGGCCAGTACTCATTGACAAGCTCAGGAAGAGGGCGGCATTCGATGTCGGGCGCCTGCTCCATCGTGCTCACGAACACGTCGCGATGCACATCGTAGGCCGTCAGGATTTCCTGCAGGGTCTCGCGGTCCGGGTTCGGGTGGACGAACACGGTGGACGACAGAGCGCTGAATCCTTCCCAATTCAGTTCCTTGCGCAGTTCGCTGCGCGTCTGGGGATTCAGCGTGCCCGTGGTCGCAAATACCAGGGTCCAGTATCCCGGCCAGGCAAGGTAGGTGGGCGAATACACGCGCCTGTAGGCCCGGGTGAACCGGCGCACCGCGCTGTCCCGCAGAGTGTAGAGGCTGCGTCGGCCTTCGCGGCGTCCGCTCAGCCAACCGTCTTCGGCCAGGCGAAAGACGCTGGTGCGGACGAGCCGGTCGTTGATGCCAAAGGGGGCAAGCAGCCGTATCAGACTTCCCAGCCACAGAGCGCCGCCGTGGGGACGTATGGCGTCTCCGAAAAGCGTCATGACCAGAGACTTGGCTCGCGGCGGGTTCAGCTCCAGAAAACGGTCAGACCATTCCTGCAGGACGAGCGGCTGTTTTCTTGGCATTGTTATCAGAGGGAGCGGCACGCCTTAAGGGAGCCGACAATGTTAACGTGACGCATTCGTCCATCATTATGCAGGATCGCAGGCATAAGCTGAAATCCGTATCACGATTTGCGGCACGCGCTGTGGTCATCCGTCGGAGAAGAAGAGCATGGAAAACAACGCCAACGTGTATGCCTGTCTGGAAGCGGGGTTTCCCGTCGACCGCTCCGCAGCGGCCATCATCACCCCGCAGCGCAGCTATACATGGAATGACGTGGATGGGATGAGCGCCCGTTATGCGAGCCTGCTGGCGGCATTGAATCTGCCGCCCGGCGCACGCGTGGCAGTCCAGGTGGAGAAGTCTCCCGAAGCGCTCATGCTGTATCTGGGTACTCTGCGGGCGGGTTTCGTCTATCTGCCGCTCAATTCCGCTTACAAGGCCGGTGAAGTCGAATACTTTCTTGGCGATGCCGAGCCGTCCGTCGTTGTTTGCGATGGGGCCAATGCGTCATGGGTGCAGGGACTTGCAGAGCGTATGGGAGGGGCTCAAGTCTATACATTGGATGCCGATGGCAACGGCACCTTGGCCATGGCAGCGGCCAGTCTGCCCGATACCTTCGAGACAGTCAGCAGCGCGCCCGATGAACTGGCAGCGATCCTGTATACCTCGGGAACGACGGGCCGCAGCAAAGGGGCGATGCTTTCGCATGAGAACTTGATGGCGAACACCCGGTCATTGCACGGTTTCTGGGAATGGCAGGCAGACGACGTCCTGCTGCATATGTTGCCCATCTTTCACGTGCATGGGCTGTTCGTCGCGGCGCACGGTGCTTTGTACGCCGGTGCAACCATGATCTGGCTGCCCTCGATGAACGTCGATCACGTTCTGCAGTACCTGCCGCAGTGCACGGTCATGATGGGGGTGCCCACGTATTATGTGCGGCTGTTGGCGGACCCGCGCTTCGGTCGCGAGCAGTGCGAGAACATGCGGCTGTTCGTGTCGGGCTCGGCGCCGCTGCTCACGGACACCTTCAACACCTTTCGTGAGCGTACGGGCCACACCATACTGGAACGCTATGGCATGAGCGAAACCAATATGCTCGCTTCCAATCCTTACGATTCCGCCACGGGGCCTCGACTCGGCGGGACCGTGGGAGTGGCGCTGCCAGGAGTGTCGGTACGGGTGATGGACGACGAGGATAGTCCGCTTCCCGTGGGCGAGACCGGCCACGTGCAGGTGCAAGGAGCCAATGTGTTTTCCGGCTATTGGCGCATGCCGGAGAAGACCCGCGAGGAATTCACCGCCGATGGCTGGTTTCGTACAGGTGATATGGGGCGATTCGGCGGCGATGCGGTGCCGGACAACTACTTGAGCATCGTTGGCCGCAGCAAGGACCTGATCATTTCCGGTGGCTATAACGTGTACCCCAAGGAGGTCGAGCTGATGATCGACGAAATGCCGGGCGTGCTGGAGTCCGCCGTGATCGGCGTGCCGCATCCAGACTTCGGCGAGGCCGTCGTGGCGGTGGTGGTGCCGCGTGGGGAAGCCAAGCTTGACGCCGCTGAAATGATCGCCGATCTGAAGCAGCGGCTGGCTGCGTTCAAGGTGCCCAAGCAGTTGCGGATAGTGCACGAGTTGCCCCGCAACACCATGGGCAAAGTACAGAAGAACCTGCTTCGTACCGAGTGGGCGCACTGATCGATGGGAGCGGCGGGCGCATTGGTATGGACGCTTTGCATACGACGCGCGCCTGCCAGGCGGGGCTACAGGTAGGGGCTCGCCAGCCAGATGATGCGGTTACGTAGCCGCTTTCGAAACGGAATGGAGGCCAGGGACTCCAGCGTGATCGCTTCCGAGTGCGCGATCTCGAGATCGATCAGGTCTTCGATCTGGCGCGCCACGCTGCGGCTGTAGAGCTCCATGTCCAGCTCAAAATTCAGCCGCAAGCTGCGGGGATCAAGATTGGACGACCCGATCAGCGACCACGCACCGTCGATTGTGGTGAGCTTTGCATGGTTGAAATTGCCGACCGCCCGCCAGACTCGACATCCCGAACGCAAGACCTGATCGAGTTGCGCCGTCATGGCATAGTTCACCAGGCGCAGATTGTTCTGCCCGGGGATCACGATGTCCACCTGCACGCCGCGGCGCGCGGCGGTGTTGATGGCCCCCAGCAGGACCTGATCCGGCAGGAAGTAGGGCGACTGGATGCGGATGTGATGCTGTGCCACGGCGAAAGCGCCCAGCAGCAGATGATGAGTACTGGCGACATAGCGGTCCGGGCCGGAGTGGATGCAGCGCGCGGCGACGTGCGGCGTGGGGGGATCCCAGTCATGCGCCACCCACTGGTCGAACGCCAGGGTTTCCTTGGTGGTGAATTCCCAGTCATGCGCGAAGATGGCCATGAGCTGAATCACCACCGGGCCTTCGACACGGAAGTGGGCATCGTTGGCCGTGTGGACGCCGGCCACAGTGGAGACGAAATTTTCGCGGATGTTCATGCCGCCGGTGAAGCCGACCCGGCCATCCACGACAAGTATTTTGCGGTGGCTGCGCAGGTTTGCGTAGGGCATGCGCATGCCCAGTGGATTGGTCATGAACAGCGCGTACGGAATGCCGTTGCGCCGCAGCGACCATGTGATGGCAGGCTGTGAGTAACGCACGCCGATCGCGTCGATCAGCACACGGATCTGCACCCCTCGCTCACGGGCCCGCGCGAGTGCCGCGACAAACAGCCGGCCCTGCGTATCGTTGTCGAAGATATAGGTTTCCAGCGCAATGGTCTTCTCGGCGGCGTCGATGGCCGCGATCATCGCCGGGTAAGTCTGGTCGCCGCTTTGCAGGATGCGCACGTGATTGCCTGCGCGCAGGGGGAAACGGCTGACACGGTTGCTCAGTGTATGAAGCGAGGTGAATTGCGGTGCGGCCAGTTGCGCAATGTCGATCGGCGCCAGTGTGGTGCTTGACGTGTACTGGCGAAGACTGCGGTTGCGTTGATCCGATATGTGGTCATGCCGGATGCGGTTGATGCCCGCGATCAGATAGACCAGTGGCCCCAGCAGGGGCGACATGATGATGACCCCCACCCAGGCAATGGCCGCGCGCACATCGCTCTTCGTCATGGCGGCATGAACGGCGGCCGTACCGCCGACGCCTATGCTGAGCAGCAGGGCAAGATGCGGCCAGTACTCATCGAAGAGTAATTGCAGGGTCGTCATGCATGCACCGGGTCGCCAAAGGTGATGTCGGAGGGATGTCCGAGTTTACCCGATACCCCGGCCCGGTTTTTGCTCTGCGTCTGCACCGAAACCCGGATCGCACGAGTGGAATGTATCCACATCGTGGATCTCTCGATAAAGGAGGCACATATGGGTGCAATTCTGCTTTGGCTTATCGGCATACCAATTCCCATCATCATTCTGATCGCGCTGCTGACCTGAGCGGGTCACACATACACACTCAACATCCATCAACGAAGAGGAGCGTCTCATGGCCTATTCAACGGCTTCAACGGCTCGTGACGGAACGTCCACGGTCTTGCATCATCGCCCCAGAGCGGCCATCTCGTGGGCCGCCGTGTTCGCCGGCACGGTCATCGCCTGCGCAATGTCCATCACTCTGCTGACGGGCGGCATGGGCCTGGGTTTCATCGCCATGTCGCCACAGGAAGGCGAGGGCGCGAGCGCCATGACGCTGGGCGTGGGCGCCATCGTATGGATGTTTGTCGTCCAGATCCTCGCCTATGGGCTGGCGGGCTATGTCACCGGGCGCCTGCGGCCAATGTGGGCGCCGGCTTATTCGGACGAAATCTACTTTCGTGATACGGCGCACGGGCTGGCAGTCTGGGCGCTCAGCGCGATCGTCAGCCTCGCCTTGTTTGGTTCAGCCATGTCGGCGGTGGTAGGAACCGTTGCGAAGGGTGGGGCGGCACTGGCTCAGGGGACCGTGGCTACGGCGGCCGCGGGTGCCGGAGCGGCCGCATCAGGTGGCGACAGTGGTGGCGATGCTTCCGGCCTGCCTTCGGCCGACTACTTCGTTGATCAATTGTTCCGCGGCGGCCAGCAACCCAGTCCGACAGCGGATCCGCAGGCAGCGCGCGCTGAACTGGCCCGTCTGATCACGGTCAGCGCAGCCCGAGGCGACATGACGCCGGAAGACCGCGATTATGTGGCGCGGGTCGTGGCAGCAGAAGGGAATGTGTCTGAAACCGAGGCGCGCGAGCGGGTCGATCAAGTGCTGACCCAGGCCGAGCAGATGCGGCAGGAAGCGATCGATACCGCCCGCGATGCGGCGGACGCCGCTCGCAAGGCGGCTGTAGCACTTGCCCTGTGGGCGTTCGCTGCTTTGCTGGTCGGGGCTTTCGTGGCGAGCCTGATGGCCATGGTCGGCGGTCGCGCTGCGCGGGATCTCCACCACTAGCTTGCCAATTCCCAGACGTAAAAATGCCCGCTTGAAGGCGGGCATTTTTACTGGAATTCTGGGGTGACCGATGGGGCTCGAACCCACGACAACCGGAATCACAATCCGGGACTCTACCAACTGAGCTACGGTCACCACTGTTCTTTCAAGAGCAAGCGTGTATGCGGGCTACTGAAAGAACCGAGATTCTAGCACACTATTCCAACCGCCTGCCAGTGGCTACAGCTGGTTTGCAGAGAACGTGTCGCAACGGCGCGGGTCGCCTGTTTCGTAGCCCATGGTAAACCACCGCACGCGCTGCGCCGAACTGCCATGGGTGAACGAGTCGGGCACCACGTAGCCCTGGCTGCGTTTTTGAAGGCGGTCGTCCCCGATGGCCGCGGCGGCATTCAGCCCTTCCTCGATGTCGCCGGGTTCAAGCGTACCCCGCTGTGAATCGGAGTGGTGTGCCCAGACGCCCGAAAAGCAGTCGGCCTGCAGTTCGACGCGTACCGACAACGCGTTGGCCTGGGTGGAATTCATGCGCGAACGGGTCTGGGCGACCTGGTCCATGACGCCGAGCTGGTTCTGGACATGGTGCGCGACCTCATGCGCAATGACGTAGGCCTGGGCAAAGTCGCCGGGCGAGCTCAGATCGCGTTCCAGTTGTTGGAAGAAAGACAGGTCCAGATACACGCTGGCGTCGCCGGGGCAGTAAAAAGGGCCCATGGCTGCTTGGCCCATGCCGCACGCGCTGGGCGTGGCCCCGTTATAGAGAACAAGTTTCGGCTCCCGATAAGTTCCCAGGCGATATTCGCTGAACAAGGCGTGCCAGGTGTCCTCCGTATCGCCCAGTACGCGCGAGACGAACTGGACTTCCGGGGTTTGCCGGGTGGCATCCGTCGATGTATCGTAGGCGCTGCTGGAAGTCGGTTCACCGAGGTTTTGCAGGACGACGGCGGGATCCACACCGAAATAGATGGCGACCAAGGCGAGCACTATGCTGCCGATCCCGATTTTCCCGCGCCCGCCCAGTTGTACACGTCGGCCACGGCGGTCTTCGATATTGCGGCTCTCCCGCGATTTGTCCAGGCGCATTGATGCGGCTCCCTGTTTGCTGAGTAGCGGTTGCTCGGTCCGAATAAAGCTTTGAAGGACCGGTCGGCAATTTCATTGCCCATGCCGCAGAGCGACCTTAAACTGACCCATGAAAATGTTAGGATATGTTAAATGGCTCAACTCTTCGTCGTACACCCAGAGAACCCGCAGTCACGGCTGCTCACCCAAGCCGGCCAGCTTCTGGCCGAAGGCGGTTTGGTGGCCATCCCAACAGATTCGAGTTATGCCGTGGTGGCACGGCTGGATGATAAATCCGCCGCCGACGCGCTCAGGCGCCTACGCGGGTTGGATGAACGCCACCATCTGACCCTGTTATGCCGCGATCTTGCAGAAATCAGCCACTTTGCGCGTGTCGACAATCGTCAATACCGTTTCCTGAAGCTTGCTACACCGGGCTCCTACACGTTCATCCTTGAGGCAACCAAAGAAGTGCCCCGCCGGGTCTCACACCCGTCGCGTAAGACCATAGGCATCCGCGTGCCCGATCACCGCATCACCTTGGCCTTCCTGGAAGCTGCGGGAACGCCGCTCGTGTCGACCACACTCATCCCCAAGGGCGAAGAGCAGCCACTGAACGACGCACAGGACATTTTCCAGCGCTACGGCAACGAACTGGCCGCCGTCGTGGATGGCGGCGCCTGCTCCCTGGCGCCCACGACCGTCATCGATCTCACGGGGCCGCTCCCAGAGGTCTTGCGCCGCGGTCAGGGGAATCTCGCCGCCGTCGGGCTGGACTGACCCGGGCCTCGCATGTCGGAACTCATCCAGGCGATCACGGTCTATGCGCTTCCCGTCCTTTTCGGCATTACCTTGCATGAAGCCGCACATGGCTACGTAGCACGCATGTTCGGCGACCCCACCGCCTGGCAGGCTGGACGCATCAGCCTGAACCCCTTGCGCCACATCGATCCGGTGGGCACCATCGTGGTGCCCCTGGTACTGCTGTTTTCCACGAAGATGCTTGGTGGAGGCGGTCTGCTATTCGGCTGGGCCAAGCCGGTTCCGGTCGATTGGAGCCGCCTGCGCAATCCCAAGCGGGACATGGCATGGGTGGCGCTGGCCGGCCCGGCCTCCAATCTCGTGATGGCCGTGATTTGGGCCATCAGCCTGCGCCTGCTGGCGGAAGGCGGCGCCTCGGCAAGCGATTTCTGGGCACGCATGGCCATCGCGGGGGTGCAGGTGAACCTCATCCTCATGGCCTTGAATCTGGTGCCGCTGCCACCGCTCGATGGCGGGCGCATCGTATGCAGTCTCTTGCCCAACCGGCTTGCCTACCAGTATTCGCGTATCGAGCCCTACGGCATCGTGATTCTGATCATCCTGATGCTGACCGGTATGCTCTGGTTCCTGCTGGAGCCCTTCCTTTTCCTCGGCCGCGCGATCATCGAGTGGTTTTTGTAAACTTCACGGCCAATACGAGTAAACTTGCGTGTTAGGTTCGGTTTCGCGCGTCCATACGGCGGGCCGATGCGTTAGTGGAGATCAACTGAAAAATGGCAAGCACGGATTCCTCGATTCCCATGTTCCAGGGCAGCATGGTGGCCCTGATCACGCCCATGCACCCGGACGGAAGTCTTGATCTCGACGCATTCCGAAAGCTCATCGACTGGCACGTCAGCGAAGGCACCGACGCTTTGGTGGTGGTCGGGACCTCGGGTGAATCGCCCACGGTCGACTTCGAGGAGCACGCCGAGCTCATCCGCGTCGCCGTCGAACATGCCGCAGGACGCATTCCCGTCATCGCCGGCACGGGCGGAAATTCCACGGCGGAAGCCATCGAACTCACACGCGACGCCAAGAATCATGGCGCGCAAGCGGGTTTGTCGGTTGTGCCTTACTACAATCGCCCCACTCAGGAAGGCTTGTACCAGCACTTCCGCAAGGTCGCCGAAAGCGTCGACCTGCCGATGATTCTGTACAACGTTCCGGGCCGCTGTGTGGCCGATCTCTCCAACGAGACCGTCTTGCGGCTGGCGCAGATCCCTAACATCATCGGTATCAAGGACGCCACCGGCGACATGGCTCGCGCCGGCCTGTTGCTGCGCGACGCCCCTGAAGACTTTCTTGTGATCAGTGGTGACGACCCGACGGCTGCCGCGCTGATGCTATTGGGGGGGCGTGGCAACATTTCCGTGACGGCCAACGTTGCCCCACGGCTAATGCACGACCTGTGCTCGGCCGCCATCGCGGGAGACGTCGCACGTACAAGAGAACTCAACGCGCGGCTCGCGCAGCTGAACAAAGTGCTGTTCGTCGAGGCCAACCCGATCCCCGTAAAGTGGGCGGTGGCCGAACTCGGTCTGACCGAATTGGGCTATCGGCTGCCTTTGGTACCGCTGTCTTCGCAGCATCACGACCTCATCCGCACTTCCCTGAAAGAAGCAGGTTTACTCTGAACATGATCATTCACTTCAAGAAGACATGCAGGATCGGGTCGGCAATCGGCCTGAGCGCACTGCTGCTGTCCGGTTGTTCGACCATGAATCAAGCCTTGGGCCTTGAGGAACCGGTCGACTACAAGAGTACGGTGGCCGGCGATCCGCTGAGCATCCCCCCCGACCTCACCCAGGCCAATCGCGACGCCCGTTACACCGCTCCGGAAGGCGTCACCACCTTCTCCGAGTATGCTGCCGCACAATCCGAGAGGCCGGTCGTCGGGCAGAGTCAGGTACTGCCTCAGCAGGCCGGCATTGAAGTCCGCCGCGATGGCGACTTGCGCTGGCTGGTGGTAGATCGTCCCGTGGAACAGATCTACCCGCAGCTGCTTGAATTCTGGAATGAACAAGGCTTTACCATCCAGTCCGAGGATCCCCGCACGGGTCTGATCGAAACCGACTGGGCCGAGAACCGCGCTAAGATTCCCGAAGGCTGGATTCGTTCCGCGCTGGGCGCCATTATCGATCAGGTCTTCGACAGCGGAGAACGCGAACGCTTCCGCATGCGGCTGGAACGCGTCAGCGACACTCGCAGCGAAATCTACATCAGCCACCAACACATGTACGAGCAGCCCACCGTTGACGGGGCAGCGTTCCGCTGGGTTTACGGCGACGAAGACCCCGGTCTGAACGCGGCAATGCTGGCGCGCCTGATGGTGTTCCTCGGTACGGATGTCCAGACCGCTTCGGGCCTGGTGGCGCAGGCCGAAAAGGTCGATACGCGTCCCTCCGTCGAAGCTGCGCCGGATCGCACCGCGCTGGTTCTGGCAGAGTCCTTCGATCGCGCATGGCGCCGGGTTGGAGTCGCGATTGACTCGGCGGGCTTCTCCGTCGAAGACCGCGATCGTTCGCAAGGCGATTACTACATCCGGTACCTGGATTCCGACCTGGGCGAGAAGATCGAACAGCAGAACTTCTTCGGTCGCATTTTTGGTGGCAAAAACACTGCGGAGCCGGTTGCCTACCGCATCAACGTTCAAGAGCAGGGCGGTAGTTCGGTCGTCTCGGTGCGCGATCAGAACGGCGTGGTGCAGGAAGACGCAACTGCGAAGCGCATTCTGGCCGTATTGGCCGACCACATGACCGCCGACTGATGGCTGGCGGAGGCCAGGCTGAGCGCCTCGTTCCCTTGAACGGGGCGCTCAGTCTTCGGCCCGAGTCATCGCTCAGTCTTCGGCTCGAATTATCACTGTAGCCGGGGGCTGCCTCTGTCTTCAGCTGTCCTGGTAATGTAGCCAGCCTTCGGCTACCCAGTCGCGCAGCGCGGTTTCCTCTTCTTCCTTCAGTGCATTCAGCAGCGCTGGCGAGCAGGCAAGCGAACGCTCGTCGGCCAGCTGGCGCATACGGCGGTTCGCCTTGATGGGCGCGACCTCGCCGTTGATGTATAGCTCCTTGCCGCGGTACATCATGCGGGTGCAGCGATCCAGCACCAAGCGGCCTGCGGCCGGAAGGGGCTCGTCGTCCGGCAGCAAGTCGTCGCCTGGCACGAAATACGCATTGTCCGGAATTTCGGTGAGCCATTGCCCCAGGAATCGTGCGGCCAGCTTGCGGCGAAAGCGCAGCTTGCGCGCGGCGGCGATCGCGGTATCGAGCATCGCATCGGGTAGTTCCGCAGGCCTGCGGGTAGCGGGGGTGCCGGGGTCCTTGTAAGTTTCATCCAGCACGGGTCCTGCGATTACGGGCTTGGCGTACAAACCACTGTCATTTCCCAGGTTGGCCATGAGCTGATCGGACATGGCATGGAGCATGCCGTAGGCGAGCGCTCCGTGGGTCGGTGCGCGAAAGCCAATGGAAATCGTCATGCAGTTATGGGTTTCGGCGGTCCCATCGTGCGCAACATGCGGGGGGAGATACAGCATGTCGCCGGGCTCGAGCACGAATTCCTGTTCGGCTTCGAAACGCTGGAGAATCTTGCAAGGCAGGTCTGGAACCAGCTCAAGGTCGCTCTGCTGGCTGATGCGCCAGCGCCGTCTTCCGAAGCCTTGCAGAAGGAAGACGTCGTAGCTGTCGAAGTGCGGCCCCACGCCGCCGCCCTTGGTGGCAACACTGATCATCAGGTCATCGAGCCGCGCATCCGAAATGAAGCGGAACCGGCGCATGAGTTCGGCCATGCCGTCATCGTGCAGATCCACACCCTGAGCCAGTACCGTCCAGCCTTCCTGTCGAGCGGACGGAAGCCGGGCGAAGGGGCCGCTTTCCATGTTCCAGCCGTTTTCATCCTGCCAGATCATCCTGGACTCGACTTCCTCGCGCTTCACCAGCTTCCGGATGTCGGCCGGACTCAGGTCGGGCTTGTAGCCGGGGATCGCCTGGCGGATCAACAAAGGGCGCTGTTGCCAGTAGTCGCTCATGAATTCGCGCGGGGTCAGCCCGCCGAGGAGGGGAAGTGGCTGGTCGATATCCATGATGCTATTCTGCTCTTGTACGTCGAGTAGCGGATAATGCCGCCATGGCGGCATATCCTGCGGTGAAAGGAGTGTAGCAAACATGGCTGGGCGTACCTCTGCGCAACATCATGAGCAATCTGAATCTTTTCAACGAATCAGCCGAGCGAACGGTACGCCTAGGTGAAAGCGCCTATCTGTTGCGCGGCTTTGCCTTGCCCTGGGCCAGTGAGCTGCTCGCAGCCGTCGCCGCCATCGAGCAGTCAGCGCCGTTCCGGCATATGGTGACCCCGGGTGGCTTCACCATGTCGGTGGCCCTGACCAATTGCGGTGCACTGGGCTGGACAAGTGATCGCCGAGGCTATCGTTACAGTGCCTTGGACCCTGACACCGGCGAGACATGGCCGGCCATGCCGGAGGTATTTGCGTGCCTGGCAGAAGCCGCTGCAGCACAAGCCGGATTTCGCGGCTTCGAGCCTGATGCCTGTCTGGTCAACCGCTATGCGCCCGGTTCCCGGCTGTCACTGCACCAGGACAAGAATGAACGCGATTTCGCCGCGCCCATTGTGTCGGTCTCCCTGGGGATGACCGCCGTATTTCTGTTCGGCGGACATGCCCGGACAGACAAGGCGGTGAAAATACCGCTTGAGCATGGTGACGTCGCGGTGTGGGGCGGGGAAGACAGGTTGCGCTACCACGGCATCATGCCGCTGAAGGGCCCCCCGCATCCTTCAATGGGCTGCCAGAGAATCAATTTCACCTTCCGTAAGGCGGGGTGAGCACAATACCGCCTTGGACCTCGCACGGCGGACGGGTGGAATACACCGCAAGTTTCGGAGTTTCCACCGCCTCGCCCGCGCTTATGCTGGCTACGTACTCGGTCATTTCTGGATGTTCGTCATGAGCAACGCACGCAGTCTTCCGTCGCCCTATGCCACCGACCGCGCTGGGCGGGTGGCCATGGCTTGTCGACTGATCGCGACTTCACACGCGCCGCCGACACTCAATGAACTCGCCGCGGCGGTCGGCATGAGTCCTTATCACTTCCATCGGGTGTTCAAATCCGAGACGGGTCTTACGCCCAAGGCCTATGCTTCGGCTCATCGCGCGCGAAAGCTGCGTGAAGGCTTGAGCACGCGGGCTGGGACGGTGACCGATGCCATATACGACGCGGGCTTCAATTCGAATAGCCGTTTCTATGAAGCGGCAGACCAGCTGCTGGGCATGCGGCCCGGCGATTATCGGGCTGGCGGGGCCGGAACCGCGATCCGCTTCGCCGTCGGCCAATGCTCGCTCGGCGCGATTCTGGTCGCCCAGAGCGACCGGGGTATTTGCGCCATTTTGCTGGGTGAGGACCCTGAGCTTCTGCTTCGGGAGCTGCAGGATCAGTTCGCCAAGGCGCATTTCATAGGCGGCGACGCCGAGTTCGAACGGCTTGTGGCTCAGGTCATCGGCTTTGTCGAGGTCCCCGCCCTAGGCCTGAACCTGCCGCTCGATGTGCGCGGCACAGCGTTCCAGGAACGGGTGTGGCGGGCGCTGCGGGAGATTCCGCCCGGAGCCACGGCCAGCTATACCGACATTGCACAGCGCATCGGCGAGCCCGCGGCGGTGCGCGCGGTGGCGCGGGCCTGCGGGGCAAACCGTCTTGCCGTGGCGATACCCTGCCACCGTGTCCTGCGGCGTGACGGAGATATCTCCGGGTATCGCTGGGGCGTGGAACGCAAACGCGAATTGCTGCGGCGTGAGTCGGAAGTCGAAGCCCCTGCAAAGGCGACCAAGACCGGATGATGCTCGGCTATCCGCGACTGGCGCCTGGATTCCGGCTAACCAGCGCTCGCCGATCAGTCAGCGCGGGCCTCATCATGCAGCGCATACAGCAGGTCCAGTGCTTCCCGTGGGGTGAGTTGGTCGGGATCGACAGCTCGCAACCTCTCGCGCACAGCCAGCGCCTGTTCAATGTCTGGAGCCGATTGAACCGGAAACCCGGCAGCCGGTCCGTCGGAATGATCAGGCGGCGGTGAGGAATCGTCGGTCGGGACAAAGCCAAACAGGTCCAGTTGAGGGGCGGTCACACCCAAGGCCTCGAGGCGGGATAGTTCCCGGCTCGCATGACGGATGACCGCAGCTGGCACGCCCGCCCGCTGGGCGACCTGAATGCCGTAGCTGCGACTGGCCGGACCGGAGCGCACTTCATGCAGGAAGACGATGCCGCTGGCGGATTCAGCCGCGGCCAAATGCACGTTGGCCGCCGTGGGTGCCTCGGAAGGCAGGCGGGTCAGTTCGAAATAGTGGGTCGCGAAGAGAGTCAGCGCCTGATTGTGATTCAGCAGCCGGTGCGCAATGGCCCAGGCCAGCGCCAAGCCGTCGTAGGTGGAAGTGCCGCGCCCGATTTCGTCCATCAGCACCAGGCTGTGCGCCGTGCTCGCCTGCAGAATGCCGGCGGCCTCCGTCATTTCCATCATGAAGGTCGAGCGCCCGCCGGCCAAGTCGTCTCCGGCTCCGATACGGGTGAAGATACGGTCGATGTCGCCGATGCGCGCGGTCGTCGCCGGCACGAAGCTTCCCGTGCGCGCCAGAAGGGCAATGAGTGCGGTCTGGCGCATATAGGTCGACTTGCCGCCCATGTTGGGGCCCGTGATGAGCAGCATGCGTTGCGTGGGGCCGAGCGTGCAATCGTTCGGCGTGAAGCGTTCGATGCTGCGTTCCACTACGGGATGTCGGCCGCCCTCGATCAGAATTTCTGGTGCATCGGTCAGTTCAGGCGCTACCCAAGCGTTGTCGCGTGCGTGCACCGCAAGCGCCGCCAGTGCGTCAACGCGGGCAAGCGCCGCGGCGCATCCGCCCAGGGCGGCTGCATGCGCGGCAAGCGTGTCCAACACTTGTTCGAACAGCCACTTCTCGCGTGTCAGACTGCGTTCCTGCGCCGAGAGGACCTTGTCTTCCCATGCTTTCAGTTCGGGAGTGATGTAGCGTTCTGAATTTTTGAGCGTCTGGCGCCGCCGGTAATCATCAGGGACCTTGTCGGCCTGGCCACGGGAAACCTCGATGAAGAAGCCATGGACGCGGTTGTATTCAACCCGCAGATTGGGAATTCCACTGCGTTCGCGCTCGCGTGCTTCGAGTTCCATGAGGAATTCGCCACTGTCGGTCGCCAGACGACGCAGTTCATCGAGTTCAGCATCGTAGCCGGTCGCCAGTACGCCGCCGTCGCGCACTTGCAGCGCTGGCTCTTCGGCAATGGCACGTGCCAAAAGCAGGGCCAGTTCCGGATCCAGGTGGAGATCGCGAACGAGTGCCTGCAAGGAGGCGCCATCGGGAAAGCGCTCTGTCAGGAATCGAATGATGTCGGGAAGTTGCTGAAGGCAGTCACGCAGGCTGGCGAGTTCGCGCGGTCGCACCGAGCGCAGCGAAATGCGGGTGGCGATGCGTTCGAGATCCGGTATGCGTTTGAGACTGCCGCGCAGGATGTCGAGCGGGTCCTCGGAATCCAGGCCATTGCCCGGCGGCGGCGACAGCAGGGTGGCGATGATGCTCTGCCGCGCCAATATGGCGGGCCGACCGCGCAGGGGGTGATGCAGCCAGCGCCGCAACAGACGGCTGCCCATGGGCGTGGCGCAGTGGTCCAGCACGGAAAACAGAGTGGGGCCGTCATCCCCGCTGATGGTGTCCGTCAGTTCGAGATTGCGTCGCGTGACGGGATCCAGCACGACGTACTCGCCGCCGTGGTCCACCTGTATGCCATTGATGTGCTTCAGCGCCTGGCTTTGTGTCCGAGCAACGTAGCGCAGCAGCGCCCCCGCCGCGCAGGTGGCGACCGGCACGTCGGCCAAGCCCAGGCCTTGCGCCGTATCCACGCCGAAATGCGTCTGCAGCACATGCCAGGCGCCGTCCGCTTCAAAATGCCAGTCCGGAATGCGGCTGAGGGCGGCGCGGGAAGACAGGGCATCACGGGCGGTCTCCGCGCAGACCAGTTCGGCGGGGTCGACCCGGTGCAGCTCGGTTTCAAGCATCTCCGGGGCGCACTCCGTCACACGGAATTCACCGTTCGCCACGTTCATCCATGCCAGCCCGCAGCGCTCGCTGCGCCCCTTGCGCTGTGTCCAGACGGCGGCGATCATGCGATCAGACTTGCTGGGCAACAGTGCGTCGTCGGTCAGCGTGCCCGGGGTCACGATGCGAACGATCCGGCGATCGACGGGCCCCTTGCTGGTGGCCGGGTCGCCCACCTGCTCGCAGATGGCCACTGATATGCCCTGCGCGACCAAGCGCGCCAGATATCCTTCGACAGAATGAAAGGGCACGCCCGCCATCGGCACCGGCGCGCCGTTGGACATGCCGCGTTTTGCGAGGGTCAGGTTCAGCAGCCGCGCGCCGCGCTCGGCATCTTCGTAAAACAGTTCGTAGAAATCGCCCATGCGGTAGAAAAGCAGATGCTCGCCGGCCTCGCGTTTAAGGCGGTGATACTGCTGCATCATGGGGGTGTGTCTGGACAGGTCAGAGTCGCTCATATTGACGGCTGGTGTTTCTTTGCGCGGAGCCGCCATTCTCTCAAGGATCGGGGCCGAGTCAAAATCGGTACGATCGATGCGCTCTGATGGGAACGTGTCGGGTCTCGCTATTGCTTCCCCCGGGCGAGGCCGCGTCGGCGGCTGACTGGCAAAAGGCCCCGGCACAGTGCCGGCCAAGGTGCGCGAGCCATGAACCCATTTTTCACCATCGGTCATTCCAATCGTGATTTCGGCGCATTTGCAGCGCTGTTGCAGCAGTCACGTATCGATCATTTGGTTGATGTACGGACCGTGCCGCGTTCACGCAGCAATCCGCAGTTCAATGCAGACGCGATGCCCAACGCATTGGAATCGATCGGGATCAGTTACGAGCACCTTGCCGCGCTAGGGGGATTGCGGGGCAAGTCAAAGACCGTGAACGCGGACGAAAACGCCTTCTGGGAAAACGCAAGCTTTCACAACTACGCCGACTACGCGATGTCGTCGGACTTCGAACAGGGCCTCAGGCAGCTTATAGAGTGTGGCCGCCATCGGCGCTGCGCAATCATGTGTGCAGAAGCGGTGTGGTGGCGCTGTCATCGCCGCATCGTGGCCGATCACCTGTTGGCGCGCGGCTTTGAAGTCATGCACATCATGGGCGCTGGACGCGTCGAAGCTGCGCAGCTCACGCGTTCTGCGGTGGTGGAGGATGATGGCAGGGTGCGTTACCCGGCCGAATAGCGGGCAGGGGACCGGCCCACGGATGACGGCGTGCCCGACTGCATGATGATTGCGCGCGGCATGCGACTTGCCGCAGCTTCCCGTCGCATTCACGCGCCCGATCCATCCGCGAAGGAGGAAAAACACATGGCCGTCATAATTGAACGCAGATATTCAGAGGCTATTCACCCTTTTCATGCCATTTTGTTGGCCGGAATCGTCCCGTGGTTTCTAGGGGCGGCGCTGAGCGACTGGGCCTATGCTTCGAGTTTTGAAATTCAGTGGTCGAACTTTGCATCGTGGTTCATCGTCGGTGGGCTGGTCTTTACCGGAATCACGCTGGTTCTCGCCCTTGTCGACCTCATCCGCCTACGCCGGGTAAGGGGCGCGGCGCTTTATTTCCTGATTCTGCTCGTGACCTGGGTGGTCGGCTTCCTGAATGCACTCATGCATGCGCGGGACGCCTGGGCCATCATGCCTGCGGCTCCAATTCTGTCGGTGATCACGACCGTGCTCGCCATTGGGGCGGTCTGGGTGGGTTTCTGCACGCCCCGCATCGGAGGTGTCAAATGACTCGCACATGCTTATTAGTGATCGCTTCCTCCGCTGTCCTGCTCGCTGCCTGCGGCGATGAGCCGAGCCCATTGCAGTACGGCGCCAACCCTGAATTGCCCGAGCCCAAGCGCGGTCTGCTGCCCAATATGACGATTGCGCAACCAGCGGAGTGGGGAGACCGCCTGCCGACAGTCCCGGAGGGTTACACAATCCGGGCCATCGCCACCGACCTTGGAATCCCGCGTCAGACACTGGTGCTGCCCAATGGCGATATTCTCGTGGCGGAAGGCCGTGGCGGCAATGCGGGAGCGCTCAAGCCCAAGGACGTCATTGCCGGTTACATCAAGGCGAAGGGAACGACATCTGTACCTAGTGGCAATCGCTTGACCCTGTTGCGTGATGCCGATGGAGACGGCACATACGAGTTGAAGACCGTATTTGCCGACAATCTCAATGCACCGTATGGCCTCGCGATGATTGGCAACATGATCTATGTCGCCAACCAGGACGAGCTCGTGCGCTTCCCCTACCAGGAAGGGCAGACGCAGATCGATGGGGAGCCGGAGTCCGTCACGAAATTGCCCTCTGCCATCAATCACCACTGGACCAAGGCGCTTGCCGCGAGTGAGGACGGCCGCTTCCTCTATGTCGGCATCGGTTCCAACAGCAACATCACCGAACGGGGCATGACGGCCGAGGTTGATCGGGCGCTGATTTGGCAAGTCGATGCCGAAACGGGCGCGCACAAAACCTATGCAACAGGGCTGCGCAATCCGACCGCATTGACCATCCAGCCTGATAGCGGCCAGTTGTGGGCCGTCGTGAACGAGCGCGATGAAATCGGGCCTGACCTGGTTCCCGACTATCTCACGGCTGTGCAGGAGGGCGGCTTCTATGGCTGGCCCTACAGCTATTGGGGGAAGAATGTCGATGATCGCGTACGACCCCAGGATCCGGAGAAAGTCGCTTCCGCAATCACCCCGGATTACGCCCTGGGCGCTCACGTGGCTACCCTGGGTGTGGACTTTTCCGACGCGGCCATGGGGCAGAGTTTTGCCGACGGCGTGTTCGTGGGGCAACATGGAAGCTGGAACCGGGCGGACCCGGTGGGCTACAAGGTGGTGTTTGTGCCGTTCAAGGATGGCCGTCCCGCTGGCGACCCGGTGGATTTTGTCACGGGATTCCGCGACGATGACGGCACGACACGGGGCCGGCCGGTGGGTGTGACCGTGGATCCGCGCGGAGCGCTGATTGTCGCGGATGATCTATCCAATACGGTGTGGCGCGTCACCCCGACTACGGCCGCCGCCGCTCCCGCCGGAGGCAGCGCAGGGTCAGCACCGGCGACCGCCGATGCAACCGGTGAATCGGCTCCTGCCTCTCAAGCTCCGGCGGCGCCTGCTCCGGAATCGGCTCCTGCCTCTCAAGCTCCGGCGGCGCCCACTCCGGAACCGTCGCCCGCTCCCGCTTCGGGAGGCTAGGGCGGCTGGGGGAACGGCGGCCGGTCGGCCGCCGTTCCAGCGTGTACCTCAATAAGCCCTTGGCCCTTCAACCCAGGACGCCGAAGTGTTCGACAGCGGGCGGCGCCAGGAAGAACGGCCCCACAATGGCCCGCCATTCCCCGAAAGCATCGGACTCGCGGAAGTCGCGAGTATGGTTTTCCAGTGTCTCCCAGCGGATCACGAGCAGGTAGCGGCCGGGGCTTTCGATGCTCCGCTTCACCTGGTAGTCGATGAATCCCTTCGCATGGGCGATGACCGTCGTGACGCCACGCTGGATGGCTTCTTCGAACTCCGCAGCCCTTTCCGCTGCTACGCGGATGTCGGCAATTTCATTAAATCATGAGGTGTCCTCGGTTGGTGTCAGCGCCAGTGACATTAACCGATTTCCATCATGGTGTGCCGGCGTACTCGACCACCAGCAAGGCCGTTGCGCTGGTTTTTCCCGGATTTGAAAGCGAGTGCTGGACGTCAACGGGATAACGCGCGGTTTCTCCGTGCATTACTCTCTTCTCCGCGCCGGCGGCCTGGATCGCTATCTGGCCACTGTGCACGGTCAGATGTTCACGGGCGCCGCTCTCATGCGCTTCCGAGGCAAGGATGCCGCCCGGCTCGATGGTGAGCCGATACCACTCCAACCTGCCGGCCAGTTCGATCGGACCCAGTATCTTGAGTTCGCACTTGCCGTCGGGGCTGCGTATGACGGGCGTCGCGTGTTCCGGAACCACGGTGATGGCGGCGGGCCGAGCCTGTGCGGGCGCCTCGGACAGAAATTCGGCGAGCTCAATGCCCAGCGCATTGGCGAGCCGCCACAACACGGCGACGGTAGGATTGGCCTGGTTCCGTTCGATCTGGGACAACATGGATTTGGAAACGCCGGCCCGACGCGAAAGTTCATCCAGCGATAGTTTGTGAGATTGCCGTAGCGATTGCAGCTTCATACCGACGGCGGGAGGGCCGGCCGGCACGCCGGCTGCCGAGATAGCTTGCATCATGGCACAGAGTTCTCTATATTGGATTTATTGTTCGATATATAAGAAATTACGATTTACCGAACGTTTCGATTCTACAGGAGCGGCACCGTGCCAACAACCGAAGACTTTTACCGCAGCCTGCGTGATGAGCTCCAGTCCATTCAGGACGCTGGCCTTTTCAAGAGCGAACGAGTGATCATCTCGCCGCAAGGCGGTGCGATCACGACCCAGGATGGGCGGGAACTCATCAATCTCTGTGCGAACAATTATCTGGGCCTTTCCTCGCATCCGCAGGTGCTGCAGGCGGCGCATGAAGCCTTGTCTGAGCGCGGCTTCGGCTTAAGCTCGGTCCGTTTCATTTGCGGTACGCAAGACTTACACAAAGAACTGGAGCGCCGTCTTTCTCAATTTCTTGGAACGGAAGACACCATCCTCTACGGTTCGGCCTTCGACGCAAACGGCGGCCTCTTCGAGACTTTATTGGGCGCCGAAGATGCCGTGATCAGCGACGAGCTCAACCATGCGTCCATCATTGATGGCATACGGCTGAGCAAGGCCAGGCGGTATCGCTACAAGCACGATGACCTCGAGGATCTTCGTCGGCAGCTGGAAGCAGCCGAAGCCGCCGGTGCTCGCTACAAGCTTGTCTTCACCGACGGCGTGTTCTCGATGGATGGCACCATTGCCCGGCTGGATGAAATACGCGAAATCTGCGACAAGCATGGCGCGTTGCTGGGAATGGACGATTGCCATGCCACCGGCTTTCTGGGCAGGCGGGGTCGGGGTACCCATGAGTACCGCGGAGTCTTCGGCAAGATCGACATCATCACCGGTACCCTGGGCAAGGCGCTGGGCGGTGCATCCGGGGGGTTCACCAGCGCCCGCAAAGAAGTGGTCGATCTGCTGCGCCAACGTTCGCGTCCCTATCTGTTCTCCAATACCGTGGCCCCGTCCATCATCGGCGCCACACTCAAGGTGCTTGATCTGCTCGAAGCTGATACCCATCTGCGCGATCAGCTTGAGCACAGCGCCCAGTACTTGCGTGCCGGCCTGGAGGCTTGCGGTTTCGAACTCAAACCGGGGAATCATCCCATTATTCCCGTCATGGTCCATGATGCGGAGCTGTCGCAGCGCCTGTCGCAGCGCCTGCTCGAACTGGGCGTCTATGTCATCGGCTTCTTTTATCCCGTGGTTCCCAAGGGCGAAGCGCGGATTCGTGTACAGGTCGGCGCTCAGCATACCCAGGCGCAACTTGATGCCGCCTTGTCCGCATTCGCTCAAGCAGGCAGGGAGCTGGGAGTCACACCATGAGCCAAGCCCCTCGTATTCTGATCACCGGCGCCAATGGACAACTGGGGACCGAACTGGCCGCCGCGCTGGCGGAGCGCTATGGCACCGGCCAAGTCGTCACCAGCGACCGGGAGTCCCAGGGCAGGCATGCCGATATCGCCCACGAGACGCTGGACGTGCTCGACGCCGCCAGGCTCGCGGAGATCGTCGAGCGCCGGGGCATTACGCAGATCTACCATTTGGCAGCGGCGCTATCGGCCACCGGTGAGCGCAATCCCACCTGGGCCTGGAACCTGAATATGGCAGGCCTGCTGAATGTCCTGGAAGCGGCCCGCGTGCAGCGCTTGGACAAGATCTTCTGGCCCAGCTCCATCGCGGCGTTCGGCCCGACCACCCCGGCGAACCATACCGCTCAGCGCACCATCATGGAGCCCAACACCGTCTATGGAATTTCCAAGCTGGCGGGCGAAGGCTGGTGCCGTTGGTATTTTGAGAACCACGGCGTGGACGTCCGCAGTTTGCGCTATCCTGGCCTGATCTCATGCAAGACGGCGCCTGGCGGCGGAACGACCGACTATGCCGTCGACATCTTTCACTTCGCCGTCCGCGGCGAAGCTTACGTCTGCTTCCTCGACCAGGACGAAAAACTGCCGATGATGTACATGGACGACGCTGTGAGGGCGACCATGGAACTGATGGAGGCGCCGGCGGCTTCCGTCCGGGAACGCGGCAGCTACAATCTCGCGGGCGTCAGCTTCACGCCCGCGCAAATCACCGCGGAAATACGCAAGCATGTGCCGGGCTTCACGATTCGGTACGAACCCGATTTCCGCCAGCCGATCGCCCACGGCTGGCCGAATTCCATCGATGACCGCTGCGCGCGCAGAGACTGGGGCTGGAAGCCGGCTTTCGGTCTGGCAGAGATTACACGTGAGATGTTCGCCAACCTGGGTTCATCCGGGGCCGCGAATACCAAGGCATTGCGCTGCGCCGCTTAACATTTCTTTTTATCCTCTACTGACGGAGCAGCATATGAAAGGTGATACCAAAGAACGCTACGGCGGCATTTCCCGGCTCTTGCATTGGGGCATGGGATTCTTCATTGCCTGGCAATTGTTGAAATTCTTTGACCGGATTGCAGAGGGAGAACATTGGGTCGGGCAGACTTTGGTGCCTTGGCATATTTCGATTGGTACGCTGTTGCTCGTGTTGATCGTCTTGCGCATTATTTGGGCGGCATCACAACGGAACAACCGGCCGGTCCAGGATCCGTCGACGGCCGCTCTGGTCAGGGCCGGCCATTTTCTGCTGTATGCGGCCATGCTGCTGATGCCGATTACAGGCATGATGTATATGGTGGGCAACGGTTATGGCTGGACACCCTTCGGCATCCAGCTGGTGGCCAAAGGCGAAGAAATCCCCTGGATGATCACCTTGGGCGGACTGCACTCGCCGCTTGCCTGGCTGCTCTTGATCATGGTGGTCGGCCATATCGGTATCGCCTTGTTCCACCATTTTGTAAAGAAGGACGGCGTACTGCGGCGGATGCTTTGATTGCTCCTGCGTAAGCCGGCCTGCGGGGTCTCGCATCACTGTGCGAGGCCCCGTTGTCATTCCATCTTCCCTCGAAGGTTCTGACACAATAGCCGCAAACAGGAGAACCCCGCATGTTCAACGAGACCGACGATTATCAGGACATCCGCGACGCCGTACGTCAACTTTGCCGGCAATTTCCCGACGAATACTTCCGCAAGGTCGATGAAGAGAAGGCGTACCCCGACACCTTTGTCGATGCACTGATGGAGGCTGGATGGCTGTCCGCGATGATTCCCGAGGAGTTCGGCGGAACGGGCCTGGGGCTGACGGCGGCTTCGGTCATCATGGAAGAGATCAATCGATCAGGCGGTAACGCGGGGGCGGTGCACGGCCAGATGTACAACATGGGCACGCTCCTGCGTAATGGCAGTCGGGAACAGAAGGAGAAATACTTGCCGGCCATCGCGGCTGGCAAACTGCGCATCCAGTCGATGGCCGTCACAGAGCCGACCGCCGGCACCGATACGACCAAAATCAAGACCACCGCCGTCAAGAAGGACGGCCGCTACGTGGTCAATGGACAGAAGGTCTGGATATCGCGTGTGCAGCATTCGGACCTGATGATCCTGCTGGCCCGCACGACGCCGCTCGCTGAAGTGACGAAGAAATCAGAAGGAATGTCGATCTTCATCGTGGACCTGCACGACGCCATCGGCAAGGGTTTGACCGTGCGGCCGATTCCCAACCTGGTGAATCATGAAACCAATGAACTCTTCTTCGAGAATCTCGAGATCCCGGACGAAAACCTGATCGGCCAGGAAGGGCGCGGCTTCAAGTACATTCTGGACGGCCTGAATGCGGAACGCACGCTGATCGCGGCCGAGTGCATAGGCGATGGCTACTGGTTCATCGAGCGGGCGCGCAATTACGCGAGCGAGCGTATTGTGTTCGACCGCCCCATCGGCCAGAACCAAGGGGTTCAGTTTCCCATCGCGGAAGCCTTCATCGAAGTGGAAGCTGCCAATCTCATGCGGTTCGAGGCTGCCCGCCGCTTCGATTCGCACGAGCATTGTGGGCCGCAAGCCAATATGGCGAAGTACCTCGCAGCCAAGGCAAGCTGGGAAGCGGCCAATGTCTGCATGCAGACTTACGGCGGCTTCGGCTTTGCTAACGAATACGATATCGAGCGCAAGTTTCGGGAAACCCGCCTATATCAGGTGGCGCCCATCTCCACCAACCTGATCTACTCTTACGTGGCCGAACACATACTCGGGCTGCCCCGTTCTTTCTGAGCCAGGCGGGCGACGATGCCAGCGTGCTTGACCTTCCAATGATGGAAAGGTTTATCCTGCACCTATCGTATGAATTCTTGCAGGAGAAGCCCAGTGGAATCCTCACTCTCGCCCCGGTCCGGGGGCACGATCGGCATCAGCTTGCCTGTGGAAGGCATGACCTGCGCGTCCTGTGTGGGACGCGTGGAGGCCGCGCTTCGCAAAGTGGAGGGCGTTCAAGATGTGGCGGTAAACCTCGCAACGGAGCGTGCGGACCTGCACGCCGATCCTGGCGTGGACCGGCTGGCGCTTGTTCAGGCCATCGAAAAGGCCGGCTACGACGTGCCGGCTGGAACGGTCGAGCTGTCGGTGGAAGGCATGACCTGCGCGTCCTGTGTCGGCCGCGTGGAAGCTGCCTTGCGCAAGGTGGCGGGCGTGCAGGAAGTCGTGGTGAACCTCGCCACGGAACGTGCCACCATCCGAGGCAGGGCCGAGGTCGGGGCGCTGGCGGCCGCAGTTGAGTCGGCGGGCTACGATGCCAGGCTGGTGGAGGAGCGCGGCAATGCACAGGCCGAAGAGGCGTCCGCCAGAAAGGATGCCGAACGCATTCAATTGAAGCGCGACTTTTTCCTGGCCATGGCGCTGGCGCTACCTGTTTTCGTTCTCGAAATGGGGTCGCACCTCGTGCCCGGCGTCCACGAACTGATCGTGGACACAATCGGCATGCGGGCGAGCTGGCTGCTGCAGTTCGCGATGACGACTCTGGTGCTCGTATTTCCGGGGCGGCGCTTCTACCAGAAAGGACTTCCTGTGTTGCTGCGCGGCGCGCCCGACATGAATTCCCTGGTGGCCGTGGGAACGCTTGCCGCTTACGGCTATTCGTTGGTGGCGACCTTTGCATCCGATTTGCTGCCCACTGGAACGGTCAATGTCTATTACGAAGCGGCGGCAGTGATCGTTGCGCTGATATTGTTGGGGCGCTACCTGGAAGCCCGTGCCAAAGGGCGCACATCGGCCGCCATCCAGCGGCTGGTGGGGCTGCAGGCCAAAACCGCGAGGGTCAAGCGTAATGGGACGATGGCCGAGATTCCTATCGCCGAGGTGATGCCTGGTGATCTCGTCGATGTACGTCCCGGCGAACGGGTGCCCGTCGATGGCGAGGTGACGGAAGGCTCCAGCTATGTCGATGAGTCGATGATCTCGGGCGAACCGGTGCCCGTGGAAAAGGATGTCGGCAGCGAAGTCGTGGGCGGCACCGTGAATCAGACGGGCGCTTTCCTGTTTCGTGCCACAGCGGTCGGCGGCCAGACGGTGCTGGCCCAGATCATCCGCATGGTGGAAGACGCCCAGGGCTCAAAGCTGCCCATCCAGGCCATGGTCGACAAGGTGACCATGTGGTTTGTGCCGGCGGTCATGGCCGCCGCCTTGATCACATTCGTGATATGGATGGCCTTTGGGCCATCGCCCGCCCTCAGCTTCGCCTTGGTCAATGCGGTGGCGGTACTGATCATCGCGTGTCCCTGTGCCATGGGCCTGGCGACCCCGACCTCCATCATGGTTGGAACGGGCCGGGGGGCGGAAATGGGCGTGCTGTTTCGCAAGGGGGAGGCCCTGCAGCGGCTGCGCGATGCGAAGGTGGTGGCAGTCGACAAGACGGGGACCTTGACTGAAGGCAGTCCCGCGCTGACGGATCTGGAGGTCACAGACGGCTTCGTGCGCTCGGACATCCTTGCTCGGATTGCGGCGGTCGAAGCGCGGTCTGAGCACCCCGTCGCTCGCGCAATCGTACAAGCAGCCGGGCAAGAAGGACTGGAATTGCCCCCTGTCACGCAGTTCGAGTCCGTGACGGGATTCGGCGTGAGAGCCGAGGCGGAAGGTGTGTGGGTGGAGGTCGGAGCGGATCGCTACATGCGTGAGCTGGGTCTGGATGTCGGTGTCTTCGCGGACACTGCCCAGCGGCTCGGCGATGAAGGCAAGACCCCACTGTATGCCGCGATCGGCGGTCGATTGGCCGCGATCGTCGCCGTAGCCGACCCGGTCAAGGATTCCACGCCTGCGGCCATCGACGCCTTGCACGCCCTGGGTTTGAAGGTCGCCATGATTACCGGCGACAACGCCCGCACCGCACAAGCCATTGCCAGGCGCCTGGGCATAGACGAAGTCGTGGCGGAAGTCCTTCCGGGCGGCAAGGTCGAGGCCGTGCGGCGTCTGCGGGCTGAACATGGCGCTGTGGCCTTTGTGGGCGATGGCATCAACGATGCGCCGGCCTTGGCGGAGTCGGATGTGGGCTTGGCCATCGGAACCGGGACAGACATTGCGATCGAAGCGGCCGATGTGGTGTTGATGTCGGGAAGCCTTCAAGGCGTCCCGAATGCCATTGCGTTGTCCCGCGCCACCATTGGCAACATCCGCCAGAATCTTTTCTGGGCCTTCGTCTATAACACGGCGCTTATTCCCGTGGCGGCCGGGGTGCTGTACCCGGCCTGGGGCGTGCTGCTGTCTCCCATCTTCGCAGCCGGAGCCATGGCGTTGTCGAGCGTGTTCGTTCTGGGCAACGCGCTGCGGCTGCGCGGCTTCAAACCGCCGCATGGAGACACACTATGAATATCGGAGAAGCAGCCAACGCCAGCGGCGTGTCTGCCAAGATGATTCGCTACTACGAGGATATCGGCTTGATTCCGCCCGCCGCGCGCACGGCGTCGGGCTACAGGGCTTATTCGGCCAATGATGTGCATCGCTTGAACTTTGTGCGCCGCGCTCGCGATCTGGGTTTCTCAGTGAAAGAAATCGGCGAGCTGCTCAGTTTGTGGAGCGATCGCTCTAGGCACAGCGCCGATGTGAAGCGCATTGCACAGTCGCATATTGCCGAACTCGAGCAGAAGATCACACAGTTGAAGCAGATGTCCGATACTTTGCGGACATTGGTGGACTGCTGTGCCGGCGACCATCGGCCCGATTGCCCGATACTGGCCGGTCTTGAGCGTGCTTGGGATAGAGAAGCCGGCGGCGAAGCACTGGAAGGTGCCGCCGACCGGCGCTCCCAAGGGTGAAGCGGGCAGCACGTCGGGGCGCGACCGGCGGCATGGCGCCGGCTGCGAGCCCCGATCTTGCGTTACAGAGTAGTGTTTATGCCGCTTGGGCCGGAAAGCCGGCGTCGTTCAACGCCGCCTCGATCTGAGCCTGGCTGGCGCTGGTGTTCACTTCCAGTTTGCGAGAAGGCGGATCGGCGTTGATTTCCGCCTTGGGGTCGACAGACTGAATCGCCTTTGTGACTCCCCGCACGCAACCGCCACAGGTCATGTTTTCAATATGGAACTTCATGAAGACCTCCGATCTTGGATGACAAAATGGCAAGGTTAAAGCTTCCAACAGTGAGAAGGTCAAGCGGCTCCGTGCTGTCCACGCCCACAAGGGTTGCTTGTTCAAGCCTGCTGCTGCACCGCCGGTATCATGCGCCCCATTCTCGCCAACAGCGCGGTCACCAGAATGGCGAACGCAAGACGGGTCCAAAGGATGGCCGACAGATCGGCGCCCAGCAGCAATATGAGCAGCGTGTCCTCGATGATGCTGTGGCAAAGTCCCAGGAAAGCCATGGTCAGGAAGATATCGCGGCGCGAGAGGCGACCGGTGCGCGCTTCGCGAATCAGCATGCCGGCTCCGATGCTCAAGCCCAGGGTGATGCCGATGATCGTGACGTTTGTGGCTTCGCGGCCGATACCGATCAGGCGCAGCAGGGGCGTCAGCATGATATGCATGAGCCGTTCGATACCCAGCGCCTTCAAGATGCGCAGCAGCGTCATCAGTGACAGAATGATCAAAAAGATCATCACCAATGCACGCAGCTGCCCCAAAGCCCACGCTGTCAAAGATGGGTCGGCCGCTTCGGCCTGCCATAGCAGGACAGCCGGTTCCTGATGCGAACCCGTGGTTCCGTAGTAGGCGCCAAGCAGCATTCCGATCACCAGCGCCCCGCCGACTCGAATCAGCAGAGTGGCGCGCCAGGCAACGCCGGTCGCCTTGGCGACCGCCCCTTCCACGGGTAGTGAGTGCGCCACCAGGATCATGGTGCCCAGCACGCTGGCCTGGGCGATGGTCAGTGGTGTGGTCAGGCTCAGATCGGCGAAGATGGCCAGTGCGGTGTAGATGCTGGTCAGCATGGCCGCAGCCCAGACGATGCCGACTTCGGCGGGAAGCCCCACTAGCCGCATGACGGGCTCCAGCACCGCAGCAAGGACTTGAGTTCCGCCCATCATGTCCAGCGCCTTCACGATGATGAGGGCCGGCACCATGAGCCGGATCAGGACCAGATAGGATGAAAAGGCATCATGGAGAAGCCGCCCCACGGGAGCGGCCAATGCTGCGAACCGGGACATGAATGCTTGCGAGGTAGAGGTGCCAGTGGCGGCGCCGAGCCCGACGCCGAAAATATGCCGCGGGCGGATCCGCGCGCCATTCAGGCCGAAGTATAGCCGCGATCACCGAATATCGCGGAGCCAATGCGGACCTCGGTTGATCCTTCTTCGATGGCAAGTGCGTAGTCACCGCTCATTCCCATGGACAAGCGCTCCAGCGTAACGCCGGGAATCGATTTTTGCCGCATGAAATCGCCCAATTCGCGCAGCCGGCGAAAGCAGGCGCGCACGGCGTCGGGGTCGCTGTCATTGACCGCCATGGTCATCAGGCCCTGCACCCGCAGTGCGGGGGTTTCCCGTGCCAGGAAATGTAGGAAATCTTCGAGTTCCAATGGGTCCAGGCCAAATTTGCTGGGTTCATTCGATGTCTTGACCTGCACCAGGGCAGTCATACTGCGGCCTTCGAGCTCCAGGCGGCGCTGCAAGGCCAGGGCGAGGTCGGGGCGGTCCAGCGACTGGATCTCATGTGCATAACGGGCAACGTCTTTTGCCTTGTTGGTTTGCAAGTGACCGATCATGATCCACTGTACGCGGGTCGCAGCCAGTTGAGCCGATTTTTCGCGGATTTCCTGTACCTTGTTTTCGCCGAAGCGTTGCAGGCCTGCAGCCATGGCTTCCCGGACCGCGTCCGCGCCAAAGGTTTTGCTCACCGGCAGCAGGGTGACGCTGCCCGCCGCGCGGCCCGATTGGACGGTCAGGGTGTCGATGCGTTGGCGCAAGTGCGCGATGCGCTCTGCAATCGTTGCGGTCTCGGTCATGGCTGCGCGTGCAAGGCCTTGCGGATGCCGGCCACAAGCTCATAGGACCGAAGCCTGGCGGCGTGGTCGTACGTATTGCAGGTGATGATGAGTTCATCAACCTGCGTGCGTGCGATGAACTCGCGCATAGTGTGGGTCACGACTTCGGGAGTGCCGATCGCGGCGCAAGACAGCACGTGGTCCAGCAAGGCCCGCTCATGCGGTGCGAGGGTCTCCGTATAGTTCTCCGCCGGTGGCGGTAGACGGATGGGCCGGCCGTTGCGCAGGCTCACGAAGGATTGCTGCCACGACGAAGCGAGATAGTGCGCTTCGTCGTTGGTATCGGCCGCAAAGACGTTGTAGCCGAGCATGACGTAGGGTTGCGCTAGATGGGCCGAAGGGCGGAAGTTGCTCCGATAGGTCTCGATGGCCTGCATCATCATCTGAGGTGCGAAATGCGAAGCGAAGGAATACGGCAGGCCCAGATAGGCGGCCAGCTGCGCTCCAAAGAGGCTGGATCCGAGAATCCAGAACTCGACTGACAGGCCCTTGCCGGGGACCGCCGTCACGGGAAGCCGCGAATCGGCCGAGAAGTATTCCATGAGCTCCACGACGTCGCGCGGAAAGGCGTCCGGGTCTGTGTCCAGGTTGCGGCGCAGTGCGCGGGCAGCCACTTGATCGGAGCCGGGCGCGCGCCCCAGACCCAGATCGATGCGGCCCGGATAGAGCGATTCCAGCGTACCGAATTGTTCGGCGATCACCAGGGGAGAGTGGTTGGGCAGCATGATGCCGCCGGCCCCTACGCGTATGGTCGAAGTACCGCCGGCAATGTATCCGATCAGGACGGAAGTGGCGGCACTGGCGATGCCGGGCATGCCGTGGTGTTCCGCGAGCCAGTAGCGGTGAAACCCCAGGGATTCCGCGTGTCGGGCGAGATCAAGGCTGTTGCGAAAAGAGGCTTCTGCGGTGCTGCCTTCGGCGATAGGCGCGAGGTCGAGTACGGAAAGTATGGTCATTTCACGATGATAGTACAAGCGAGAAGGCGGCATGGATGTGCGCGCGGCGGCGTGCGCGTCACATTTACAGCGGCCAATGCCGTGCGCCGATGCGCGCGCCGACCACCATCTCGGTGACCCAGCTCACGAGTATCGAGGTATAAGCTTGCTGCGCCGCCTTGTCACTCAGGGCGTGGTCCGCATTGTCAATCACTCTGTGGGTGAGCGAGTGCGAGCTTTGAAAGGCGGCCCGGTAACTCATGATGGTGGCGTGGGGGACCAGATGGTCGTTCTCCGACTCCACGAGCAGGACATCGCCACGGAACTGGGTGCAGGCCAGCAGCGCACGGTTGTCCGCGGCAGGAATGAAGCCGCTCCGATAACGCGCCAGGTCGTCGCGGTCAAGCTTGCGTTTGGGGCTGTCCCATTGCTCATTACGATACAGAGAGGGGACGCGCAGCGACAACCATCGTACGGGGCGCAAGGTGGTAAGTATCGCGGAAAGATAAGCGCCGTAGCTGGTGCCGACGACGGCAATCGCGCGTGGGTCAGTGGCGGGGTGGCGGTGCAGGCAATCGTAGGCCGCCAGCAGGTCCCGCAGGTTCTCTTCGCGCGTGACGCTTTGCTGGCGTTCGGAATTCTTTACATGGCCTCTCAGGTCGAACGTCAGGCAGACGCAGCCTAACCCCGCAATGCCGCGCGCCCTGTCCAGGTCTCGCTCTTGGCTACCGCCCCAGCCGTGGACAAACAGTACGCCGGGCACCTTGCTTTGTGGCGCAAGAAAGGTTCCGGCCATGGCCTCCTCTTCGACAGGAATCTCGACGGTATCACTGCTTGTTCCCATAGACTTTCACCCTGATGTATTTCCGGATCAGTCCGACGTCCGGGTCGACTCCTGCGTAGGTCTGGATCGCATCCTGCGGTGCCGCTTCGTGGTCTCCGAATAGTTCGAGGGTCTCCGCCCACAGTCCTTCGCAACCCGGTTCGGCCATCAGGACTTCGAGCGCAGCCACCTCGGCACGACTGGCGCCTCCAATACGCCACGATTGTTCCAGCACGCCCATGATGCGATTTCCGTGAGCGTCAGTGCCGGCGGCGACATCATAGTTGCGGCGAGAGGCAAAAAAACCGGGATAGCACTCGTCGGCGGCCTGATCGTAGGACTCCGCGAGCTCAATGGCACGGTGACATTCTTCTGAAAGCGGCAAGTCGTGCAGAGCGGCGTATCCCCCGCGTATGAATCGGAGCCGTGAGCCCCCATAGACATCCTGGCCATGGTTGTCCCGTGTCAAGCGCTGCGTGCCGATATAACTGCTTGTCAGCCCCGGCAGCCGGACCTGGCCTACGCTATAGGTGGCGACGCCTTGCAGATTGGCTTCCAGCACGAGGCCGCATTCCTGCATGGTTTCGTGGTCCACATCGGAGGCCGCCGCATTCAGGCCGGCTGAGTCGGAGACCACGCTTTGGCCGCGTCCCCCTGTGGCCTTCACCGGTTTCAATCGTACTGGCCCGCCGGCCGACAGCATTCGCGCGCCCGCGGTATGAAGATCGTCGATTGAAAAGACGGTGTAGCCGGGCAAGGTGGCCGTCTGCACGCGGAAGCCGAAAGTGTCCGACCATCCCGATGGGCGGCGGGCGGCGGGCCCGGGGGCGGCATGCGTGATCGCCTTGGTAGGCATGAAGCTGTAATCAGCGTAGCCGCCAAAGATGTCCGTTTCGCCGCGTATACCTAAAGAATCTCTCAGAGCCGGAGAAATCAGGGTATCTGTTGGCACGAAGTAACAGCGTTTGCCCCGATGCCGTTCCGCGCTGTATATGCCGTCAAATGGAACATGCATGAGCGCGGCGATGCGCTTGGCAATGTCCGTATGGATGACCGATTCGTGTTCGGGCACGCTTGCACGCACGGGGTAGAGGACAACCGCTTCGTGCTTCAACCTCGCTGAAGCTTCCCGCATTCAATGCTCGTCCTGCGGCTTCTTCGTTCCCACCGATATCGGGTCGCTGGCGGGGAAGCTCTCTTCGATGGCTTCGTCGAGCGTTTCCTCCGTGACGGGTTTTTCAGGTGCCGCTTTTTCCGCACCCGGCTTGGGCGGGTTGTCGCGGGTGGGGAAAGGCGGTTTGCCGCTGTCCGATCTTGTAGTGTCCGTCATGGTGGTACTCCTCATCGGCGGCGAACCATTCCGGTCAGGTGTGTTCGCCGCGCCCGGTTTGAAAGAACTTGCAGCCGCGCCCCGCAGCCGCAAGCTTTCGAAGACAGTGAAGCTTTCAGCCTTTAGCGTTGAGTGCGCACCTCCGGCAGTGCTTTCAGCTGCTCCTTGCTGTAGCCGGAAAGCATGATCCGGTCTTCCGATCGCTGGAAGCGGTCGAACGGAACGGCGACGTCCTTCTCACCCATGCCGAGGAATCCGCCCGCGCCGATCAACAGGTACATGCTGCGGCCATCGGAGGAGATCACGATGTCATTGACGTCCCCGATCTTCTCGTCGTTCTCGTTGCGTACGGTCTTGCCGATGATGTCGTCCTTGGCGCTCCAGCCGGTAATGGCTTCCGTAGAAGCGGCGGCATCGGTGCTTGCTCCGCCCGGAACGGCCGCGCCGGGTGTGCTTGTGCTGGTGCCCGCCGCACCCTGGCCCGGCATCGTGCTGGTGGCGCCGGTGCCGCCAGTGCCTGAGCCGCTGGCACCCGTGGCGGCACTACTGGAACCCGCACTGCTCGCCCCCGAGCTGCCTGTGCTCGTATCGCCTGTATTACCCGTGGCGCTGCTGCCGGCCGGTGCGGTTGAACCGGCTGCGCTGCCGGCGCCGCCCGGCGTACCGGCAGTGGGGTTGGGATTGTTGTTGATCGTTGCACCGTCGGACGACCGGTTCTTACCGGAGTCCTGCGATGTCGTTGTCTGTGCATAAGCGCCGCCGAAGAGCAAAGGCATGCTGACGGTGACTGCGGTAGCGAGTAATTTCATCTTCATTGTGGACCTCCTTGTGAAAGACGTCCTTGCCAAGCAATCGGTGTGCCGCGGCGATGGTTCCGGCGCGATTCTTTGCGCGGGCACGTCTGTTGCTGCAGCCCAAGCGCAATCGATTCGCGTCGGTGGACGCTAACAGGAGCTTTATATGAAGACAGGGAAAAGAATCGCCGCGACAACCGCCGTACTACTCATGGTGGGCAGCCTCGCAGCTTGCGGAGGCATGGACCGGCAGGGGCGCAATACCGCCATTGGTGCGGGCGCGGGTGCGGTCGGCGGCGCGGTCTTGACCGGCGGTAGCACCGCCGGCACCTTGGGGGGTGCTGCAATCGGCGGTATTGTCGGACACGAAGCCAGCAAGTAAGCCAACGGTTCGATAGTTCCGCTACCGGGAATCCGGTTTCAGCGGTCCATAGACGAACAATGAAAAAAAGGAGTGCCAATGCTTTATACAATTGCCATCATCCTCGTCATACTGTGGTTGCTGGGGCTGGTGTCCTCATATACGGTCGGGGGGCTCATCCATATCCTGCTCGTGGTGGCCATCATCGTGATTCTCATCCGCGTCATCAGCGGGCGGGCTCCTTAGCGGAGCACTGCCACGTCAGCTGCCCGGACAGCCGCAGGTCGGGCGTATGATTCCGGTTAGTCCTTCCTGTGAACAAACCGGAATCCCATCCCGATGCTGGCTATCCTGAACGAAGCCTGGACCGCTTATCCGACGGTCCAGGTTTTTATCGTCAATTTTCTCGCGGCGGGAATCACCCTGATCCTGGGCTGGACTGTGTCCGGCGTGCTGGGCCGCAGCATTCGCCGCCTTGCCTCGCGTTCATCGCACATCGATCCGACCGTCGTACCCATGCTGCAGATTTCTGCCGTGTGGGCGATCCGGATTTTCGTCATCATCGCGGTATTGGCGCGATTCGGTGTCCAGACGGCCAGCCTGATTGCGGCGCTGAGCGCTGCGGGTCTCGCCATTGGCTTGGCGCTGCAAGGGACCTTGCAGAACATCGCAGCCGGTATCATGTTGCTTGCCCTCAGGCCATTGCGGGTCGGCGAATTCGTATCCGTGGTCGGCAAGGCGGAAGGCACGGTCGAGGAAGTCGGCCTTTTCATGTCCCGCCTGCGCCAGGCAGACGGCATCGTAGTGAACATGCCCAACAGCCTCATCTGGGGCAGCACTATCATCAATTACAGCCGTAATGCGACCCGTCGCATGGACGTCGCCGTCCAGGTGCGCCATGGCGACGACCTTGATACGGCCCTCCAGGCGCTGCAGAAACTGGTGGACGATCATCCCTATGTGCTGGACACGCCCGCGCCGCGGGTTATTGTCACCGCCTACCTCGAAAGCTATAGCGCCGTGACCCTCCGGGTCTGGTCCAAGGCTGAGCATTACGGGGACCTCAATAACGACCTCTACCGTAAAGCCTTATTGACGCTGAGCGAAGCAAGGCTGAAGATTCCGGTTCCGCTGCGCGAAGCGCAGAACACGGATAACGCAAAGTAAGGCCGCCCCGCCGCTCCGATCGGTCATCGGTCTTACAAAATCAAGATAATCGGAACCGGAGGGAAATTCATGATCCAACAGAAGCGAAAGAGCCGCAGCGTCCTGAGCTGGGCGGCTACTGCCGTCGCCGCCGCGTCGATGCTCGCTGCGCCGGTCGCCATGGCCGCTTACCCCGATAAGCCCATACGGCTCATTGTCGGTTTCTCGGCCGGCGGCACGACAGACGTAGTGGCGCGGGTCGTAGGCAAGGAAGTGGGCGAAGCGCTTGGGCAGCCGGTGGTGGTGGAGAATCGGCCGGGCGCGGGCAGCAACATTGGCGCCGAAGCCGTTGCGCGGGCCGAGCCTGACGGTTACACCCTGCTGATGGTCGCAGTCACTAGCGCCATCAACCAGACCTTGTACAAGAACCTGAGCTTCGACCTCGTCAAGGATTTCGACCCGGTCGCCTTGGCGGTGCGAGTCCCCAACGTATTGGTGGTGCACCCCGACGTCAAGGCGAATTCCGTTTCGGAACTCGTCGATCTTCTGAAGAAGGAACCCGGCAAGCACAACTTCGCGTCCTCTGGCAGCGGCACTTCCATTCACATGGCGGGCGAATTGTTCAAGCTGCGGGCTGATGTGGATGTCATGCACATTCCCTACAAGGGCAGCGCCAACGCTCTGACGGATCTCGTGGGCGGGCAGGTCGATTACATGTTCGACAACATGCCTTCCGCCTGGCCCCATGTCCAGTCCGGCAAGCTGCGCGCGCTGGCTGTCACCACGGCTGACCGCTCCAAGACTGCGCCCGATCTTCCGACGATGCGCGAATCGGGTTTCCCGGATTTCGATGTGTCTTCATGGTTCGGCGTGATCGGGCCGAAGGGCATGCCGGCCGATATCGTGGAAACGCTCAACAAATCCATACGCGCGGCACTCGCCAAGCCCGAAGTGCGTGAGCGGCTTGAAGCCCTGGGCGCCGTACCGGCTGACACGACGCCTCAGGAGTTCGCCCAGTTCATCAAGACGGAAGTCGATACCTGGGGACCGGTCGTCAAGGCTTCGGGCGCACAGGTGGACTGATTCTTCGGGGCGGGTTATCGGCATAGGCGATACCCGCCGCCTTGATCATGGCGGTACAGACCCCGCGCAACATGTCGACTTCGTCGTTGCTCAGTGCGCTGCGCGTGAACAGGTGCCGCATCCGCGGCACCAGCTTTTTCGGGTGTGCGGGGTCCAGGAACTTCACCGACACCAGCGCCTCTTCCCAGTGTTCCAGCAAGGCCTGGACGCGCGCGCCGCTCGCCGGTTCAGCGCCGGGATCGGGTTTGCCTTCAGTCAGCGGCAGCGTGGGAGCCCCCGTTTCCGCCAACAAGGCATAGCGCAGCTCCCAGGCGGCCAGCTGCAGCGCCTGGGCGACGTTCAGCGAGCTGTATTCCTCGTTTGCGGGGATATGGCAGAGCCACTGGCACAGGGCGATGTCATCATTCGTGAGACCTGATCGCTCGGTTCCCAGCACCACAGCGACTCTGGCCGCCGGCACATCCGTAAGATGATCGCGCGCGAGGCCGGCCGCCACCCGTATATCGCAGGCCGGCGGCCCGAGGAACCGGGGCCGGGCTGTCAGTGCGAAAGCCAGGGTCACCGGAGCTAGGGCCTCAGCCAGTGTCGGCACGATGATTGCGGAGTCCAGCACGTCGGTCGCTCCTGACGCCATCGCGACGGCTTCCGGCCGCTGTGTGACATCGGCCGCTTGCGGGGCGACCAGGCAAAGCTCACCGAAGCCCATGGTCTTGATGGCGCGCGCGGCAGCGCCCACGTTGCCGGGGTGGGAAGGTTGAACCATAATGAAGCGGACGCGCTGAAACGTAGCGCCCTGATCGGACCGGGGCAGGGAAGTCATCTAAAATATGCGGTTTGCGCTCTAAAAAAACGGATATCTCATGCACCCGATGCTCAACACCGCCATCAAGGCGGCCCGCCGTGCCGGCACCATCATCAGTCGGGCCAGTCTCGATCTCGAACGCCTGCAGGTAGCACGCAAGGGGCCTAAAGATTATGTCACGGAAGTCGACCATGCCGCCGAGGAAGCGATCATCGATACTCTTCGCACGGCTTATCCAGCGCATGCCTTCCTGGGCGAAGAATCGGGCAGGGTTCCGGGCGCGGAAGGAACTGACGGCGGCGCGCCGGAGTTCGAGTGGATCATCGATCCCATCGACGGTACGACGAACTTCATTCACGGTCTGCCCCTTTACGCCATATCCATCGCCCTGAAGCATCGCGGCCAGATCACGCAGGCCGTGGTTTACGACCCTTCGCGCAATGAGTTGTTCACGGCAAGCCGCGGCAGCGGCGCCTTTTTGAATGATCGTCGCATCCGCGTGAGCGGTCAGACCCGCTATCACGACACGCTGCTCGCCGCCCACTTGGGCAAGGCGGTGGCCGACGGCTCTTCGCCCTTTGCCGAGATGATGTCCGAGTGCACGGCGGTGCGCCGGCTGGGGTCCACGGTGCTTGACCTGGCCTACGTGGCCGCCGGCCGTATCGACGGCTTTTGCGGGATCGGCCTGAAACCCTGGGATCTCGCCGCGGGCGGGCTGCTTGTGCTGGAAGCGGGCGGGCTGATTTCCGACTTCGATGGGGAGCAGCAATGGATGAAGACGGGCCGCGTCATCGCCGCCACACCTAAGATCTTCCCTCAAATGTTGGGCTACCTGCAGAAATAATGCACGCATGCCGATGATGTTCGAATGGATGGCCGATCCTTCCGCTTGGGCGGGCCTGTTCACACTGGTCCTGCTGGAGATCGTCCTCGGCATCGACAACCTGATTTTCATCGCCATCCTGGTCGACAAGCTGCCTCCGGAGCAGCGCGACCGGGCGCGCGTCATGGGCCTGTCACTCGCGCTCCTGATGCGCCTGGCTTTGCTGTCAGTCATTTCATGGCTGGTGCTCCTGACGGACACCTGGTTTTCGATCGGCCCGCTGTCGTTTTCCCACCGTGACGTGATCCTGATCGTGGGCGGCCTGTTCCTGCTTGCGAAAGGGACGGTCGAGCTGCACGAACGTGTCGAAGGCAAGACGGCCAACGCGTCGGGTTCCCGCATGCACGCGGGCTTCAGTGTGATCGTGCTGCAGATTGTCGTGCTCGACGCAGTGTTTTCGCTCGACGCCGTGATCACGGCAGTGGGCATGGTCGCTCACCTGTCCATCATGATGATGGCGGTCACCATCGCGATCATGCTGATGCTGGTGGCCTCCAAGCCACTCACGCGCTTCGTCAACGCCCACCCCACGGTCGTCATTCTTTGTCTGGGCTTTCTGCTCACGATCGGCTTCACACTGATCCTCGAAGGATTTGGCTTCACCGTTCCCAAAGGCTACCTGTACGCCGCGATCGCCTTTTCCGTGCTCATCGAGACCTTCAATCAGTTGGCCCGCCGCAATATACGGCGGCAGGCTGCAAGCCGGCCGCTACGTGAGCGCACGGCCGAAGGCGTCTTGCGCATGCTGGGCATGAGGCCGGCGGAGCGGGGCGAATCCGCGGCGTCCGCCGATACGGCATCGCCGGCCCAAGTGTTCGAAGATGAAGAGCGCTATATGGTAAGCGGGGTACTGACCCTTGCCGAGCGCTCCATCCATTCGGTCATGACGCCGCGCACGGAAGTGTCGTGGCTCGATCTCGAAGACCCGCCCGACGTTCTGCGCCGTCGCGTGCTGGAATCACCGCACAGTTTCTTTCCCGTATGCCGGGGTTCGCTCGACGACGTGGTGGGCATCGGCCGCGCCAAGGAAATCGTCGCCGACCTCATCGAACTGGGCCGTATTCGCGTGTCCCGACTGCGCGAACCCCTGATCGTCCATGAATCCATGGACATACTGCGGCTCATGGAGACGCTCAAGCGCTCCCGCGGGCAACTGGTGCTGGTGACCGACGAATTCGGCGCGATAGAAGGGCTGGTGACGCCCATCGATGTATTCGAAGCCATTGCCGGCGAGTTTCCGGACGAGGACGAGACGCTCGATATCGAAGAGCTGGCAGAAGGCCGGTGGCGAGTGGATGGCGCCGCCGATCTCCTGCATCTGGAATTGCTGCTTCATACCGATGGGCTCTTCGACGAAGAAGCCGACTACGCCACGGTTGCCGGCTTCTTGCTCGCGCGCTTCGGCCATCTGCCGGAGGTCGGCGCCCGTTGCGAATTCGATGGCGGACACGCTACTTTCGATCTTACGGTTGAACGGATGGAAGGCCGGCGTATTGCTTCGGTGTTGATCGAGCGCCAAGAGCCCGACACGAAAGATATTGCAGAAACGAGAGACGAATGACCGAGTCCGCGTGGTTCCTGTTGAAAGCCCTTTTTCTTGGTTTGATCGAGGGGCTGACCGAGTTCATCCCCGTTTCCAGCACGGCGCACCTATTGCTCATCGGAGCCTGGATCGACTTCTCGTCCAGCGACGACAAGGTCTTCGAAGTCGTCATTCAGTTCGGCTCGATCCTCGCCGTGCTCTGGATCTTCCGCGAACGGATTTTCCACCTTCTCCGCGGCTCATTGGCAGGCGACCGAGTGGAACTCGCCTTCATGCGCAACCTGATCATCGCCTTCCTCCCGGCCGCCGTCATCGGCGCGTTGGCCATCTCGTATATCAAGATGCTGTTCCACAACCCGGCCGTTTTCGTATTCACGTTGGTCGGGGGCGGGATCATCATGCTCTGGGTGGAACGCAAGCCGCAGTACGCGAAGTTCGGAGCGCATCAACTGAGCGGGCGGCCATCGGGTTCGGGTGCGGCGAGCGCCGTATCGCGTCCGGACGGCACCGAGTTCGCGCCGGAAACCGCCTCCAGCCAGCGCGCGACCGCGCATGCGCTGGAAGACATCAGCTGGAAGCAGGCGCTGGTGGTCGGCTTTGCTCAATGTCTGGCCATGGTGCCAGGGACTTCTCGTTCCGGCGCCACCATCATCAGCGGCATGATCGCCGGCATAGACCGCCGCACGGCAACGGAGTTTTCCTTCTTCCTGGCTATGCCGACCATGCTGGCGGCCACCGTCTATGATCTTTACCGGAACGCCTCGGTCCTGACGAGCAGCCAGTTTTCGGCCATTGCCGTGGGTTTCGTCGCCGCCTTCATCAGTGCACTGTTCGTCGTGCGGGCCGTGCTGCGCTTCGTATCGCGCCATACCTACCGCCCCTTCGCCTGGTACCGCATAGGGCTGGGCGCCGTCGTGGCGGCTTGGCTGTTATGGCGTTGAACGATACGGCGAACCGGGTCTGGGGGCCGAAATTCTCGGAAAAAACTGCGTCGCGGATGATTGGCTCCCGTATAATTCCGGCCTGAAACTTTCAGATAGAGGCCATCGAAATGGGTGACGATTGCTGCGGACACAAGCTTAGGGATATTTCCCACTTCCAGTCCGCCATCAAGAATTTTCGGACCGAATACTACGAACGCCAGCCCGACCTGATGAAGCGGCTGACGTCGGAGGGGCAGGCGCCTGCCACGCTCATCATCGCTTGCTGCGATTCCCGTGTGGAAACGGGCTTGCTCATGCAGGCTCAGCCGGGCGAGCTCTTCACCGTGCGCAACGTGGCCAATCTGGTTCCGCCTTACGAGCCGGACGAAGAACTGCACGGCACCTCTGCCGCTATCGAATACGCCGTCCGCGACCTGAACGTCGATCACATCATCGTATTGGGGCATGCCCAGTGCGGCGGCATACGCGCCATGATCACGAAGGCGATGGGCAAAGAAATCGATCGCGATTTCATTGGCCCGTGGGTAAGCCTGGCCCACCGCGCCACCGAACTCTTCGTCAATAGCCCCAACGGCTATCGCGAACCGGTGTCTCTGCAGCTGCTGGAACAGAATCCAAGTCTCGTGGAGCGGGCCGCCATCACCGGCTCCCTGCACAACCTGCTGACCTATCCCTGGATCAAATCCCGAGTGGAAGAAGGTTCATTGGCGCTGCATGGTTGGTGGTTCGACCTCGAATCCGGCGACCTTTGGTCCGCTCAGTATCCTGATTTGTACCTGATGCCGGTCCTCTGATCCGTGGTCATGCGCAGGCCGGAAGCGACCGAGTTCTGGGTCAATGATCGTCTGCCGGTGCCTACGGCCATCGGCCTGTCGCTTGAACAGCTGGCGTTTCTGGGCGCCTTGCTGGTGGTGCCGAACTTGTTCGCGCACAACAGCATCATGCCGCTGGGCTCGCTGGACTTCCTGGATATCGCAAGCGCGACGTTGCTGGTTTGCGCCTTCAGCGTGCTCTTGCAGGTACTGGGGCGCTGGGGGGTCGGGGCCGGCTATTACTATCCTTTGCAAGCGACGCCCACGGTCTTCGCCATCATGCTGGTGGCGAGCAGCCAGGGCGGGATGGCGCTGGCCTACGGCATGGTGTTCGTGACCGGCCTCACGCAGATCCTGCTCAGCGGGGTGCTGGTTCACCTGCGCAATATCTTTACGGTGGAAGTGGCCGGCCTTGCCGTGATGCTCACCGGCATCACCACCGGCAAGATGGGGCTGGAAGTCCTGTTCGGGGTCGAATCGCAGCCGGTGGACATGAATGACCTCATCGTGGCCTCGGTCACCCTGGCGGTGCTGGTCTTCTGCAATATCTGGGTCCGAGCGCGGTTCCAGGCCTTCACCACGCTGGCCGGCCTGGCGGCAGGAACCGCCATCGCCGCCGGTTTCGGCATGATTCCGGAAACGGTCTGGGGCGACATCGCCGCAACCCCATGGCTGCGCCTGCCGGAAGTCACCAGCATCGGCTGGCGCTTTGACTCGGATCTCGTCGGGCTCTATGCGCTGATGGGGCTGTCGTTGACCCTGATGTCCCTGGGTACTCAGACCGTCGCACAACGCGCCGTCGACGCCGACTGGCATATCCCTGATCTGCGCGCCTATGCGCGGGGTTTGCGTGCGGAAGGGCTCACTCATATGGTCGGCTCACTGCTGAACGCCATGCCGCAGTCGGCCAGTGGCGGAGCGGTGGGGCTCGCCACCAGTGCCGGCTGCACCAGCCGCTATCTGGGATACTGGGTGGCGGGCGCGCTGGTGTTCATGGCCTTGTGCTCCAAGCTCATCGTGCTGTGGTTTTTGGTTCCCGCGCCCGTGATCGCGGCACTGATGCTGTATCTCGCGGCCCTGCTCATCATGACCGGTCTGCGATTGATTGCCTCGCGCATGCTGGATAACCGTCGTGCCATGGCGGTAGGCCTGGGGCTGATGGTGGGGGTTGCGAACCAGTACATCGTCTGGGGCTTGCAAGCGTCCATGCCGGCGATGGCCGATTTCATGCGTGTGGCGGGGGGGCTGAACGGGATCCTGCTCGCGCTGGCCCTGATGCTGATTTTTCGTATCGGGGCGACCGCCCGAACCCGCCGTCGCTTCGAAGTCGCCGCGACGACGGCCGACGACCTGAACCATTACATGGAATCGCAGGGTCGCCTGTGGGGTGCACGGCGCGATTCGGTGCAGCGAGCGCGTCAGACTGTGTGGGAAGCCTTCGATGTGGTCGCCCATAGCGGACATATTCTCGCGGCTCATCCCTGGCTCGAGGTGCAGACCCGTTTTGATGACTACGCCTTGCGCGTGCGTTTCATCTATGAAGGCCTGCCGCTGCCCGCAGCCGGCAACGCGCCGCCTTCGCCGGAGGACATGCTGGATGACCCGGATGCCGCGGCCCGCCTGTCAAGCTACCTCTTGAGCCGGCTGGCGCGGAAGGTCCAGGTGTCCGAGCGCGACGGCCGCTGTGTCCTGGATCTTTATTTCGACGCCTGAGCCGTAGGCGGGGCTTCGTGCGCAGACTGGGCACTAGACGCCGGCGCCTCGCTTGCAGGCCGCATTTCGAACAGGCTTACACCGTCTTCGTCTATGCCGATCCAGCCGCCGCGCGACGCCTGGGCATGGTCGAAATCCCAGTCAGGCAGCACCAGGCGTTCACAGCTGCGCCCGTCGACGGTGACTGAGTGACGGGCGGGACGGTGGGTGTGCCCGTGTATGAGCGTCTGGGCCTGGCTCTGGCGCAGGGCGTTCGCGATGGCGTCCGGCTCGACGTCCATGATGTCCAGCGCCTTGTAGCGGTTGGCGCTCATGCTGCGCGCACGTGCCCACGCTGCGATGCGCTTGCGCAGAGGCAGCGGCAGGGCAAGATAGGCGCGTTGGATGCCCGGATGCCGCACGAGGCGGCGAAAACGTTGGTAGCCCCGGTCGGCCGTGCAGTATTCGTCGCCGTGCGCCAAAAGAATCGCGCCGGCGCAGGTCTCGAGCAAGGCGGGCTCCGGAAGAAGCCGGGCGCCCACGTGATGGGCGAGACGATGGCCCAGCAGGAAGTCCCGGTTGCCCCGGCCCAGCCACAGCGGTATGCGGTTCGCGACGCGCTGCAAGGTGGAGAGCGTTTCCCGCAACCAGGGATCGGGGTCCTTCAGGGCGATGTCGTCGCCGATCCAGGCGTCGAAAATATCGCCGGCAAGGATCAGTGCATCGGCCTCTCTGGCCGCCTTTTCCATGAATTCATGGAAAGCGGCGGCCGTCGCAGGCGATTCAGGGCCAAGATGAATGTCTGACGCTATCCAGATTCGGCCCTGGATGGCCAGCTTATTCAACGACCGAGGCTTTCTCGATGATGACGTCTTCCGCGGGAACGTCTTGATGGAAGCCGCGGCTGCCGGTCTTCACGCCCTTGATCTTGTCCACGACTTCGGTGCCCTCGACCACCTTGCCGAACACTGTGTAGCCCCAGCCGTTGGAGGTGGGCGCCGTATGGTTCAGGAAGTCGTTGTCGGCCACGTTGATGAAGAACTGCGCCGTCGCGGAGTGCGGATCCGATGTGCGTGCCATTGCCACCGTGTAGCGATCGTTCTTCAGGCCGTTGTTGGCCTCGTTTTCGACCGGGTCGTTGGTCTTCTTCTGCTTCATGCCGGCCTCAAAGCCGCCGCCCTGGATCATGAAGTTATTGATGATCCGGTGAAACACAGTGCCGTCATAAAAGCCTTCACGGACGTAGTTCAGGAAGTTTTCCGAGCTCTTCGGAGCCTTTTCGGCGTTCAGTTCGATGACGATGTCGCCCTGGTTGGTCTGAAGCTTGACGCGGGTGTCGGAAGTCATGGGAGTTGCACCTTCATTTGTAGTGGAATTGGCGGCTGTCGCATGGGCGCCCACGAAGAGCAGGGCGGAAGCGAACAGGGCGGTGCCGATTCGCCGCAGGCGCGGAATCGGCATGAAAATCTGCAGACGGGTATCAGCCATGGATGTCGATACGTTCCGGAAAAAAGAGAAGGAAAGGAATCACTGGCTCGTGAGTCCTGCGGCGCGAAAGGACTGCTCGGCCAGCAGCAACTGTACCCGACCAAGGTTCGCACGGGCGTCGCGGTATTCAGGGTTGGCTTGCAGGGCCATCTCCAGTGCGTCGCGCGCCATTTCCAGCCGTTCAGTCTTGACGTATTCCGCCGCGAGATTGTTCCATGGTTCGGGCAGTTCGGGATACTTGGCCGTCATGTCGCGATAAACCGCGATCGCTTCGTCATGCCGCCCCAGCGCCGCCAGTGCCCGCGCGTTCAGGAACATGAGCTGTACGTCGTTCCCGAGCGTATCGGGTTGACCGGCGTACTGCGCCTTGCGCTTTTCAATTACTTCGAGGGCTTCGGCCGCGCGCCCCTGATCGAGCATGACAGAGATGCGATCGGTGATCTGCGCCGGAGTGAGCGGGATACTGGTATCGACGTTCGGTTCCAGAGCCTCGAGCAGCCGAGCCAGGCCTTTCCAGCCTTTCTCTTCGGGCCGTTCGTCGGAGAACAGAGCGTTGCCGTCTTGGTTGACGTTGGTTTGAGTGGGCTGGGCGCGCGCGGCCGACGCAGGGAACAGGGCGGCCTGTGCACAGAGCAGGGCGGTAGCGGCCAATGCCAAGGCAGGCCGGGTCTTCGGGTCGGAGGACGAACGCACGGGCACGGATCCTAGAGTGGGTCTTGCTATACTTAACGACCACCATTTTAGCCGTGCTTTCACCGGAAGGCTCATCCTTGCCGGATGGTCGCCTTCGAGCCAGCAAACACGGCCTTGCTACATACGACACAAGAACGGCAGATGCTGCATATCCATAATTCCCTCACACGCAACAAGGAAGCCCTGCGCACGGTTGAACCGGGGCATGTCCGCATGTACGTTTGCGGCATGACGGTGTACGACTTCTGCCACCTGGGGCATGCACGCATGCTCGTCAGCTTTGACATCGTTCAGCGCTGGTTGCGTGCGAGCGGTTACCGCGTGACCTATGTCCGCAACATTACCGACATCGACGACAAGATCATTCGCCGCGCCGTTGAAACCGGTAGGCGCCTGAAGGACGTCACCGCCTTCTTCATCGACGCCATGCACGCCGACGAACGCGCCTTGGGCGTCCAGGCACCGGACCACGAACCGCGCGCCACCGAGCATGTCGGCGAGATGCTGGACATTATTTCCCGCCTCGAAACAAACAACCTGGCTTATCGCTCCGACGATGGCGACGTCAATTATTCGGTACGCGGTTTCGAAGGCTACGGCAAGCTCTCGGGCAAATCGCTCGACGATCTGCGCGCGGGCGAGCGTATTGCGGTCGCCGCAGGCAAGCGCGACCCCCTGGACTTCGTGCTCTGGAAGGCAGCCAAGGCCGACGAACCGGAAGAGTCCAAATGGGAATCCTCCTATGGTCTGGGGCGCCCCGGCTGGCATATCGAATGTTCGGCCATGAGCAAGTCCCTGCTCGGGCTGCCTCTGGATATTCATGGCGGTGGCCCTGACCTGAAATTCCCCCACCACGAGAACGAGATTGCTCAGACAGAAGGGGCGTTCGGCGGGTCGCTCGCTTCCGTCTGGATGCACTGCGGTCCGCTCATGGTCGACGCCGACAAGATGTCGAAGTCGCTGGGCAACTTCCGCCGCATTCGTTCCACCATCGCGGCCGGTGAAGAGCCTGCTGACGATGTCGCCGGCTATGCCGCTAATCCGCGCGAAGCGGAGATGCTGCGTTTCTTCATTGTGCGCAATCACTATCGCAGCGTGCAGAACTACACACCTGACAATCTGATCGACGCCCAGCATGCGCTCGATCGTCTGTATCAGGCTTTGGCCAATGTGCCGGCCGAGCCCGTGGACATTGACTGGGAAGCACCCTACTGTCGCGATTTCCGCGACGCCATGGATGACGATTTCAATTCGGCCGGCGCAGTGGCGGTACTGTTTGAATTGGCGGGCGAAGCCAACCGCAGCAAATCGGCTCAGGCCGCCGGGCTGCTCAGGGCCCTGGGCGGCGTACTTGGGCTGTTGCAGTCGGACCCGCAGATCTATCTGCAATCCTCGTCCCGCTATCTGGGGCAAGGCGTCGCCGACCAGTCCGACGAATTCAGCGCCCAGCGCATCGAGTCTCTGATACAGGCGCGCAGCGACGCCAAGAAGCAGCGTGACTTCGCCGAAGCTGACCGTATCCGCCAGGCGCTGCAAGCCGCCGGCATCGAGCTCGAAGATCGTCCCGGAGGCGTGACGCAATGGCGCCGTGCCTGATAGGGTAGAGACATGCCGCAAACTCTTTCCGTGCCCGATGACGGCAAGCCCGACTACTGGGACGAAGCCGTGGCCGCGCTTGTTGAGCGCGACCGCATCCTTCGCAAGATCATCCCTCAATACCCGGACGGCTGGCTCGCTGCTCCGGGCGCGCCCTTCGTGACGCTGGCGCGAGCCCTGATCGGCCATCAAAGCTCGATCAAGGCGGCCGATGCGGCATGGTCGCGTTTTACCTCCGTCTGCGGCCGCAATCCCGCCCCGCGCGCCGTCCTGAAGCTGGCCGCTGAAGACGCCACCCTGGCGGGTCTGCCCAAGCGCAAGGCCGAGTACATTACCGACCTGGCTTCGCATTTCGCCGAAAAAAAGGTCCAGCCGGCACGGTGGGGCGACATGGACGACGAAGCTGTGGTCGCGGAACTGTGTGCGATTCGCGGTATCGGCCGCTGGACCGCCGAGATGTTCCTCATATTCCATCTGCAGCGCGCGGATATCCTTCCGCTCGATGATTCGCGCCTGCTCAAGGCAATTTCGCTACACTATTTCAGTGGGGAGCCGGTTTCGCGATTCGAAGCGCGCGAAGTGGCGCAGGCCTGGGCACCCTGGCGGACGGTCGCCACATGGTTCTTGTGGCGTAGCCTGGATACCGCTGCGGTGCAGTACTGAGTCGGCGTAGCCAAAACCTGGATATCAATTTCGTATGCGTAATACATTCCTCGAATTCGAGCAGCCCCTGGCGGAGCTTGAAAGCAAGATAGAGCAGCTCAGGTTCGTGCAGTCGGATTCGGCCGTAGACATTTCTGACGAAATCAGCCGCCTGCAACAGAAGAACACGGCGCTGGCCAAGAGCATCTATGCCAAGCTCACTCCTTGGCAGACCGCGCTGGTGGCCCGTCACCCGCAACGGCCCTATACGCTCGACTACGTTCGTGAAATCTTCACCGACTTTCACGAGTTGCATGGCGACCGCATGTACGCGGATGACCGCTCCATCGTCGGCGGGCTGGCGCGCTTCAATGGCACGCCTTGCATGATCATCGGCCACCAGAAAGGGCGCGACACCAAGGAACGCGCCATGCGGAACTTCGGGATGCCTCGCCCCGAAGGCTATCGCAAGGCCTTGCGCCTCATGCGGCTCGCCGAAAAATTTCAGCTTCCCATCTTCACCTTCGTCGACACGCCGGGCGCATATCCCGGTATCGGCGCCGAAGAGCGCGGTCAGTCTGAAGCCATCGGCCACAACTTGTACGCCATGGCGGAACTGAAGGTGCCCATCATTACCACCATCATCGGCGAAGGCGGCTCGGGCGGCGCCCTGGCCATTGCCGTGGGCGACGTAGTGATGATGCTCCAATATTCCACTTATGCCGTGATCTCTCCGGAAGGCTGCGCATCCATCCTCTGGCGCAGCGCCGACAAAGCCTCTGTCGCCGCGGAAGCGCTTGCCATCACGGCGACGCGGCTCAAAGACCTCGGCCTTATTGATCGTATCGTGAACGAACCCGTCGGCGGCGCGCACCGCGATCCCGTCATGATGGCGCGTCAGCTGAACCGTGCGCTGTCCGACTCCCTGCGCCAGGTCTCAGGCATGACCCCCGAAGAACTCATCGACCAGCGCCTGCAGCGACTGATGTCTTACGGGCGGTTTACCGAAACCAACGGCTGACGCCGACATGCCGGACTCGTATCTGCCTGCCGATTACGGGGCGCCGCAATTGCTGGCCCCTCTGCGGGATGCGCTGGCCGGCCTGTCGAAAGCGCGCGCCGCGGGTACGTCTTTCTTACCCCCGAGGGACCCTTTCACTGGTCTGCCGGCGCCCGCTCCACTGCGGGTGGCGGTCGCCCTGAGCGGTGGTGCTGATTCGGCCATGCTGGCCGTGCATGCGGCCGTCGTGGCCAGAAGCCGTGCCGGCATCGAGCTGCATTGTTTTCATATCCATCATGGGCTGCAGGAGCCTGCCGACGCATGGCTGGCCCAGGCTCATCGGCTTGCTGCCGGCTTGCGTGTCCCGTGCCACAGCCTGCGCGTCGATGTCGTACAACATTCGGGCAAAGGCGTCGAAGCGGCGGCACGCGAGGCGCGCTATGCCGGCCTGAAGCGTCTCGCGGCGGCGACCGACGTTACTCATGTTTTTCTGGCTCACCATCGCAACGACCAATCTGAGACCGTGCTGTTGCGACTTCTGCGTGGATCTGGGCCCACTGGCCTGGCCGCCATGGCGCCCCGGGCCGAACGCGATGGGCTGATCTATATACGCCCCTGGCTCGATGTGGACAGGGCTTGCATTATGGCTGCGGCCCGCGAGTACACCGCCCGCACCGGCTGGGAAGCCGTGGACGACCCGACCAATGTGGATGAGGCCTACACACGCGGCGCAGTGCGCCGCCGGCTCTCGCCCGTGCTTGACGAACGCTGGCCCGCTTGGCGCGGAATCCTTGCGCGCCACGCACGCCAGGCCCGAGATCTGGCGATGCTTGCAGAAGAGATCGCTGCCGAAGATCTGGCGCGGCTGGATTTGTCGCCAGGGGGAGAAGATTTCTGTCTCGACGCCTGGCGGAAGCTAGGCGCGCAGCGGCAGGTGCTGGCATTGCGCCACTGGCTGGCATTGCACGGCCTGCGTGCCCCCTCCGACGCACGAATGCAGGAGCTCTGCCGCCAACTGCGCGGCCTACACGCTCTGGGCCACGATCGCAGCATGCGCCTGCGCCACGAAGGGCGCTGGATCTCCTGTGTACGCGGCAGAGTCCGACTGTCGCGTTCAAACGACACTGACGAAAGTCGGTAGAATACGAAGGTTTCTCTATCCGACCTTCGGATACCTGCCGGCGCGAGACGCGTCTTCGAGCAGTGTCCATTCACCCAGAGTAGAAGATGTCCCTGATCGTTCATAAGTATGGCGGCACCTCCATGGGCTCCGTCGAGCGCATAAAGAACGTGGCGCGCCGCGTGGCCAAATGGCATGCAGCCGGCCACCAGGTCGTCGTTGTGCCTTCCGCCATGTCGGGAGAGACCAATCGCCTGCTGGGCTTGGCCAAGGAAATCAGCGATCAGCCGGACGGCCGCGAGCTCGATCAGCTGGCCGCCACGGGCGAACAAGCCAGCAGCGCATTGCTTGCCCTGGCCCTGCAAGGCTGTGGCACACCCGCACGCAGCTATACGGGCTGGCAAGTGCCTGTGCGCACTGATTCGTCCTTCACCAAGGCTCGTATCAACTCGATCGACGGCGTTCGCATCCAGGCGGACCTTGACGCGGGCCGTGTCGTCATCGTGACCGGCTTTCAGGGCATCGACGATGACGGCAACATCACCACACTGGGTCGTGGCGGTTCGGATACGTCCGCAGTGGCGGTGGCCGCTGCACTGAAGGCAGACGAATGCCTGATCTTCACCGATGTCGACGGCGTCTATACAACAGATCCACGTGTCGTCCCTGAAGCGCGGCGCATGAACGTCGTTTCCTTCGAGGAAATGCTCGAGATGGCTTCGCTGGGATCCAAGGTCCTGCAGATTCGTTCGGTTGAATTCGCCGGCAAGTATCGTGTTCCCGTGCGCGTGCTGTCGTCTCTGACCGATCCCAAGATTTCGCTCGAAGAAGAAATGTCCTCGGGCACACTCATTACTTTCGAGGAAGACCAGAAAATGGAACACGCCGTCGTTTCGGGCATTGCCTTCAGCCGCGATGAAGCGAAATTCACCTTGCTGACCGTGCCCGACAAGCCCGGCGTGGCCTATTCCATCCTGGGGCCGGTAGCCGCCGCGAATATCGATGTGGACATGATTCTGCAGAATCAGTCTGTGGAAGGCACCACCGATTTTTCGTTCACGGTGAACCGTAACGACTTTGCGCGCACGTTGGAACTGCTGAAGAACCAGGTTGGCCCGGCAGTCGGCGCGAAGGAGATCGTCGCCGATGATAAAGTCTGCAAGGTCTCGATTGTGGGCATCGGGATGCGCAGCCACGTTGGCGTCGCCAGCCGCATGTTCCGTACCCTGTCCGAAGAGGGCATCAATATTCAGATGATCAGCACCAGCGAGATCAAGACCTCGGTGGTCATCGACGACAAGTACATGGAACTGGCCGTGCGCGCTCTGCACAAGGCATTCGGCCTCGACAAAGAAGCCACCGGCGCGGTCAGCGAAGCCTGAGCGGTACGACCGCACATGCACAAAATATCGTGCTAGAATTGCGGTCTTATTAGGAGACGTGGCCGAGTGGTTGAAGGTACTCCCCTGCTAAGGGAGCATACGGCTTATACCCGTATCGAGGGTTCGAATCCCTCCGTCTCCGCCAGAATATCTGGTGCAAATCCCTGCCTAGGCAGGGATTTTTTATTTTCTCACGCCCACGGCGATCATGGAATTCCGGCCGCGCGAGACGCGGCTTGCGGATCACTCGCTGATTTGATCGAAGGTGATCGAAGTCGGTTCGATGCCTCCGCGGTGTAATCGCTCATCAATATTTTCGCGGTCCCCTTGTGCGGCGTCCATGGCGGGCAGATTGAGCTTGTTGGCCAGTTCGCGCTTCGCTTGCTCGAGACTGGCAACGGGGCCATGAATCAGGGCGACACCGTTGTCTCCGTCGATCTGCCTGAATTGAATTTGGGTTTTCATGGAATCTCCTTGTTTGGACGTCTGCTCGGGCAGCGGGCTCGCAAGTCCGATGCCAGCCCTTCGTTCGCGGACAGCCTCCGCCACACTGTTCCCATTTCCCCTGACCGTGAAACGCTTTAATTGGTAACTGCGCTGGCCTTATCGCTGCCGGTGTCCCATAGTGGTGCTGGGGATATTCTTCCCTTCTACTTAGGACATACACATTGAAAACAGAAATCGGTATCGTGAAGTGGTTCAACAATGACAAGGGATTCGGCTTCATCATGCCCGAATCCGGTGGCAAGGACCTCTTCGCGCACTACAGCGAAATTCAAGGTTCCGGCCATAAGACCCTCGAAGAAAACCAGCGAGTCTCGTTCGTAGCAACGCAAGGGCAGAAAGGCCCCCAAGCGTCAAACATTCAAGTGCTTTGATCGCTCCGCTCGCCTCAACGGGCGAGCCGATAGAGTGACCAGGCAAGGCCGGACCCTCTGAAACATTGGGTTCGGCCTTTTTTTGCGCTTTCGGCCCGCCCCTCCGGCGCCGCAACGCGGCCCTGCAACTCCCGTTGCGATGACGCGCTCGGCTGGGACGTTCCCCGGGACATTTCATACAATCGTTGGCCCGGCAGCCCGCTTGCGCCGGACGTAGCCCCACGATATTCGCAGCATGTCACGCAACAAAAAGTCAGCCCCCCGCAGTCGCCGTGCCCCATCAAAGTCCCGCCGTCCGCCCTCCGGGAACTTCAAGCGCTTTCTAAGGGCCTTCAGCCTTTCCGCGGTGTCCGCCTTCAGTATCGCCAGCTGCGCGTTGAATCCGCAGTGGCGCGACGACGGCCTGTGGCGCGACGGCATTCCCATCGAACCGTTGCTGGCGCAATGGGCCTGGCCGCAGGAGCAGCCGCCGGCGACGCCGGTGGCGTCGACAGGGTTGTATGCACAAACGAGCTTCGCGCAGTGCAGACAATTTTTTCCGGAAGGACGCCCGCCTCTGGTTCCGTCGGGCGCCGCCTTGCGCGAGCTCTGTTTCAGCTCGTTCGCTATCCTGCACGGCGGGCGGACTAAGACCCCGGTGTTCGTGGCGCAGCGCTTGAACCGGCGGATGATTGAGCAGGCCAGGGATATAGATCGTACGGACCGCTTCTATGCCGAAGCCCGCCTGCCTGTCGCCGAGCGCGCCGAACTCTCCGACTATCGTGGCTCTGGTTACTCGCGCGGCCATATGGCTGCAGCGGGCGATATGCACGATGCACAAGCCATGGCTCAGAGCTTTTCGTTGGCGAATATGGTGCCGCAGCACCAGGTGCACAATGCCGGCGCGTGGAATCGCATTGAGCAGGACACGCGCAAGTACGTCCTACGCGCCCGCGGTGATGTCTACGTCTTCACAGGCCCGGTGTACAGCGATAAGCCGCGTACGATAGGGGAGGGCCGCGTGGCCGTCCCGGAGCATCTATACAAGGTGGTGCACGATGCCGCGACAGGGCGTAACTGGGTGCATTGGCAGGAAAACGGCCCGGACGCTGTAGCCGGGCCGCCGATTACTTACGCGGATTTTGTCAGGCGCACCGGGCTGCATCTGTTGCCGCAGACCGGATCCTGATGGAGGCCGATCTCAGGCCAGCTTCTTCAAGGTTTCGCCCACCGCGTCGAACAGGCTGTCGAGTTCCTGAGGGCTGGTGGTGAAGGTCGGCCCGAACTGCAGGGTGTCGCCACCGAACCGCACGTAGAAGCCCTTTTCCCAGAGGTCGAGCCCCGCTTCGTAGGAACGGATCGTGGCGTCCCCGTCGCGCGGTGCAAGTTGGATGGCGCCGCCCAGGCCGCAGTTGCGGATGTCGATCACATTGGGACTGCCCTTGAGCGCGTGCAGCGAGTTCTCGAAATGCGGAATGAGTTCGGCGGCGCGCTGGATAAGGTTGTCGCGATCAAGCAGGTCAAGCGTAGCGATGCCGGCCGCGCACGCCACGGGGTGAGCGGAGTAGGTATAGCCGTGCGTGAATTCGACCGCGTGTTCGGGTGCGGCCTGGTTCATGAAGGTGTCGTAGATCTCGCTGCTGGCCACGACACCGCCCATGGGAACGGCGCCGTTCGTCACCTGCTTGGCGATGTTCATGATGTCTGGCGTCACGCCGAAGAACTCCGAGCCCGTGGTCTTGCCAAGGCGACCGAAGGCGGTGATGACTTCGTCGAAGATCAGCAGAATGCCGTGCTGGTCGCAGATTTCCCGCAGGCGCTTCAGGTATCCCTGCGGCGGAACGATCACGCCCGCGGAACCGGACATCGGCTCGACGATCACTGCCGCGATATTCGAGGCATCGTGCAGCTCGATAAGCTTGAGCAGTTCATCAGCCAGCGCTACACCGCCTTTTTCAGGTTGCCCGCGCGAGAATGCGGCGTCGGCCTGCAGCGTGTGAGGCAGGTGATCGACGTCCATCAGCGACCCGAACATCTTGCGGTTGCCCCCAATGCCGCCCAGGCTGGTGCCCGCCACGTTCACGCCGTGGTAGCCGCGAGCCCGTCCGATCATTTTGGTTTTGCTCGGCTGGCCTTTCAAGCGCCAGTATGCGCGTGCCATCTTGACGGCAGTATCGGCTGCTTCTGAACCGGAATTCGTGAAGAAGACGTGATTGAGACCCTGGGGCATCAGCGTCACGATTTTCTCGGCGAGCTGGAAGGACAGGGGATGGGCGAACTGGAAGGCCGGCGCGTAGTCGAGCGTGCCCAGCTGCTTTGCCACCGCTTCCTGGATCTCTTTCCGGCCGTGGCCTGCGCCGCAGGTCCAAAGCCCCGAGAGGCCGTCGAATATCTTGCGGCCCTTGTTATCGTAGAACCAATTGCCTTGCGCACCGACGATGATGCGAGGGTCCTTATGGAAGGCGCGATTGGCGCTGAAGGGAATCCAGTGGGAGCGCAGGTTGAGCGATTCGACCAGGCCGACGGGTTCAAATGCCGGAAAGTTCATGTTCATCTCCAGATAAGAGAAGAGAAGGGCGGGGGCAATTCCCCCTATTATGCGCATGCTTTTGCGTGAGTAGAATTCCTATCTATAAAAGATTAGTTATCCGGGGGCTCACGTAATGAGACGAGACCCGCTCGCTCAGGTCACTGATTTCGATCTGCGTCTGCTGCGCGTGTTCACCGCGGTGGCCGAATATGGTGGTTTCGCCGCCGCTGAAAGTGCATTGGGCATCACGCGCTCCGCCATCAGTCTGCACATGAGCGATCTCGAGAAGCGTCTTGGAATGCGGCTATGTCAGCGTGGCCGTGCGGGCTTTGCGCTGACCGACCAAGGTCGCGAAGTCTTGCGCGCGTCTGCCGCCATGCTCGCGGCTATCGAGGATTTCCGCAGCGAGATCAATCAGCTCCACCAGTGCTTGCGCGGAGAACTGAATATCGGTCTGATGAACAATCTGGTCACTCAACCCAGGATGCGCATCACCAAAGCGCTGCGCAGGCTGCGGCAGTTAAGCAGCGACGTGCAGGTGAACATCAGCATGAGCACGCCCGGCGAGATAGAGCGCGGGCTGCTCGACGGGCGTCTGCATGTGGGCGCCTTGCCGCTCATCAACACACTTAGCGCCTTGCAATACAACCCGTTGTATGAAGAGCGCTCTTTGCTTTACTGCAGCCGCGATCATCCCCTGTTCTTGTCGGCGGCCCAGGTCTCTGCTTCGCAGCTGGCGGGAGTTCCCGCAGTCGCGCCCAGCTACAGAATGAATACGCAGGCGCAGGCGATGTACAGGGAGCTCGACTGCGTGGCCAAGGCGAGCGACCGCGAGGCCATCGCCTTCCTTATTCTGACCGGTGAATACATCGGCTTCCTGCCGGACCACTATGCCGCGGGCTGGGTTGGCAAAGGAATGATGGCGGCGCTCGCCCCCGAAAAGATGAACTTTCTCGTGACCATCGCCGCCGCCACCCGGAATGGGCGTCGACAGAATCTCATCATGGAGCGCTTCCTTGAAGACCTGCTGGAAGAGCCCGAATAAAAGGGTCAGTATGAGCCTGAAGCGCCTGTAGACAATTATGGCCGCAGCTCACCGTCCTTGTCGTGGTCGTTGCGGTGAAAGTCGCTCATGACCTGGTCAATGAATTCCTGTCGGCTGATGCGGCCGTTTACGTTGGCGTCGACTGCCGAAAACTGCTCGGGCGTGAGCACGTTTGCTGCTTCGGCGGCGTCAAGGCTGTTGTTCTTGTCGGCGTCGAGTTCCTTGAACGCGCCATCCATGAATTGGCGGTATTCGGCTTCGCTGATCGTGCCGTTCTGATCCGTGTCGAGCTGATGGAACTGCTCATAGGTGAACCCCTTGCCTGATTCCTGAGCTTGGCCAGCGGCGGGACTCAGCAGCAAAAGGGTCATGGCCAGAAATTTTAACGTTTTCATATTGGCATCCCTTTTATTTGCAGCCCATGGTGTTGCCGATGTAGCCACCGGCCCCGATTCCGACCGCAGTGGCCGCGGTGCGCCCGCGCCCGCCGCCAATGGTGCTGCCCAGCAGCCCGCCAATGACGGCGCCGCCGACGGTGCCGGCGATGCAATTGAACTCGGCATTGCGGGATTGGCTGTGACCCGAAGGAGACTGGCAGGCGGCCAGGCCTCCCAGGCTCACCATGGCAATGGCGAGCATTGCTTTGCTTGTTGCTTTTCTTCTCATGCTGACGCTCCTGAAGCGTAGAGGGGTTTACTTGCGCTTTTTGTATGGGCGCGCTTCGGGCCGGACGGCCCTGAGGTGTTGTTTTACTCTAGATAATCAGGGACGCGGGGCCATTTACTCCAGATAATCCGGGAGGCGGGGCAATACAGCGAACTCTTCGGGATCATGCTGCACGATGACGCGTGCGCCAATATTCCTGGCGAGGGTCTCGATACGGTTCATCGATGCCAGGGTATCGGCCCGATTGACATTGAACGAAGGGACACGCTGGTATCGACGGTTATCGCGGGTGTGGTAGAGGTCGCCGCTCAGGATGACTGGTCCGCTGGCGGCCAGCCGAACCATCAGGACCTGGTGGCCGGGCGTATGCCCCGGAGCACGGAGAATCCGCACCGTGCCGTCGCCGAAGACATCGTGATCGCCATCAAGCATCTGTTGCCTGACATGGGAGCCCGGCCGAATGTCGTCGGGGTTCACGAATGCATTGGGCGCGGCAAGTGAGGCGGCCTGTTCGGCGCGGCTCACGAGCCAGGTGGCGTTCGGAAACGCGCCGGCATTGCCTGTGTGATCGAAGTGAAAATGTGAAAACCCCAGGTAGTCGATCTGACTGACGCCGATGGACTGCAACTGCGCGCGCAGACCTCTGTCGACCTGAAGCGTCGTGCCGCCTTCGACAAGGAGGGGGCCCTTGCCTAGAAGGGTGTCGCTCAGCCCGGTATCCCACAACAGCGTACCCGACGGATGCAGGATCAGGAAGCAGGGCGTCACGAGCGTGCCGCTCTTGCCATCATATTCGCCTGTGTCCGAGAACATCGACATATCCGGCAAATGGATGCGGCCACAATCCAAGGCATAGAGCCGTGGACGGACGGCGGGATGGGTCGCTGTCGTGTAGGCCGGGGCGACGGATGCGGCGGCCGGATACACCGGAGCGGGCTGAATGGCCAGCGGGGTCGCGGGAGCGGGAGGCGCCCACGTGGTTTGCGCATGTAGGGGGGTGTATGCGAGGGCGGCTAGGGCGAAGCCTGCGATTGTTCTTCCGGCGATTTGGGGAAGCATCTGAGGTCTCCTTGTGAAGAACGGCGGCAATAGCTCTTATAGCAAGGCGGCTGCGGATCGCCAAGTGTCATTGTCAGTGCTCTTGCCGCCCAGAGTCAGTGTGCGGAAAAGTGGCTGCTGTTCCTCATGCCCGCTCAGGCATCACGGTTGCGGCAATTTTTCTCGGGCAGCGATGTGTTTGTACACATGGCCGGCAAGCGCAATGTCTTCCAGACCTACTCCGACCGACTTGTATACAAAGATGTCTTCCGCTGTACTGCGAAAGGTGCGCTTGTCGAATACATCCGCCAACTCGACGAGCTTGTCCGTGACCCGCAGGTTCCGGTCCGCCAGAAGGAGATCGCCCGCTTCCTGGAGGGTCTGCGGCTTCCATTCCACGACGATGGCCTTGGCGCGCGCCAGCAGTGCGTCGTCAAGTTCGCGGGTGGTGGGCAGACTGGAGCCAATGGCGGCGATGAAAGCTCCCGCCTTGACCGATTCGCCGGAAAACAGCGGATGGGGTGAGCGGGACGCTGTGACGATGATATCCGCCGTCGCCGCGATCCTGTCCGGTTCCGCGCTGCCAACGTCAACGCCCGTGAGTTCGGCGATACGGCTTTCAGTGCCTGGCGCGGCATAGGGGTCGTGGAACAGGATTTGGCTTAGCCCGAATGCCCGCGTCATTTGCACAGCGTGCTCGACGCCTTGTGTCCCCGCTCCGAAGAGCCCCAATATACTGGCTTGCGGCCGGGCCAGCGCTTTTGCTCCCAGCACCGAGCAGGCCGCTGTCCGGACACGCGTCAGTGCGCCCGCGTCGAACGTCGCCAGCGGGCGTCCGTCACGCGCGGAAAAAAGCAGCACCACGAAATTGAAGTGGCCGTCTATGGTGGTATAGACCTTGGCCCCTGCGACATCTTGGCCGGGAATGACCGCTCCAAGCGTGGAGAGTTTCACGCCGCCCGCTTCCGTGCGAATGCGTGCCTGCATGGCTGCATGGGTTGCACCGAACGCCAGAAAGGCTTCCCGCAGTACATGTTGGGCCTCGTCCGCGGTGACGGCGGTCTCCACCATGGCGTCGGAAATGTGCAGCATGGTCTTTTTTTCCCCGGGCTATTTGTTCTTGCTTGATGCTTTAGCGGACGGCGGCCTTGGGCACCCAGGACACCTTGATGTTCCCGTTTACGAAGGTTTGGCAGGCCATGCGGTAGCCCGCCTGAAGATCTTCAGGCTTCAGGTGCTTTCGCTCCTTGGGCTTGACCGGGTCGGTATGTTCGAGTCCTTCTTCAATGAGGCACCGGCATGTACCGCACAGGCCACCCCCGCATTTGAAGGGGATCCCGCCCTGTTCCTTGATCGAGACGCGCAGCAGATTGCTGTTTTCGGGCGCACTGACGATTTTCTCGTTGTTGGTGAGAAAGGTGATTTCAATCATGTCTGTCCATCCACTGCTTTCAGGCATCGCAGCGGCGCAGACGGGCGTCCAGCTTGCCGAAGCCGATAAGTTGTTGCAACGAAGCGCGGGCCTCTTCCAGCGTATCGAACTTTTCCAGGAATTTCGTGGGGACCGAGTTGCTGACGTAGGGTGGGGCGTCTTCCGTAATCCGGACGCGAGTCTCGCCTTCCAGCTGGATCACTTGAAAGACGGCCTTCGGGCGGCCGTAGAACAAATATTCATACGATTCCACGTGTGTCGCACCTTCGTCCGCTTCGGCGTGGTATTGACCGGGCTTGCTGGTGAGTATGGCGTACATGGCAGGGTTCTCTTTGAAGGCAGAAAGGTCAAGCATGCGGGGCAATTGGCGTTACGTCCTGCGTGAGCTCGATGTCATGGGACACCCATAGCTGGCACACGAGTCGGTAACCCTCTTCAATGCGTTCGCCCAATTGCTTTTTCTCCTTCCAGTTGGGAGGCGGGAGGTGCTCTGCACCGGACAGCACCTTGCAAGCACAGGTAGCGCACTTTCCCATCCCGCATTTATAGGCCAGATGCGGGAAGGGGAACTGCTTGATACCGGCGCGTACGACAAGGTTGGTGTTGTCGTTTACGACTCCCGTGTGGACCGCCCCGGCTTTGTGAAGGGTAATGGTTGGCATGGTGTTGACTCGCATCATTCGCCCGCAGGCAACTAGAAGGTAACATGGAATATTGTATACCGTTTGTCCGGTCGAAAAGATAGGGGTTTCTCCCCGCATTTCGATAGCTGCTATTGGACCGCCAGACCTCATTCCGGCGGCGGGTGTCCGGCAAACGGATGACTACGATCCAAACCGGGATATCTTGTCCTGTATCAAGGCGATGTTCATCCAGTGGACCTACACTTCCCGTGTATTGACGTTCGAAGCGGTGCTCGATTTCGCGCAGTTCCGCGCATTAGAGCGACATAGCACGGTATTTGCGCGCACGTAACGCCATACGAATCGCCGCCAATACTGGATCTTTGTGTTTCAAAGTTGTATACTTAGTTCAGTTCAATAGGTGTTTACCATGAAAGATGATCTTAAGTACTATCGCGAAACTCCCCTTGGCCAGCAACTGAACGCGCATCTCAAGCAACGTGCGCAGCTGCGCCGCAGCATTCCGCTGTTTTCATTTTCTTTGTCGAAATTGACCAAGCGGTTCGAGGCGGACACCGCTCCCCACGACGAGAGGCTTCAACACGCCTGACCGTGCAGCAGTGGCTGCGGGCCATGGGGGCTGCGCGGTTCATGCGACAAGAGCGGCTGAAGTTTGAAAAGTAAAACTGTCGGAATAGACATATTCGGCCTGGGCGCCACGTGAAAAAAAAGCATGTTTCGCCTGGGCGACCATTTCCGGCGCCCCGCATAAATAGAACGCGTATTCCGACAGATCTTCATGGTCTTCCATGACGGCAGCTTGTACATAGCCCCTGCGGCCGGCCCAGCCGGCATCAGCACGGGACAGCACCGGCACGAACTTGAACTCGTAAAGCCGCCCGGCCCACGATTCGATTTCCTTGCTCAGATAAAGATCCGCCTCGGTTCGCATGCCCCAGTAAAGCGTCACCGGCGGACAGTCTTCGTTGTCCAGGAGTGATTCGAGGATCGCTTTGATGGGCGCCAGCCCTGTACCGGTGGCTACTAGTATCATGGGCCGCCAGTCGTCCTCGTGAAAGCAGAATGTCCCCAAGGGGATTTCGACGTGCAGCATGTCGCCGGGGCGCAGCGCGGACAAGGCCTGTTCCGTGAAGCGTCCGCCCGGGATGCGGCGGATGTGGAAATCCACCTGATTCCCGGGCAGACCCGCGGATGCCATCGAGAAGCTCCGGGTACTGCCGTCAGCCAAGAGAATGTTCATGTACTGGCCCGGCCGGTAATCCAAGTCCACATCTTCAGGCAGTTCAAGCACCAGGCGCATGATGTCCGGTGTCAGAGCCTCCATGGTGACCACCTGCGCCGTAGTGGAGACTGCCGGCGCGAACTCTATTCCTTTGGCGGCGGGCTCGATCACCACATCACCGGTGCAGCGGGCCTGGCATGCCAGAGCGTAGCCTTCGGCATGTTCTTCTTCCGTCAGCGCCATGGGGAATTCGTCATAGCGGACGCCGCCTTCACACACCTTGATCCGGCACGTTCCGCAGCCACCGAACGTACATTCATGCGGGAGGCTGATGCCGGCGCGAAGGGCGGCATCGAGAATGGATTCATCAGCGGCTGCGCTGAATGTCTCGCTGGTCTCTAAAACGCGTACCTGGTGGGACATGATATTTGCTCCTGAATGAGGGCGGCGCGGCAGGCGGCAGCCGCTGCCCTGACGTCTATTTCTTGATGTCGGCCTCTACCAAGACCTTCATTCCCTTGTCGGCTAGCGCGTCGGCCAGCGCCTGCAGGCCGGCCAGGCCTGCCTGGGTGTCCTGTTCGCCGTTCCCGCCGCTCAGTCCGATGCCGCCTACGACTTCGTCGTCAATCACGATGGGAAAGCCGCCGACAAAGGCGGCAAATCGGCCTTCAAAACTCAGCTGGATGCCGAACGCTTCGTTTCCGGGCAGGGCGGGTCCGTTGGGCGGCGTGGTGAACAAGTGGGTGGAGCGCTTGTGTCCGGCTGCGGTGAACGCCTTGTTCCAGGCGATCTGCGGACCCGTAATACGAGCGCCGTCCATGCGTTCGAGCACGATGGGAAAGCCGCCTTCGTCCACGACGCAGACCGTCTCCGTCACACCAATCTCCTTGGAACGGGCGATTGCTGCGTCTACCATGAGGCGCGCTTCGTGGGCTTCCAGGCGTACGATCTTCTTCATGTTCGTCCTTATCCGTTGATGGTCGGGCGCTGCCCGACCGAATTTTTCGATTGAGCCCACACCGCTTTCGGCGCGAGCGTGGTGTTGAGATGGACCGCCGGCCCGGCGTCTCCACCCTTTGCAGTCAGACCGCCCGATAGACAGTCTTGAGTTGAAGGAAGAACTCCAATCCCCCACGCCCCGACTCGCGGAACGTCGAGGTGCTGGAACGTTTCACGCCTCCGAAAGGAGCGTTGACCAGATTGCCAGTGGTGGTCCGGTTGATCTTCACCGTGCCCGACTGAATGTCGCTGGCGAAACGGTGCGCGAAGACCGGGTTCGTGGTGGCAATGGCGGCCGAGAGTCCGTAGTCGGTGTCGTTCGCCATTTCGATCGCCTCTTGATAGCCGTCGACTTCCAGGATGGCGAGGACGGGACCGAAGATTTCTTCGCGAGCGATCCGCATGGACGGGCTGACATCGGTGAATACGGCCGGAGTGAGGTAATAGCCATGATCGAAATCTTCCCCGTTCAGGCGGTCACCGCCGATGAGGTGGGTGGCTTCCGACTTTCCGATCTGTATGTATTCCAGAACGGTGTTCATCTGCGATTCGGTGGCCATGGGCCCGAGGTCCATCCCCTTTTCCATGCCACTGCCCACCTTCAGCTGCCCGACGCGCTGCACAAGCTTGTCGGTGAATGCCTGCCGTACGGCCTTGTCCACGAGCACTCGGCTCGTGCCGGTGCAGGCTTGGCCGCTCAGCGAGTAGCCGCCTTTGATGGCGAGGTCGACGGCCTGGTCCAGATCGGCATCTGCGAGCACGATCAAGGGGTTCTTTCCGCCCAGCTCCATCTGGAGGCGTGTGGTCATGTCCGCAGTGCGGTGAATGGCCTCGCCCGCAGCGGTGGACCCTGTAAAGGTGATCGCCCGGATTTGCGGGGATTGCGTCAATGCCTTGCCCACCCGGGATGCGCGCCCCGTGATGAAGTTCAGCACACCGGCTGGCAGGCCGGCATCGATCAGGGCTTCGGCCAACCGATAGCCGCTTAGCGGGGTATCGGTCGATGGCTTGAAGACCACCGTATTGCCCGTGATCAGGGCCGGCGCGATTTTTCGCGAGGGAATCGAGATAGGGAAATTCCAGGGCGAGATCACGGTGACCACACCGAGTGGCTCACGCTGGGTGTAGACCACCATGTCGGGATCGTCCTGGGGGAAGGTCTCGCCTGTATAGGTCTGCCCTTCAATGGCGTAGAAGCGCAGGGTCTCCGCGGAGCGCTGCACTTCACCCTTGGCCAGGGACAGGGATTTTCCTTCTTCCCGCGTGAGTTCCTCGGCAATGGAGTCGGCCCGTTCATCCAGAAGTCTCGCGGCGGTCATCAGGATCTGGGCACGTTTGCTGATCGGCGTCTTTCTCCAGGCAGGGAAGGCCGTATCGGCCGCTTTCACGGCAGCCAATGCGTCGTCTTCCGTTGAGTCCTGGAAGCGTCCGACAATGTCGCGTGTGTCTGCCGGGTTGGTATTGGCATAGGTGCCGCCCGCCGCACAGTCGGTCCACTGGCCGGCGATATGGTTCTGGAACACCTGATCTCTGAGGTTCTGCACGTTCGGATTCCTGTTGCTACGAAAAAAAGGGCGGGAGCGGCATTGGCCGCCGGCCCGCCCTCGCGCCGGACGGAAGTCCGGCTCACCTGGTATATCTGCCGGTGCCGCAACGGGCCCGATGGCCCGCGGCTGCGGTCAGGCGGCCAGTTCGAGTTCTTGAAGGGTGATCTCGTTCTTCACATAGTCGGTGTAGAGGGCGGTCGTATAGAGCAGTCGCATCTCGGCACCGATCTCGCAGATCCGCAGGCAGCGCTGCTGCAGTTCGACGGTATCTGCATGTTCAAGCACGATCTGGTAGCCCCGTTCGCCGTGGATTTCATCCGAGACGATGTGCAGATCGAAGAATTCGACTTCTTCATCTGTAAACCCATATTTCTCGCGGAGCGTGGGTGTCTGCTTGCGATAGATGGAGGGAACCTGAGATTCCAGGCCGACGACCAGTCCGGCGACCGCCACGATGGGGTCTTCGCGCATGGCGACGCAATAGCACCAGGATTGCAGTGCTCGGGTGGTGGCGCTCATGTTGTCGGGATTCGTCACCCGTTCGCGCGTCGTCCCGCAGGCCTCTGCAAAGCGGATCAGCAGGTCGGTGTGACGATCGCCGCCGATTTCTTCCTCGTACATATTGGCCAGCAGGAAATCCTTGGCCTCTGTGTAGGTGTCGGGCATGCGGGCGTACAAGTAGCCCAGGTAGTCGGCGAAGGGGCCAACGTAGTGGTAGTGGTTCTCGGCCCAGCGTGCCAGATGCTCGCGCGAGAGCTTGCCGGTTGCCCAGGCAATGCTGAAGGGAGAGGTATTGGCGCTCTTGCCCTTGATGGCATTTTCCAGGGCAGTGCGGAATTCGTCGCGATTCATGAGTTCGGCCATGGTCAGTCCTTTCGTCAAAGTAGCGTGGGCACGGATGCCGGCACACGGTAAGTAGGCATGGTGTATCTGAAGCTTTAAGTCTGTAGGAATATAGTATACCGTATACAGTTTGCGGGAACCGGGGATAACCCTAGGTCGCTCCGTATCAAACTGCAATCGTTGCGCCGTCCTTACGGGGATCGGCCGAACCTTGCAACGTCCCGTCTTCGTGGCGCAGCACAGCATGCGCGCCACCGAAGTCGCTGCGTCCGGCAAGCTCGCCTGCGGCAGCACACGGAGCGGCATACCCGGCGGCACGCAGAGCGGCTGCCACGCGGACCGGCATGCCTGCTTCGATCGCCAGCGTGTCCCCCGATTCAAGCCGCATGCGTGGAGCGTTGATCGCCGTCTGGATACCGGTTCCCCAGGCCAGGACCCGCGTCAGAATCTGGATCTGGCCCTGGGGTTGCATCAGGCCGCCCACAACACCCATACCGAGGCGGAAGAGTCCGTCACGCGTGGCCATGCCGGGCACCACCGTGTGATAGGGGCGTTTCCGCGAGGCGGGTCCGTTCACGTGGCCGGGCTGTGAAAAGCCGAAGCCTCGGTTTTGCAGGACGAACCCCGCGCCTGGCACGGCGATGCCTGATCCAAAGCGCTTGAATATGCTGGACATCAAGGTTACGGCCAGCCCTTCCCGGTCGACGATCACGGTGCAGACTGTGTTGCCCGCGGGATCGGCGACGGTCGCACTTGCGTGGCGCATTGCGCTCGCCGTCGCCTGTATCAGGTGCACCCATGTCTGCGGGTCGTCAGGCTCACCCCCATGGGCATCGATCCGGTCCAGTGCATGCAGCACGGCTATGCCGTGGGTGTTCGGGGGGCACTGATGGATGCGGGTTCCATGGAAGTCCGTGGACACGGGTGCGCAATAATCGCCTGCGTGTTCGTGAAAGTCTGAAGCTTGCAGAATGCCGCCCAGCTTCTGAACGGCGTTCGCGGCAGCGTCGGGTATCCATCCTTCGTAAAAGGCGTCAGCCCCTTCGTGGGCGATCATCTCCAGCGTGTCGGCCAGTGCCGGATTGTCGATGAGCTCGCCTGCGGACGGGCTATCGCCCGCCCGGTACAAGGCGGCGCAGACCGGGTCGACGTGCAATACGTGATCAAACAATTTCCATTCACGCGCAGACACCGCCGCCAGGGCAAACCCCCGACGTGCATGGCGCAGGGCCGGGGTGAAGAGATCCTTCCATTCAAGGCGGCCATGGCGCGCATGCAGGGCTTGCCAGCCGCGCACGGCGCCCGGCGTGGTGACGGACCACGGATGCCGCTCGGGTATGCGTCCTCCTGGCATGTTAGCCACCGTCGCAGGGTCCATGGCAACGGGCGCGCGACCGGTGCCGTTGTAGCTGGTCACGTGGCCGTCCGGTTCATAAATCATGGCCAGCAGATCGCCGCCTATGCTGGTGGCCATGGGCTCCACCACTCCCATCACGGCATCGGCGGCAATGGCAGCGTCCACGGCGCTGCCTCCCATCACCAACATGGTTCGGGCCGCTTCGGCAGCCAGCGGATTGCCGGTGGCGACCATGGCGCCGGTTCCGAGGGCCGATTTGGGAGGCACAACTGTAGCGTCCGTAATCATGGTGTCCATCTTCAGCCCTCGTTCAACCGAAAAGCACGACGCCGCAGATCGTGGAAACAAGCAGGGCGAAAATGACCGGCAGGGTGAGGGCGCGCACCAGGTCCAGGATATGGACGCGGGCAAAGCCCGCTACCGCGATCAGGGAAGACCATGCGATCAGTGTGCCGCCGCCGGTCCAGATTGCGCCCATTTGGCCGATGGCTGCGAGTGTGGCGGGGTCCATGCCGATGACGGGGCCCAAGGCGCCGGATAGCGTGCCGGTAAGCGGCAAGCCGGAGAAGCCCGAGCCGTCGATGCCCGAGATCATCCCTACGATCAGGATGCCGAAGGCCACCATGTAATGGTTATCGGGGATCAGATGCTGCCCGGCCGCAATCAGCTCGAAAAGAAGGCCTGGCGCCTCTTCAACCGGGATGCCCAGAATGGCCGCCGTCGCTTCGTTCGCGCCCAGGAAGAAGAATCCCGCAATGGGGAGCACCGAACCCATTGCACGGAAGGCGAAAACGAAGCCGTCCGTCATGTGTTCGGGGCACACGTCCAGCATGCGTTTGGGTCCACAGGCGGCCGCCGTGGCGAGCATCATCAGGATGAAAGCGACACCGCCGACCAATCCGGCCGCTTCGCCGCCCCGCAAGGCAGGCAAGCCCGGAAGGATGCTGGGCAATACCATGATGAGGATAATCGCGAGGACGGCCAGCGGCGTCACTATGGCGAAAAGCCGCGACCATTTCTCCATGTCTTGTTGCTTCGCGGGGGGCTGATCCTCGACCTTGCAGGCCTCGGTGCCATCGCTTTCTTCACTGGTGCCACGGGCCAATTCGGCTTTGTCGAACGTTCCGGCCTGCTCGACTTCCGCGAGCGCGCCGTCGCTGGCTCGGGCCTGCCAGTCGGCCAGAAGCGCTGCTTCGGGTTTGCGGAAGTACTTGCGCGTAAGGATGTAGGTCAGTCCGAGCGCGATGAGGCCGGTGATAATGGACAGAACCATGGCGCGATCCGCCACGGCCTGCGCACTCACCGCCGCGCCGGCGGCCTTGGCGCTGATTCCCGGCGCAACGCCGATTATGTAATCGGACGACAGCGCCATGCCCTGACCGGCAATGGCGATCACCATGGCGCCAGTCAAGGGCGGCAGGCCCGCCGCGATGGCGGCGGGAAGCAGAATGGCGGATACCAGAGGGACTGCCGGCGTGGGCCAGAAAAACAAGGAGATCAGATAGGTGGACAGCGCAATGACAATGAACGATGCGGTGCCCCCGGTCATGACTCGTCGGAAGGGTGCGACCATGCGTACGTCGGCCTGAAGTATCTTCAGAGAGTTGAGGAGCGCCGTCATGAATGCGATGACGAGGAAGATGTTGAACAGCTCCCGCGCCGCAACGAAGCTCGCCGTGAATATGCTGATCAGTCCACTGATGGGGCTGCCCGTAATGGCAAAAACCACCAGAAAAGTCCCGATGACCGACGGTACGACGACATTGGCGCGCTTGATCATGGTGACGATGATCACCAGTACGCTGAGCAGATAGATCCAATGGGCGGGGGTAAGAACGACGTCAGATTGCATGAATCCCTCTGTGCGTTAAGGGGCGAAGAAAAGGGCTAGTACTGATTTAGATCAAGGTATAAATCGTATACTGTATATTATCTTCAGCCGATCGGCGCAATACACGCAGGTTTTCCCTATGGCGGGCGACGGTCGAGAACACGCCTCCTCACAACAAGCGCTATAACATGCAAACCATTGATCTTCTGCCGTTCAGCGACCCCTGGCTCTATGCCCTGATGGCCACTTTGATCCTCGGCTCGGCCTTTCTTCAGGGGGTGGGCGGGGTGGGCTTCACCATGTTCTCGGCCCCGATCGCCGCTATTGTGTGCCCCGAACTCGTGCCGGGGCCTTTGCTCATGTTGGGTGGCTGCGTCACCTTCTTGACGGCGGTTCGGGAACACCGCGATATTTCATGGTCGTCGGCGGGCTCCGCTTTGGTGGGTCGCGTCGCGGGGAGCATCATTGCCGTGGTGGCGCTGGCGCAGCTCGCCCAGCGACCCCTCAATTTTTTATTTGCGGCGATGATCCTGCTCGCGGTCGCTATGAGCGTGGCTGGGCTGCGCATCGTGGCTACGCGCAGCAACATCACCATTGCGGGGCTGCTGTCGGGCGTCATGGGTACGCTGACGTCTGTGGGCGCGCCGCCGCTGGTGATCGCCTTGCAACGAGCCAGTCCTGCAACCATGCGTGCAACCACCGGCGCCATCCTGTTCTTCGGCTCCATGTTTTCCTTGGCGGTGTTGGCGGTGGCGGGGCATTTCGGCGTGCATGAACTATTGCTCGGTGCGACCATGGTGCCCTTCATGTTGCTCGGTTTCTGGGCCTCGGGTCGGCTGCGTCAGAAAGTCAGTGCAGTGGCATTGCGCCGAGGACTGCTGGGCTTCTGCGCGCTGAGCGCCGTTGGGCTGGTTCTGAAGAACCTTTGACAAGGCGCTCGTATGATCACGATGTCAATGCAGCATACTGTCGGATGCCCGCGCGCTCTGTCTCTGCGGCATATGGCGGAGGAAGATTTATAATGGAACTCTTTGCAACCGTATTTTCTGCGGCCGAAATGAAACCTGCTTTGACGCCTGTTGCTGGAGCTGCGTCGCCCGCCGATGATCAGAAAATCGGCAATCAGCACTCGCCCTTGTTTGCCGTCATCCGCGACAGACTGCGCGAGCGTATTCTGTCTGGCGAGTTTCGCCCCGGCGCTCGCTTGGTCGAAGGCAAACTGTCCACTGAAATGGCGGTATCGCGCATCCCCGTACGCGAAGCCTTGCGGGCGCTCGCCGCCGAAGGCCTGGTCACGATTGAGCCGCGCCGTGGTGCCACGGTGTCCGTACTGTCCGACGATCTTGCCTACGATATGGTTGAAGTCCGTGCGAC
>JAEWFK010000130.1 GCA_023388835.1 Pseudomonadota bacterium | reverse complement strand
GAAACGCGCAGCCTGGGAGAACGTTTCAACGCCATGCTGGATACGTTGGCCGAAGCCTCCACGGTGCAGCGGACTCTGCTGGCGGGCCTGCCCCATGACCTGAAGGGGCCGCTTTCGCGCATGTGGCTGCGCATCGAAATGGCCGATGACCCCAGCCTCAAGGAAGGCATGCGCCAGGACGTTCAAGACATGCAGCGCATGATCGACCAATTCATCGGCTATGTGCGGGGTTCCGATCAAGGCTCTTATCGATACGCTCCCCTGCCGCTGCGCGCCTGGCTGGAAGAGCGGGTGGGAGCCTGGCGCCAGGCAGGCAGCGACGTTCGCCTGCTGCGCATGCCCGACCATGACATCATCTTGCAGGCCGACGAACTGGCCCTCGGCCGACTGATCGATAACCTCGTGACGAACGCCTTCAACCACGGAAAGCCGCCAGTGGAAATCTCGCTGGCCAGCCGCGCGGATGAAGTCCTACTCACGCTGCGCGATCACGGCCCGGGCATATCGCCGGAACGTCGCACCGAGGCGATGCGGCCGTTCTCTCGGCTCGACGAGGCCCGCACACGAACCGGCTCGGTTGGACTGGGACTCGCACTGGCAGAAATGATCGTGCGCGCTCACGGCGGTGCGATGACGCTGGGCGACGCTTCGGGCGGAGGCCTGGAGGTGACGATCAGCCTGCCGATTCAGCGTCCGAACGCGGGCGGCTCCGGCGGCACCGACAGCCCGAACATGCGCCAGTAGACCCAGATGTTGAAGATCAGCGCGACAGGCAGTGCCACCAGCACCGCCAGCAGCACTTTCTCCAGAGAATCAACAGCGGCGGCGGCATCCCATATTGTCAGCTCATCGAGCACCAGGTAAGGGAAGAAACTGTACCCGAGGCCTCCGACCGTCATGATGAAGACGAGCAAGGTCAGCACGAAAGGCAGGGCCGTGTTGCGGTAACTGGTATTGATCATGCGCTGCAGGCACATCTCTATGAAGATGAAGGCGGCCAGCATGCCCAGCCAAAGGCCGGCCACGGCGCCGCGCGACGCGCTGCCGGACCACTTCAGGAAGATACCGGGATTGCCCAGTGCCAGCACGACGGATACGCCGACCGCGCCGGCTGCCGCCCAGCGTACACAACGCCGCCCCCAGAAAACCGCCCGAACGCGCAACTCGCCGCCTTCACGCATGATCAGCCACGACGCGCCCAGCAGACAGTACGCAGCCAGCGCGCAAAACGCAGTAAAAGCCACGAACCAGAGATTGCCGGTTTCATCCTGATAGGACATGGCGATACGCGCGAGCAGCATGCCGTGCGACAAGGCCGTCAGCACGGCCCCCGCTCCGAAGAGCCTGATCCAATAGGCCTGTTGCTCGCGCGGCGCCCTGAGCCGGAGTTCGAAGGCCACCGACCGCAGCATGGTTCCCACCGCCAGCAGAGTCACCGGCAGATAGAGCTGGCCCATCAGACGCCCCGAAGCGTGCGGAAACGCCGCCATGAAGAGCCCGATGCCAAGGAAGAGCCAGAACTCGTTGGCGTCGCGCCAGGGGCTCAGCAAGGCCAGCATGCGCGGTTTGAGCGGCGCCGGCGCAAAGAGGCTGAGGCAGCCCACACCAATATCGAAACCGTCCAGCACAGTACCCGCGAGCACCACCAGAAACAGCAGGCCCATGAAGACCAGCGGCAGCCAGAAGCCGGGATCGCCGGCGCTCAGCCCCAATGCCATGGCCAATGTATCGATCATGGCCACGCCTTCATGCCCGCCCTCGTCGGCGCGCCACGGGCACGACACCGTAACGGATACCGTGCCACAAAAGCTGAAGAAAACCTGCCATGCAGAAGGTGTACACCAGCAGGAGCGCCAAGCCGCCGCTCAGCAAGCTCGGGACGGACACCTCGGCGAGCACCTCGCTGAAAGTGACCGTTCCCGCAACCGCATAAGGATAGGCGCCGATGACGACATGCCCGAAACCGCTGACGGCGATCAGCCAGCCGCCGAAGCCCGCGGCGACCAGTGCCCTGCGCAGCCAAGGCGGCAGGGAGGCCGGATCCCCGCCCCGCCGATGCAGCCGACGCCAGGTGGCTCCCGTACACAACAGCATGAGCGCAGCGCCGAAGATCGCGATACGCAAAGACCAGAAAGTCAGTCCCATGGGCGGCGCCATTCCGGAAAATTCGTCGAGGCCGCGATACCGTCCCTGCGCATCGCGCGCCAGGAATGAACCGCCTGCGTCGTCCCACCGCCAGGCCCATCGATAGCCCTGCTCCAGGGTTTCGGGCATGGCCAGAACCGCTAGGCTCGGCTGTGGAGCTGACTGCCAGTAGCCTAGAGCGGCCGCCGCACGCGCGGGTTCATGCTGAGCGAGCGCCCGTCCTGCAAGAAGGGCGATCACCGCCAGAAGCACCAGGGACACCACCGAGGCGCGCGCCGCCACGTTAAAGACTGCCTTCTCGGATTCGAGTGCCGGGCGGCGCAGGCTTTGCAGGGCGGTAATGCCAAGCACGAAGAGACTGGTGGTGGCGAAGGAGAGCACCAGCAGCAAGGCCGCATACCATGGAAACGAAGGATTGAAGAGAATATGGGACCAGTCATTGACGACATACCGGCCGTCCGAGAAAGACGCCCCGCTGGGCGTACGCATCCATGAAAACAGCATGACCGGCCAAACGGCCGCCAGGGTGACACCCAGGGCCACCCCCACCACCAGCACCCCATGGACCCGCTGGGATACATAGCGCTGGCCAAACAGCATGGCGCCGACGAAGCAGGTCTTGAACACGAAGATGGTGAGCACGGATGCCGCCAGCAACGGCCCGGCGACATTACCGATACGTTCAATCAAGGCCGGCCATAGGCTGCCGAATTGGATCATGACCGGCACGGCCGTACCGAAGGCCGCGACGAAAGCCAGCGCGAAAATGCGCACCCAGAAACGGTAGGCGGCGACCCAGTGCTCGCCGCCCGATGGGGCGCGCAGCTTGAAAAATGCCAGCGTCCATGCGAGGCCGATCTCCAGAAGGAGAAATACCAGCATGAAAGACAGGCTCATGAAGAACTGGGCCTGCGATAACCAGAGCGCCGTGTGGGTCATAATGGGCGCAAGTGTAAAGCGACTCGCCGCCTTCTGACCATGTTCCCGGGCAAACCCCGTCGAACGTGGCAAAATGCTTACTTCTTTCCGTCTCAATCCGTTTTCAAGTATCGGCCCTTCAGTATGAGTTCTGTACCCAGTCCGGGCGCGGTGTCCAACTTCCTGCGCAACATCATCGAGAAAGACCTGGCGGAAGGCCGCCATGCGCAAAAGCCATGGGCCGGCCGTCCCGGTCCCGCGTCCGTCCAGCGCCGGGGTAACCCCGACCCCGCGCGCATTCGCACGCGCTTCCCGCCGGAACCCAACGGCTACCTGCACATCGGCCATGCCAAGAGCATCTGCCTGAACTTTGGCCTGGCGCGCGACTACCAGGGCGCCTGTCATCTGCGCTTCGACGACACCAACCCTGAAAAAGAGGAAGCGGAGTACGTCCACGCCATCATCGACATGGTGCAGTGGCTGGGCTTCGACTGGCAGTATCGCGACGAAGACAATCTGTACTTCGCCAGCGACTACTTCGCCTGGATGTACGAATTCGCAGAAGCGCTCGTAGAGGCCGGGCATGCCTACGTCGACGAACAAAGCGCCGATGAAATTCGAGCGAACCGCGGCACGCTGACCGCCCCCGGCACGGATTCCCCCTGGCGTGATCGTCCCGCCGAGGAATCGCTGCAGCTGTTGCGCGAAATGCGCGACGGCAAGCACCCGGACGGCAGTCTCTGCCTGCGCGCGCGCATCGATATGACCTCGCCCAACATCAACATGCGCGATCCCGTGCTCTACCGCATCCGGCACGCCACCCACCACCGCACGGGCGATCAGTGGTGCATCTACCCCATGTATTCCTGGGCCCACCCGGTCGAAGACGCCCTGGAAGGCATCACTCACAGCATCTGCACGCTCGAATTCGAAGATCAGCGGCCCTTCTACAACTGGATACTTGAGCGACTGGCCGAACTCGGCATGCTCGTGCAGCCCCTGCCCCGGCAATACGAATTCGCGCGCCTGAATCTGAGCTATGTCGTCACCAGCAAGCGCAAGCTGCTGCAGCTGGTGCGCGACGGCCACGTGGCGGGCTGGGACGACCCGCGCCTGCCCACGCTGGCAGGCCTGCGCCGGCGCGGCTACACGCCTTCTTCCATACGGCTGTTCTGCGAACGGCTAGGTGTGTCGAAGGCGGACTCCCGCATTGATTACAGCGTGCTTGAACAAGCGCTGCGCGACGATCTTGATCCGGTCGCCCCCCGCGCCGTCGCGGTGCTGGACCCGCTCAAGCTTGTGATCACCAACTTTCCTGAAGACGCCAGCGAGCCCTGCCATGCGCCGGTGAACCCGCATGACCCCGAAGCGGGGATGCGCAGCTTTCCCCTGACGCGAGAACTCTGGATCGAACGCGACGACTTCCGCGAAGAGCCCCCCAAGAAGTATTTCAGGCTCTACCCCGGCAACAAAGTCAGGCTGAAGTACGGCTTCATCATCGAATGCACCGGCTGTGTGAAAGACGCGAACGGGAACGTCATCGAAGTCCACGCCGAATATCTGCCCGATACCAAGAGCGGCACACCGGGCGCGGATTCCGTGAAGGTCAAGGGGAACGTCACCTGGGTCAGCGCCGCTCATGCCGTGGCCGCCGACATCCGCCTCTACGACCGGCTCTTCCTCGACCCGCACCCCGACGCCGGCGACAAGGACTTCATCGCCGCACTCAACCCTGATTCATGCGCTGCGGTCAAGGCGTGGCTGGAACCCGGCACCCGCGTCGAACCGGGCATGACATGGCAGTTCGAGCGGTTGGGTTACTTCACCGCTGATCGCGAAGACTCCAGCGCCGAGCGGCCGGTGATCAACCGTGCCGTCACTCTCAAGGATTCATGGGCCCAGACAAAGTGAGCGACAAGACTCCCCCACGCAAGACCGCGCAGGCGCTCGACTTCAAAAGTGCCACGCTCTATGCCATTCGCGTCGTGCTGCATGACGCCGACACCGGCGCCCTGCTGAACGCCCTTGCAAAACGCATGAATGATGCGGGCGCGTTCTTCGAAAACGAGCCGGTCGTCGTGGACGCCAGCCGCCTGGAAGCGACCATCGACTGGCCTGCTTTGCTCGAGGCATTGCGCGAACACCGGCTGCATCCGGTCGGAGCGATCGCCGAAGGCGCGCAACAGGAAGCCGCCCAAGCAGCCGGACTCCCGTCGGTCGATGTGGGCGGCGCACCGGTCCGGCCCGCGAGCACGCCGGCGCCCGAACACGACGTGCCGGCAGCGGCCGTCATTCCCGAAAAGAGTGCCGGCGCGGAACCGCCCGTGGGCGACGCCACCGCGGCCCCCAGCGCAACGCCCAATGGCACCACCGGCCAGGAATCGGACTCTGCGGCAGGCTCCCAGGCGGCGGCTCAGTCCCTGCCCGCGCTTGCGCCGGCTGCCATGGTGATCAACCGTCCATTGCGGTCCGGACAGCGTGTGTACGCCCGCGATACCGACCTGATTGTCATCGGCGTGGTCAGCCGGGGCGCCGAAGTCATTGCCGACGGCAATATCCATGTCTACGGTCCGCTGCGGGGCAAGGCCATGGCGGGAGCCCGGGGCGACGCCAGCGCACGGATCTTCACTACCCAGCTCGACCCCGAGCTGGTCGCGGTGGCCGGCGTGTACCGGGTCATCGAGACGGGGCTCGACGCCGAGCTGCAGAACAAGCCGGCGATCATCAGTCTTAGTGGCGAAAGCTTGCAAATTGAAGCATTGGGCAAATGACGGGGCGACCCGGTTTTTGCTTTACGATTACGTGATTTATCAAACAGAGGAATTCAATCGTCATGGCGCGAATCGTTGTGGTGACATCCGGCAAGGGCGGCGTCGGCAAGACGACCACCAGCGCAAGTTTCTCGGCGGGCCTGGCAATGCGAGGCCACAAAACCGTGGTCATCGACTTCGACGTCGGCTTGCGTAACCTCGACCTGATCATGGGCTGCGAGCGCCGTGTGGTCTACGACTTCGTCAATGTCATACAGGGCGAAGCCTCGTTGAACCAGGCGCTGATCCGCGACAAACAGCTCGAGAACCTCTTCATCCTGCCGGCATCGCAGACCCGCGACAAGGACGCCCTGACGAAAGAAGGCGTCGAGAAGGTGCTGAACGATCTGGCAGACATGGGCTTCGAATACATCGTTTGCGATTCCCCCGCCGGCATCGAAACCGGCGCGCTGATGGCGTCCTACTTCGCTGACGACGCGCTGGTGGTCACGAACCCTGAAGTATCTTCGGTACGCGATTCCGATCGCATTCTGGGCATACTTTCAGCCAAGTCGCGGCGCGCCGAACGCGGCGAAGAACCGATCAAGGAATACCTGCTGCTCACGCGCTACAGCCCCAAGCGGGTCGCCGATGGCGAGATGCTGTCCCTTCAGGACATCGAGGACATCCTGCGTATCAAGCTCATTGGCGTCATCCCGGAATCCGAATCGGTCCTGCAGGCTTCGAACCAGGGCATACCCGCGATCCACTTGCGTGACACCGACGTTGCAGCGGCCTACCAGGACGTCATCTCTCGTTATCTGGGAGAAGAGCTTCCGCTGCGTTTCACAGAATATACAAAACCCGGACTCTTCAAGCGACTGTTCGGGGGGAAATAAGCCATGTCCTTTCTTTCATTCCTGCTCGGCCAGAAGAAAACCTCGGCAAGCGTGGCGAAGGACCGCCTGCAGCTCATCCTCATTAATGAACGCGGTACCGGCGTCACGCCCGAGTATCTGCCGCGTTTGCAGAAGGAATTGGTGGAAGTGATTTCTCGTTACGTGAAGATCAATCCCGAAGACATCAAGGTCAACCTGGACCGGCAGGATTCACTGGAAGTGCTGGAAGTGAAAATCGAGATGCCGCAACTAGAAGGCCAGGCCGAAACGAAGTAGGGCCCGGCCGTCAACGAAGCGGTATCGGGTAGCCTCCACAGGGCTGCCGGACCGGCGACGCCGGATTCGCCTGGGCAGCTTGGCCTGCTCAGCGTTTCCCGACCTGGTCACCGATCACGCCGCCAATGGCGGCGCCACCGACCGTACCGAGTACGCCTCCGCCGGTGACCACCGCACCGGCGAGGCCGCCGATGCCGGCTCCGGTGACCGTGGACTTCTGACGGCTGCTCATACCGTCCCAACTGGAACATCCCGCCATGACGAAAGCCAAGGTGGCGATGGTGCCCAGACGAACCAACTTACTGCTCTTCATTACTACACTCCGTCTAAAGTTACGACGGAGGCACCTTACCCGATAAAACGCGCTTACTGGCTCGCCGGCGCGACAGAGAGGTAAGCGTCGGCAACAAACGTTTCAGGGTCGGCCTTTACCAATGAAATGACTTCGCGAAACGCTGGATGACGCGCCGAACCGAGCCACTCGAACATGGCCATCTCGCTGCTCACGATGTTGCTGCCCGACTGCAGCCAGCGCTGGAGCGCCGCCGCACGGTCGCTCTCGCGCCGCGAGCCTATGCAGTCGGCGACCAGCCAGGGGGTCAGACCCGAGGCCGCCATGCCGAGCGCCGTCTGCAGAACACACACATGTGCTTCGGTTCCAATCACCAGAACGTTGTGACGGCCAACCGGCAGGCGGCGGAGCATGTCGGCTTCGCGGGTGGCGTCGAAATGCACTTTATGCAGGACTTCGTCGACCAGCGGCAACAGCCGCGGGTCGGTGGCACCGATCTTGTCGGCGCAATGTTCGGTTGCCACGACCGGCACATTCAGGGCCCGCGCCGCAGACAGGAGACGATACACGCGCGCCACCAGCGCTTCCGAGCCGTCGATGGCAGGCAATAGCCCCGTCTGCATATCGACCAGCAAAACCATGGAATTATGATCGGCGAGAATGCGTGGTGTCGGCATGGCGTCTCCTGAGCCTGGTTATTTGAGCGGCTTGTAACGCAGGCGCCGCGGCTTGGCCGCTTCCTCGCCCAGGCGCTGCTTCTTGTCCGCTTCGTATTCCTGATAGTTGCCTTCAAAGAATACCACTTGAGAATCGCCTTCGAACGCCAGAATGTGGGTGGCGATGCGGTCCAGGAACCAGCGATCATGGCTGATCACCAATACCGTGCCGGCGAATTCCAGCAGGGCGTCTTCCAAAGCGCGGAGGGTTTCGACGTCCAGGTCGTTGGACGGTTCGTCCAGCAGCAGAACGTTTCCTCCCTTCAGTAGGGTCGTGGCAAGGTGCAGCCGGCCCCGTTCCCCGCCTGAAAGCTTGCCCACCGTCTTGTTCTGATCGCCACCCCGGAAGTTGAAACGGCCCAGGTAAGCGCGCGAGGACATCTCGAAGCGCCCGACGTTCAGGATGTCGGAACCATCGGAAACCGCGTCGAACACGGTTTTGTCGTCCGGCAGAGACTCACGCGACTGATCGACATAGGCAAGCTGAACCGTCTGGCCGATCTTCACATCGCCGCTATCGGGCTGTTCCTGGCCCGCAATCATGCGAAACAGCGTGGACTTGCCCGCGCCGTTCGGCCCGATGATGCCGACAATGGCACCGGCGGGTACGCGGAAGCTGAGGTCGTCGATGAGAAGGCGTTCACCGAAAGCCTTGCGGACGTTCTCGAATTCGATCACTTCATTTCCCAGGCGTTCTGCAACGGGAATGAAGATCTCCTGTGTCTCGTTGCGCTTCTGGTATTCGTGCGAAGCCAGTTCCTCGAAACGCGCCATGCGGGCCTTGGCCTTGGCCTGGCGGCCCTTGGGGTTCTGGCGCACCCATTCCAGTTCCTTCTTGATGGTGCGCTGACGGGCGGACTCGGCGGCTTCTTCCTGCTTCAGGCGGTCTTCCTTCTGTTCCAGCCAGGAACTGTAGTTGCCCTTCCAGGGAATGCCATGGCCGCGGTCCAGTTCGAGAATCCACTCGCAGGCGTTGTCCAGGAAATAGCGGTCGTGAGTCACGGCCACCACCGTACCGGGGAAGCGTTCCAGGAACTGCTCCAGCCATTCCACGCTTTCGGCGTCCAGGTGGTTGGTGGGTTCGTCAAGCAGCAGCATGTCGGGCTTGGAAAGCAGCAGCCGGCACAGCGCCACGCGTCGTTTTTCGCCACCGGAGAGCCGGCCCACCGTGGCATCCCAGGGCGGGAGCCGCAGCGCATCCGCCGCGATTTCCATCTGGTGTTCAATGTCATCGGCTCCACTGGAGGCCGCGGCCGCAATGATCGCTTCCAGTTCGCCTTGTTCGGCGGCCAGGGCGTCGAAGTCGGCATCCGGCTCGGAATAGGCGGCGTAGACTTCGTCAAGCCGTTTGCGTGCCTGGAAGAGCTCACCCAATCCTTCTTCCACCGATTCACGTACGGTATGGTCAGGGTTCAGCACCGGCTCCTGCGGCAGATAGCCGATCTTGATGCCGGGCATGGGAATGGCTTCGCCTTCGATGTCGCGATCGATGCCGGCCATGATGCGCAGCAGGGTGGACTTGCCCGCGCCATTCAGACCCAGCACGCCGATCTTGGCGCCCGGAAAGAACGAAAGTGATATATCGCGCAGGATCTGCCGCTTGGGGGGCACGATCTTGCCCACGCGATTCATAGAAAAAACGTATTGAGCCATATGTGCGAAGAAGATAGAGAGAAAGACGGACAATGAGCGATTGTAGGCCCGCCGACCAAATAAAGCCCGCCGCGTCCTGATCGGCGCGCATGGGCCGCGGCCTCTAAAATGCAGGATTCCCCGTAACGGAGCCGCAACATGACCATCCCCGAACCCATCCTGACCTTCACGCAGGAAGAAATCGACCTCATCGGACATACCGCCGATGCAATGAGCGCCTACATGGGCAAACCCGTTCTGGCAGAAATCATGGACGCGGACGAGACTGGAGCTGAGTGGGTGGCTTTCGGCATTCCGCTGGCGGTCGACGACGAGGTCGATGAAGAGGCCACCGTCGTGATTCAGATTGGAGGACCCGGCGCCCGCTACGCCGGCAATCGCGGCGGCCTGGGGATCGACGAAGATATCTACAGCTGCGAATGCTTGTGGATTATCCAGCTTTCCGATGAAGAATCCGCCCGCTACGTCAAGGTTGATCCCCTCAATCAGGAATATGTCGGTGGCAACGACCTGCGAGAACTTCTGCCATTCAACATCAGCGATGAATCGTTCGCGTCGGCGGCCGACGAAGACGACGACCTGCCCGACACAGAAGCGGAAGACGACGAAGTGCGCAAGATGGATCAGATACTGGACAACGTCCTGCCGCCCTCTTCACGGCGGCTGCACTAAAGGCGCCAGCCTCGTAATTGCGAAGCGGCGAGGTAAAGTGGCGGCGCTGTGTGCGGGGTCTTGAAAGCGGCGTCATTCGATCATGAACGCGATGCCGCCGGTCGCTCAGAAGCTTCGGGTGCGATCCCGCATATAGAGCGCTGCGCCCACCGGCCACATTGCGTAAACCAGCAGTCTCGCCCCCATGCCCTTGAGGCTCCGCCCGCGGGGGCGTGGCAGGCTGGCCGAGCGCAGATGGAGAGAGAAGCGGGTGTAGCGGACGGCGGCCATCAAGAACGCCCGGGGCTGATATCGGAACCAGGGCATGCATTCCACGACCGTATCCTGCGCGAGCAGCCACAGTCCCAGTGCGTGCTGCTGGTTCTCACGGCCTTGCCGGGAGAGCGAGTCGCTGCTGTCATGGTAGATGCGGAACACTTGATTCACGAAGCGCGTCA
>JAEWFK010000125.1 GCA_023388835.1 Pseudomonadota bacterium | reverse complement strand
TGTTCGAAGGCTTGGCGATGCGCGGACGCGCGGTCGTACAGGCCGCCTTCCAGGGGAACGGGCCAACGGTCGAGGGAAAGATTGAGCTGCTGTCGAGACACTGCCGGGCCGTCACAATGCAGCGGCCCCCGCGCCGCGCCGCATGTTGCATGCGACACCGCGCGGGGGCCGCGGGTCTTACTGGGCTGCGGGAACGTCGCGTTCCACTGCGCCGGTATACAGCTGACGCGGACGTCCGATCTTGTAGTTGGGATCGGACAGCATTTCATTCCACTGAGCGATCCAGCCGACTGTGCGTGCCAGTGCGAAGATGGCGGTGAACAGTGAAGTGGGAATGCCGATGGCGCGTTGCACGATACCGGAGTAGAAATCCACGTTCGGGTAGAGCTTGCGCTCCACGAAGTAAGGATCCTCGAGAGCAATGCGCTCCAGTTCCATGGCGAGCTTGAACAGCGGGTCGTTTTCCAGGCCCAGAGCAGCCAGGACTTCCTTGCAGGTTTCCTGCATGAGCTTGGCGCGCGGGTCGTAGTTCTTGTAGACCCGGTGGCCGAAACCCATCAGGCGCACGCCCGAATTCTTGTCCTTGACCTTTTCCATGAACTCGCCGACGTAGTCCAGGCCGCCATTGGCCTGGATTTCTTCCAGCATGGTCAGGCAGGCTTCGTTCGCGCCGCCGTGGGCTGGTCCCCACAGGCAGGCCACGCCCGCGGCGATGGCCGCGAACGGGTTGGTGCCGGAGGAACCGCACAGGCGCACCGTGGAGGTGGACGCGTTCTGTTCGTGGTCGGCGTGCAGGATGAAGATGCGATCGAGCGCACGCTCGACGACTTCATTGACGACGTAGTCTTCGCAAGGCGTGGCGAACATCATGCGCAGGAAGTTGCCCGTGTAGGACAGATCGTTGCGCGGATAGACGAAGGGCTCGCCGCGGGAATACTTGTACGCCATGGCCACCAGCGTCGGCATCTTGGCGATAAGGCGGATAGCCGACACATGCCGATGATGCGGATTGGTGATGTCCGTGGAGTCGTGATAGAAGGCAGCCATTGCGCCCACCAGGCCGGTCAGGACGGCCATGGGGTGGGCGTCGCGGCGGAAGCCACGCAGGAAGTTCTGCATTTGCTCATGCACCATGGTGTGGTGCGTGACCTGGTGATCGAACTCCTGCTTTTGCGACGGGTCGGGCAACTCGCCGTTCAGGATGAGGTAGCAGACGTCCAGGAAGTCGCAGTTCACTGCGAGCTGATCGATGGGATAGCCGCGATACAGCAGCTGACCCTTGTCGCCGTCGATGTAGGTAATGCCGGACTCGCACGATGCCGTGGCCATGAAGCCAGGATCGTAGGTGAACATGCCGGTTTCACCGTACAACTTGCGGATGTCGATGACGTCTGGGCCGACGGTGCCCTGGTAGACGGGGAATTCGACTGAAGCGGTGCCGTCAGAGAACGACAACGTTGCCTTTTTGTCAGACAGTTGCATCACATTTTCCTCTAGATATTTATAGCTTTTGCATCACGGCGACCAGGCGACGGATGTCGGGCGTGTCATACACGCCCGACGGTTCCTGGCGGCCCAGCAATACATCGAGCAGATCGTTGTCGCTCATCTCGAATAGCAAGGTCAGAGCGGCAACATCCTGGTCCGTCAACTCAGTCTCGTACTGATCCAGAAATCGCGTGATGATCAGGTCGTTCTCCAGCAGGCCGCGACGCGCCCGCCAACGCAAGCGCGTACGGTCCAGGTCTGACAACTTTCTCATCAGAGATCCAAAGTTTGAATTAACGGTTTAGACGGTGCGGCGCACCAGCAATTCCTTGATCTTGCCAATGGCCGCCGAGGGGTTGAGGCCCTTGGGACAGACGTCGGCACAGTTCATGATGGTGTGGCATCTGAACAGGCGATAAGGATCTTCCAGGTTGTCCAGACGTTCGCCGGTCGCTTCGTCGCGGCTGTCCACGATGAATCGGTAAGCCTGCAACAGGCCGGCGGGACCCACGAACTTGTCGGGGTTCCACCAGAACGACGGGCAGGACGTGGAACAGCAAGCGCACAGAATGCATTCGTACAGGCCGTCGAGATGGGCGCGGGCCTCGGGCGACTGCAGACGCTCGCGCTCGGGCGGCGGCTGGTCGTTGATGAGGAACGGCTTGATCGAATGGTACTGGTTGAAGAAGTGCGTCATGTCCACGATGAGATCGCGGACCACCGGCAAGCCGGGCAGCGGACGCAGAACGATGGGCTCAGACAGTTCGTTCAAGTTGGTCGTGCAGGCCAGCGCGTTCTTGCCATTGATGTTCATGGCATCGGAACCGCACACCCCTTCCCGGCAGGAACGTCGGATGGAAATGCTGTCGTCCACGTCGTTCTTGATGCGGACGATGGCGTCCAGCAGCATCTTGTCGGTAGGCTGAAGCTCGACTTCAAGCTTCTGCATGTAAGGGCGCTCGTCCTTATCAGGATCGTAGCGGTAGATTTCGAATTTGACAGTGCGTTTTTGGGTCATCTCGTATCCTGCTTAGAACGTACGCGCCTTGGGCGGGAAGCTTTCCACAGTCAGGGGCTTCATCGTCACCGGCTTGTATTCGAGGGTGCTGCCCTCGGAGAACCAAAGCGTATGGCGCAGCCAGTTCTCGTCGTCGCGCTCGGGGTGGTCATTCAAGGCATGGGCGCCACGGCTTTCGGTGCGGTTTGCCGCCGATTTGGTCGTGGCCCGGGCAACTTCGATCATGTTGGCCAGTTCCAAGGCTTCGACACGTGCCGTATTGAACACCTTCGACTTGTCCTTGAAGTAGATGTCCTGGACTTCGGGCACCAGGCTCTCGATGGCGTCGACGCCCTTGGAGAGGAGATCCATCGTCCGGAACACGCCGCAGTGATGCTGCATCGCTGCGCGAATCTTGTGACCGACGTCCTGAGCTTTCTCGCCAGAGGTGCGCGATTCGAGCCGGTTGATGCGGTCGAGCGAAAAATCGATCGCCGAGTCGGGGATGGGCTCGTGCTGGTGTGTCTTCTCGGGGTGCTCGTCGACAATGTGGTTGCCCGCAGAGCGGCCGAACACGATCAAATCGAGCAAAGAGTTCGTACCCAGACGGTTCGCGCCGTGCACCGAGGTGGCCGCACATTCGCCAATGGCGTAGAGTCCATTCACGATGCGCGCTTCGCCGTTCACTTGCGTGACGACCTGGCCGTAGATGTTGGTCGGGATGCCGCCCATCTGGTAATGGATGGTCGGTACGACGGGAATCGGATCCTTGATAGGGTCCACGTTGGCGAATTTGATGGCGATTTCGCGAATGGACGGCAGACGCTTCTGGATGGTTTCCGCACCCAGGTGATCGAGCTTGAGCACGACGTAGCTGCCGTCGCCGCAACCGCGGCCTTCTTTGATTTCCTGGTCCATGGAGCGGGACACGAAATCGCGCGGAGCCAAGTCCTTCAGGGTAGGCGCGTAGCGTTCCATGAACCGCTCGCCGTCCTTGTTGAGCAGAATGCCGCCTTCGCCGCGCACCCCTTCAGTGATCAGCACGCCCGCGCCGGCCACACCGGTGGGGTGGAACTGCCAGAACTCCATATCCTGCAGAGGAATGCCCGCACGCGCCGCCATGCCCAGGCCATCGCCGGTGTTGATGAAGGCATTGGTGGAAGCGGCCCAGATGCGGCCTGCACCGCCGGTGGCCAGCACGACCTTTTTGCCTTCGAGAACGTAGATTTCGCCGGTTTCCATTTCGAGCGCAGTCACGCCCAGGACATCACCCTGGTCATTGCGCAAGAGATCCAGCGCCATCCATTCGACGAAGAACTGCGTGCGGGCTGCGACGTTGCGCTGGTAGAGCGTATGCAGCATGGCGTGACCGGTACGGTCAGCGGCCGCACAGGCGCGCTGAACGGGCTTTTCGCCGAAATTGGCAGTATGGCCGCCGAAAGGACGCTGATAGATGGTGCCGTCGGCGTTGCGGTCGAACGGCATGCCGAAGTGTTCGAGCTCGTACACCGCGTGAGGCGCTTCGCGGCACATGAATTCGATGGCGTCCTGGTCACCGAGCCAGTCGGAACCCTTGACCGTGTCGTACATGTGCCAGTACCAGTCGTCTTCGCTCATGTTGCCCAGCGAGGCACTGACGCCGCCCTGCGCCGCAACCGTGTGCGAACGCGTGGGAAAGACCTTGGACAGTACGGCCACGGACAGGCCGGCTTCAGCCAGTTGAAGGGAACAACGCATGCCGGCGCCGCCGGCGCCCACGACCACCACATCGAAGCGGCGGCGAGGTAGGGAGGATTTGACAGCAGCCACGGCTTAGAGACTCCAGAGAATTTTTGCAAAAAAGGCGATGGTGCCGACCAGCCAGAGCAGGGTCAGAACCTGGAGGAAGAGACGCAGCCCAGGGGCACGCACGTAATCCATCCAGATATCGCGCATACCGATCCATGCATGCCACGCCAGCGACAGGAAGGCGACGGAGGCAAGCATCTGACCAACCGGCATGCCCAGACAGGTGAAGGCAAACAGATTGCGCCAGTTTTCGTAGTTCAGCTCGCCCATGAACAGGAAGCCGAGCAGAAGCACGATGGTGTAGACGGCCATGATGACGGCCGTGACACGCTGAACGATGAAGTCGATGGTGCCGTAGTGAGCGCCGACGACGAGCCGCTTATGGCCGAGACTTTGTTGAGCCATTACCACACCCCGAACAATTTAAGACCAAGAACCACGGTGAGCGCCAGGCTGACCGCGAACACCGCACCCGCCGTCTTCTGCGCGGTATGCTTGTCGCTGCCCATGTGCAGATCGAGCGTCAGGTAGCGGATGCCGGCACAGAAGTGATGCAGGTAACCCCAGATGAGCGTGAGCAACACCAGCTTGAATAGCGGATGGGAAGTCCATTGCGCCAGGCCGGCAAAGGTTTCCGGCGACTCGACACTACGGCCGAAAAGCGGCACGATGACAAGGGGTAAACAGAGGAACAGGAGCGCGCCGCTGACGCGATGAAGGATCGACGCCTTGCCCGCTAGGGGCAGACGGTAGCTCAGGATCTGCGGCACAGTAATATTACGATACTGTGGACGCGACTTTGAAGCTGTTTCGGACATGATGGCCTCGAAGTGATTGCAGAAAATCGATGTATTGCAAAGCGCAACCGGCATTTTCGCCGATTTGACCCATGGGCATCAAATCGGCGGGCCGGCGGCCCTAGTTCAAGCTGTTTCTATAGTGGAATCGTTCGGTCAGGTAAGACCCCCTGCGCAGTTCCATGGGTCGATCACCATAGGTATACGAGACCCGTTCCACTTGCAGCAGCGGATGCCCGACCGGCACATCGAGCAATTCGGCCTGGGTCTGGCTGGCCGCAACCGCCCGGATTTTTTCTTCCGCGCGCACCATGCTCACGCCATACTCGGATTCGAACAGCGCATACAGCGGGCTACGGCTACGTTCGAGCCGGTCGACCGTCAGCCCCTTGAAGGGCGCGCCGGGCAGCCAGATGTCATCAAGTATGGTGGGGGAATCGTCGAAAGAGAGAACTCGGCGCAGATTGACCACGGTGTCGCCGGTGCGCAAATCGAGTATGGCGGCGATATCGGCCGGAGCCTTGATGCGCCGGCACTCGAGAATACGGCTGCCCGAGGCCGCCTGCTTGTCATCGTCTGGCGTAAGGCGCAGAAAACGGAAGCGGACCCGGGCCTCATGGTGGGTGGCCACGAAGGTGCCTTTACCCTGGCGGCGCAGCAGGAGGTTTTCGGCTGCGAGTTCATCGATGGCCTTGCGAACCGTTCCCTGGCTGACCTGAAAGCGCGCCGCCAGCTCGAGTTCGCTGGGAATGGCTTCCCCAGGTTTCCATTCGCCACGATCCAGGCCCTGCAGCAACAGTGCTTTGATCTGTTGATACAGGGGGCTGAACGCCGCGCTGCCCCCGGCACGCTCGGGGTCGGGGCTACGGTCCACGGTGGGCTGATCGGGCATAGGATGAGACGGGCTCGTTGCTGCTTGAGCGGAATCTGGATAACCGTAGAATTGTCGCATGCCTGACGATTTATGTCTAATACTCCTCTATCTTATATAAGATATAAGATGATTGACGGGCAAGGCGTGATTCGCTACGCTTTGGCGCTTTCGCGGCGGCACGCTTGCACGACAAAAGTTTTACACTGTCGCACACCGGAATTTCCTTTCATCCCTACTCATCTATCGGAGATCCTTCATGTCCAAACCCGCCATGCGCGTCGCCGTCACGGGCGCCGCCGGCCAGATTGGCTACGCTCTGCTGTTTCGCATCGCCTCCGGCGAAATGCTCGGCAAAGACCAACCCGTCATTCTGCAGCTGCTCGAGATTCCTGACGAGAAAGCCCAGAAGGCGCTGAAGGGCGTCATGATGGAGCTGGACGACTGCGCATTCCCGCTGCTGCAGGGCATGACCGCACACAGCGACCCGCGTGAAGCCTTCAAGGACGCGGACGTCGCCCTGCTGGTGGGCGCTCGCCCCCGCGGCCCCGGCATGGAGCGCAAGGACCTTCTGCAGGTCAACGCCCAGATCTTCACCGCCCAGGGTCGTGCCCTGAACGACGTCGCCAGCCGCGACGTCAAGGTACTGGTCGTCGGCAACCCCGCCAACACCAATGCCTACATCGCCATGAAGTCGGCGCCGGATCTTCCCGCGAAGAACTTCACCGCCATGCTGCGCCTGGACCACAACCGCGCCCTCTCGCAACTGTCCGCCAAGTCGGGCAAGGCGGTGGCCGACATCGAGAACCTCATCGTATGGGGCAACCATTCGCCCACGATGTATCCGGACATCCGTTACGCCACGGTCGGCGGCGAGAAGCTGCCCCAGTTGATCAACGATGACGCGTGGAACCGCGACACCTTCATCCCCACGGTCGGCAAACGCGGCGCGGCCATCATCGAAGCCCGCGGCTTGTCCTCGGCCGCGTCGGCCGCCAATGCCGCCATCGATCACGTGCGTGACTGGGTACTGGGTTCGAATGGCAAGTGGGTCACCATGGGCATTCCCTCCGACGGTTCCTACGGCATCCCTGAAGGCATCATCTACGGCTTCCCCGTCATCACGGAGAACGGTGAATACACGATGGTTCGCGACTTGGAAATCGACGATTTCTCACGCGAGCGCATGGACTTCACGCTGAATGAACTGCTGGAAGAGCGCGACGGCGTGAAGGATCTCCTGAAGTAAATCAGTTCGGTATCTGGCCGGGTCTCGCGTATTCGGGCCGGTCATTGCTGAATGAACGCCGCGGGCTCTGATATTGAATGCAGAGCCGCGGCGTTTTTCTTTGGATGGACAGTCCATGTATATTCCACCTCACTTCGCAGAAACCCGGCCGGAAGCGCTGCATCGAATCATCCGCGATCACCCGCTGGGAGCGCTGGTGGTCCAGGGCAAGATGGGGCTGGACGCCGACCACATCCCTTTTGAGTTCGATGCCGCCAAGGGGCCCCACGGAACCCTGCTGGCTCACGTTGCCCGTGCCAATCCGCTTTGGCAACGCTGCGCGAACGGGTCACAGGTGATGGTGATCTTCCAGGGCGCGCAAGCCTATATTTCGCCCAACTGGTACCCGAGCAAGCATGAAGCGCACCGGCAGGTGCCGACCTGGAACTACGAGGTGGTCCATGCACATGGGCAGCTCACGATTCACGACGATGAGCGCTTTGTGCGGGGCGTGGTCGCTCGATTGACGCGAAAGCACGAGGCCACCGAGCCGCAACCCTGGAAGATGACGGATTCGGCTCCCGAGTACATCGATTCGATGCTGCAGAATATCGTAGGCATCGAGATCACGATTACGTCGCTGGCCGGCAAGTCGAAGCTGAGCCAGAATCGGGAGCCGCGCGATCGGCGGGGTGCGGCAGAAGCCTTGGCGGATCGGGGGGTGGCGGAACTGGCTGCTTTGATGCGGGAGCTTGACTGAGGCCGGCTGAATGCGCTGCTTGGTTTCATAACCCAAGCTGACGCAGCCGCCGCCAAAGCGTCGTCCGGCTGATCCCAAGCAGCGCCGCCGCCTGCTCCCGGTTGCCGCCGCACTGCTCGAGAGCCGTAAGCAAGCACGCCCTTTCCATGGCCTCACGGGTCATCACGGTGGAAGCATCAGGAACAGCTGAGACGTCAGAAACGGTGAGGACGGAGGGGAGGTCGGCGGGCGCAACCATGGGACCGGGCCGCGCGACGCTCTCGCCCGCGAACAGCTCCGGCGCAATATCCCGCAACTCCTCTTTGGTGATGCCTACGCCGCGCGCACTCGGGTCACGAAAGACCATGATGCGCTCGATCAGATTCTCCAGCTCACGAATGTTACCCGGCCAGGTGTACTGCCGACCGGCTTCGACCAAGGCCTGCACCAGCGCGTCGTCCGCCAGGCGCCGGTCGCCCAGTCGCAGCGCGATCTTGTCAGCGAGATGCCGGGCCAGCAGCGGCAGATCGCCGTGCCGTTCGCGTAGCGGCGGCAATCGCACCACCAATATGTTGAGCCGATAGTAGAGATCCTGGCGGAAGCTGCCTTCGTCCACTTGCCGGGCCAGATCGCGATGGGTGGCGGCGATCACACGCAGGTCCACTG
>JAEWFK010000042.1 GCA_023388835.1 Pseudomonadota bacterium | reverse complement strand
TTCCTGCTGATCAACCACCCGCTGGATTGCCCGGTCTGTGACCAGGGCGGCGAGTGCCAGCTGCAGGACTTGGCCGTGGGCTATGGCAAGTCCGCTTCCCGCTATCAGGAAGCCAAGCGTGTCGTGGTCCCCAAGAGCATGGGGCCACTGATTTCCACTGACGGCATGCAACGCTGCATCCATTGCACTCGCTGCATCCGCTTCGGCGAAGAGATCGGCGGCATCATGGAGATCGGCATGGTGAACCGGGGCGAATTCTCCGAAATCACCACCTTCATCGGCAAGTCGGTCGAATCCGAACTGTCGGGCAACGTGATCGACCTGTGCCCGGTCGGCGCCTTGCTTTCCAAGCCGTACAAGATGAGCGCCCGTCCCTGGGAACTGGCTCGCCGCCGCACGGTCAGCCCCCATGACAGCCTGGGCTCCAACCTCATCGCGCAAGTGAAGCTCGACCGTGTCAAGCGTGTGGTCCCCTTCGAGAACGAAGACGTCAACGAATGCTGGATCAGCGACCGTGATCGCTTCTCCTACGACGGGCTCTACACTGAAGATCGTCTCACGCACCCCATGGTCCGCGGAGACGACGGTCAATGGCGCGAGGCCTCCTGGAGCGATGCGCTGCAAGTGGTCGTGCAGACATTCAACATGATTCGCGACGAATTCGGCGCCGAGCAGCTCGGTGCCCTGGGCAGCCCCATCGCCACCACCGAAGAGCTCTCGCTGCTGGCACGTCTTGCTCGGGCTTTGGGCAGCGAAAACGTCGACTTCCGTCTACGCCAGACCGACCCCGCGTTTGACCAGGCCTTGTCCGGTGCGCCCTGGCTGGGCATGCCGGTCGCCGAGCTCAACGAAGTCGACCGCGTCGTGGTGGTTGGTTCCTTCCTGCGCAAAGATCATCCGCTCATGGCGCAGCGTCTACGCCAGGCGGCAAAGCGCGGTACCGAAATCTTCTTTGTCGACTCGGCCGCCGATGACCCCTTGTTCCCGGTGGCGGGGCGCATTACGGTGGCGCCGAGCGCCATCCCGAACGCCCTGGCCGAAATCGCCGTGGCGGTGGCGCAGTCGCGCGAACAGGCCGCGCCCGCCGCTTTCTCGGGCGTTCAAGTGTCCGACACCGCACGCGCCATCGCGGCCAGCCTGGCTTCGGGCCAGCGCACGGCGGTGCTCATGGGCAACATGGCCGTGTCATCCAGTCAGGCCGCACTGCTCGCCGCCAACGCTGCCGAACTGGCCCGCGTGGCCGGCGCGAGTTTCGGTTTCCTGACCGACGGCGGCAACACGGTGGGCGGCTATCTGGCCGGGGCGACGCCTCGCAACGGCGGCCGTACAGCGGCGCAGATGCTGTCCGAGCCACTCAAGGCTTACCTGGTTCTGCATGCGGAGCCCTCCTTGGACGCCGCGAACGGTGCTCAAGCCCTGCAGTCGCTGAAGAACAGCGGCTTTGCGGTGGCGCTCACTTCCTACAAGTCGGCGGCCGAAGACTGGGCTGACGTCATGCTGCCGGTTTCGCCCTTTACCGAAACCTCGGGCACATTCGTGAACGCGGAAGGGCGCATTCAGAGCTTCAAGGCGGCGACCGCCCCCTTGGGCGATACGCGTCCAGCGTGGAAGGTTCTGCGCGTTCTGGGCAACTTCTTCGAGCTCCAGGGCTTCGACGATGAAAGCTCTGAAACCGTGCGCGATGCCGTGATCGCCGGTGGCATCGAAGGCCGCCTGTCCAACGAAATCAAGGCGTCTCCGGCAATGGGTGAAGCGCCGCTCGGCAACGTACTTGAGCGCGTTACCGACGTGCCGATTTATCGTACCGATGCAATCGTGCGCCGTTCTGCACCGCTGCAGGAAACCACCGCTTCGCAGGCACCGCGCGCCCGCATGTCGGCAGCCACCCTGGCGAAACTGGGGTTTGAATCGGGCGACGCCTTGAGCATTGCTTCGGCACAAGGCCGTGTGACGCTCTCCGCCTTGCTGGACGACACCGTGGCCGCCGGTTGCGTGCGCATCGCCGCCGCTTTCCCTGAAACAATGGCGCTGGGCGGCGCAGACGGTCAACTGAACGTGGAGCGTGCGTAAAAATGGATTGGCTGAACGTTATTCAATCTTACGGCACGGAACTCCTTGGTCCGACGCTCTGGTACCTGGTCTGGACCGTGGTCAAGATCATGGTCATTGCGCTGCCCATCATTATCTGCGTGGCCTACCTGACTTACTGGGAACGCAAGATGATCGGCTTCATGCACGTGCGCAGGGGGCCGAACCGGGTGGGCTATCGCGGCTTGCTGCAGCCTTTTGCCGACGTCTTCAAGTTGTTGACCAAAGAGGTCATCACTCCCACCAAAGCCAACAAGGCGCTTTATATCCTGGGCCCGGTGGTCACCCTGATGCCCGCGCTTGCCGCCTGGGCGGTGGTGCCTTTCGGCCCTGAAGTCGTACTGGCCGACGTCAATGCCGGTTTGCTTTACATCATGGCCATCACCTCCATCGGCGTCTATGGCGTGATCATCGCCGGCTGGGCGTCGAACTCTCGCTACGCTTTCCTTGGGGCTCTGCGCGCAGCTGCCCAGATGCTTTCTTATGAGCTGGCGATCGGCTTCGTGCTGGTGACCGTCCTTCTGGTGTCCGGTACGCTGAACCTCTCGGGGATCGTCGAAGTGCAGGAGCGCGGCTGGTTTGCCGAGAAAGGCATCAACTTCATGTCGTGGAACTGGTTGCCACTGCTGCCGATCTTCGTCATCTACGTGATCTCCACCGTCGCGGAAACCAACCGCCACCCCTTTGACGTGGTTGAAGGTGAATCCGAGATCGTTGCGGGTCCTATGGTCGAGTACTCGGGAATGGGCTTCGCGCTCTTCTTCCTGGGCGAGTACGCCAACATGATCCTGCTGTCGGCGATGGCGTCGGTGATGTTCCTGGGAGGCTGGTTGCCCCCCATCGACATTGCGCCGCTGACCTGGATCCCCGGCTGGCTGTGGCTCGGTCTCAAGACCTTCTTTGTCGTATCGTTTTTCGTATGGTTCCGTGCCACGTTCCCTCGGTATCGCTATGACCAGATCATGCGCCTGGGCTGGAAGATCTTCATTCCGCTCACCGGTGCCTGGCTGCTGATCGTGGCGATCTGGATGCAGACGCCCTGGAACATCTGGCAATAGGAACGGGAGCCCATTATGGAAGCTATCAAGGATTTCTTCGGCAGCCTCATGCTGGCCGAAATGCTCAAGGGCATGCGCCTGACCGGCAAGTATTTCTTCAAGCGCAAGGTGACCTTGCGGTATCCGCACGAGAAGACGCCTGCTTCGCCCCGGTTCCGTGGCCTGCACGCCTTGCGTCGCTATCCCAACGGTGAAGAGCGTTGCATCGCCTGCAAACTGTGTGAAGCCGTTTGTCCGGCGCTGGCGATTTCCATCGAATCCACCGAGCGCGACGACGGGACCCGCCGCACCACGCGCTATGACATCGACCTCACGAAGTGCATTTTCTGTGGCTTCTGTGAAGAGAGCTGTCCGGTGGACTCGATCGTGGAAACCCATGTCCACGAGTATCACGGTGAAAAGCGGGGCGATCTGTACTTCACGAAGGATATGCTGCTGGCCGTTGGCGACCGCTACGAGCCCGAAATCGCTGCACGCCGTGCGGCGGATGCCCCTTATCGTTGACGCCGGGACCTGAACCTCATGAATTTCGTCACTGTCCTGTTCTATTTGCTTGCCTTCGTGCTCATCGTTGCGGCGGCGCGCGTAGTCACTGCGCGCAGCCCCGTCACGGCGGTTCTGCATCTGATCCTTACTTTCTTCACCGCAGCCATGCTATGGATAACGCTGGGTGCAGAATTCCTCGGCTTGCTGCTGGTGATCGTTTATGTCGGCGCGGTGCTGGTCATGTTCCTGTTCGTCGTCATGATGCTCGACGTACGCATGGATAACCTGCGGGCCGGCTTCAAGGCCTACCTGCCGCTAGGCATCGTGATCGCAGTAGTCATGGCGCTGGAAATGGCGTTCGTGCTGGGTACCACCTGGCATGCCGCCGGACCGCAGCAACCCATGGGCGACGACTACAACAATACGCTCGCGCTGGGCGAGGCCATGTACACCGACTACGTCTTTGCCGTTCAGGTGGGTGGCGTGATCCTGCTCGTAGGCATGATCGCCGCCATTGCGCTGACGCTGCGCAAGCGCAGCGACGTGAAGCGGACCGTTTCCAGTGCCCAAGTCAAGGTACGTGCACGCGACCGTGTGCGTATGGCCAATATTCAGGTGCCCAAGGAAACGGGTTCAGCCGGCCGCAGCGCTCAAGGGGAAGCAAAATGACATTGACACTCGCTCATTACCTGATACTCGGCGCGATTCTTTTCACGATCGGCATCTTCGGTTTCTTTCTGAACCGCCGCAATCTGATCATTCTGCTGATGTCGATCGAACTCATGCTTCTGTCGGCCAACATCAATTTCGTCGCGTTCTCCACGTGGTTCGGCGATACCGCCGGACAGGTCTTCGTGTTCTTCGTCCTGACGGTAGCGGCCGCCGAAGCTGCCATCGGTCTGGCGATTCTGGTGCTGCTGTTCCGCAACATGAATACGATCAACGTGGAACAACTGGACCAGCTCAAGGGTTGATGGGGTCGAGCAAACTATGAATTCACCAAGTTTTTACCTGTTGATCGCCCTGGCGCCCCTTGCGGGTGCCATCCTGGCCGGTCTGTTCGGAACGGGATTCCTGGGCCGTTTCGTCTCGCGCCGGGGTTCGCACGTCATCACCATTGCGCTGGTTGCGCTGTCCTTTGTCGGTTCGGTGATGACGCTGTTCCAGACACTGGGCGGTCATACCTACGACGGAATCCTCTACACCTGGACAGTGATCGGCACTACGCCGCTGCAGCTGGGTTTCCTGGTGGACAATCTGACAGCCATGATGATGGTTGTGGTGACGGGCGTTTCGCTCATGGTGCATATCTACACCATCGGCTACATGGCCGACGACCCCGGCTATCAGCGCTTTTTCGCCTACATCTCGCTGTTCACCTTCTCCATGCTCATGCTGGTCATGGCGAACAACATGGTGCAGCTGTTCTTCGGTTGGGAAGCGGTCGGTCTGGTTTCCTATCTGTTGATCGGTTTCTGGTACACCCGGCCGACGGCCATTTTTGCCAACATGAAGGCGTTCCTGGTCAACCGCGTGGGCGACTTTGGCTTCATTCTGGGCATCGGCCTGCTGTTCGCCTACACCGGCAGCATGCACTACGGCGAAGTTTTCGCACGTAGCCAGGAGCTGGCCACGATGCCGTTCCCGGGTACCGATTGGCAGCTGCTTACCGTGGCCTGCATCTGCCTGTTCGTGGGCGCCATGGGCAAGTCCGCGCAAGTGCCGCTGCACGCCTGGTTGCCCGATTCCATGGAAGGCCCCACACCCATTTCCGCGCTGATCCACGCAGCGACCATGGTGACGGCAGGCATTTTCATGGTGGCGCGCTTTTCGCCAGTGTTCGAGCTTTCGTCGACGGCGCTGGCCTTCGTGATCGTGATCGGCGCCATCGGTGCGCTTTTCCTGGGCATCCTGGGCATCATACAGACCGACATCAAGCGGGTGGTGGCGTATTCCACGCTCTCGCAGCTGGGTTACATGACTGTGGCCCTGGGCGCATCCGCCTATTCCGCGGCCATCTTCCACCTGATGACACATGCTTTCTTCAAGGCGCTGTTGTTCCTGGGGGCCGGGTCGGTCATCATCGGCATGCATCATGATCAGGACATCCGGAACATGGGCGGCCTGCGCAAATACATGCCTATTACCTGGATCACCTTCCTGATCGGCACGCTGGCCCTGGTCGGTACCCCGTTCTTCTCAGGCTTCTATTCCAAGGAACAGATCATCGAGGCGGCCGGAGCAGCCAACGTATGGGGTGCAAGCTTTGCGTATTACGCGACCCTGATCGGCGTGTTCGTGACTTCGCTGTATTCCTTCCGCGTGTACTTCCTCGTCTTCCACGGTCCGGAACGCTTCCGCAACCCGCCGTACCCGCAGGACCATGGGCATGATGAACACCATCATGCTGGTACGCCGCATGAATCCCCCTGGGTCGTGACCTTGCCCCTGATCGTGCTTGCGGTGCCGTCGGTGCTGGCCGGCATGCTGTTCGCGGATCCCATTCTGTTCGGCGACTTCTTCAATGGCGTGATCTCGGTACGGCCGGAACACCCCGCCATGGCGACGCTTGCCGGCCACTGGCACGGCTGGGTGGCCTACGCGCTGCACGGCTTCGTCACGGTGCCGTTCTGGCTGATGGTCGCGGGCCTGGTGGTCGCATGGTACTGCTACATAGTGAATCCGGCACTGCCGCCCAAGGTCTACGGTGCGCTGTCCGGCATCAACCGTATCCTCGAGAACAAGTACTACGCCGACTGGTTCAACGAGCAGGTCATCGCTCGCGGTGCGCGCGGTCTCGGCCACGGCTTCTGGAAGGGCGGTGACCGCAGTCTGATCGACGGTGTGATGGTCAATGGCAGTGCCCGAGTGGTCGGTTGGGTCGCGGCCGTCAGCCGTCACCTGCAGTCCGGCTACATCTATCACTACGCCTTTGCGATGATCATCGGGATCATGGCTTTATTAACCTTTTTCGTGTTGACGGTTCACTGATGGCTAGCGATATGGCGTCTTCAACTTTTCCATGGCTAACGCTCGCGATTTTTGTGCCGATCGTCGCCGGCCTGCTGGTACTGCTGGTCGGGCGCGATGATCGGCCCGAACTGACGCGGGTGTTGTCGCTGGTCGGTGCCGTTTTGGGCTTCCTGGTGACCATTCCGCTGTATACCGGTTTCGATCCCTATACAGCCAATATGCAGTTCGTCGAGCTGGCCCCCTGGATCGAAAACTTCGCAGTGAACTATCACCTGGGTGTCGACGGCATCTCGCTGTGGTTCGTGCTGCTCACGGCCTTCATCACCATTATCGTGGTGCTGGCCGGGTGGGAAGTCATCACCAGCCGGGTCTCGCAGTACATGGGTGCCTTCCTGATTCTGTCGGGCCTGATGATCGGCGTATTCGCGGCGCTTGACGCGATGTTGTTCTATGTCTTCTTCGAAGCCACGCTGATTCCGATGTACCTCATCATCGGTGTGTGGGGCGGCCCGAACCGGGTGTACGCGGCATTCAAGTTCTTTCTGTACACGCTGTTGGGCTCGCTGCTCATGCTGGTGGCCTTCATCTACCTGTGGCATGTATCGGGCGGTTCGTTCGACATCTTGACCTGGCACAAGACGGCCCTTGCGCATACGCCTCAGATCCTGATCTTCCTGGCGTTGCTGGCTGCTTTCGCGGTGAAAGTCCCCATGTGGCCGGTGCATACTTGGTTGCCGGACGCCCACGTCGAAGCGCCGACCGGCGGTTCTGTGGTGCTGGCCGCCATCATGCTGAAACTCGGGGCCTACGGCTTCCTGCGCTTCTCGCTGCCCATCGTGCCGGATGCCTCGCATACCTTATCGGGCATGATGATCGCGCTTTCCCTGATCGCCGTGATCTACATCGGTCTCGTCGCGATCGTGCAGGAAGACATGAAGAAGCTGGTGGCGTACTCCTCCGTCGCCCACATGGGCTTCGTCACACTGGGTCTGTTCATTTTCAATACGGGCGGCCTGGAAGGCGGCATCGTGCAGATGATCTCTCACGGCTTCGTGTCAGGCGCAATGTTTCTTTGCATCGGCGTACTCTACGATCGCCTGCACAGCCGGCAGATTGCCGATTACGGCGGCGTGATCAATGTCATGCCCCGCTTTGTGACTTTCTTCGTGCTTTTCTCCATGGCCAATGCCGGCCTGCCAGCCACCAGCGGTTTTGTCGGCGAGTTCATGGTGATCATCGCGTCGGTCCAATTCAACTTCTGGGTGGGCCTGTTGGCGGCGACTTCGCTTATTCTGGGCGCGTCGTATTCGCTGTGGATGCTCAAGCGCGTTGCTTACGGTGAAATCACCAACGACAACGTACGCAAGATGAACGACCTCAACAGCCGTGAGTTCTTCATACTCGGGGTGCTGGCCATTGCCGTGCTCTTCATGGGCATCTATCCCAAGCCTTTCACGGATGTCATGCACGTGTCGGTCGATGCGCTGCTGCAGCACATCGCCATCTCGAAACTGTAAGCCTCGATGACCATGCAAAACTCTTTTGACTTCGCTTTGGCTTTGCCCGAGATTCTGCTGTTGATCATGGCGGGCGCGGTTCTGCTGATCGATGCTTTCAGCAAATCGGAAACACGGCACGTTACCTTCCTGCTCAGCTTGTTGACGCTTGTCGTACTGACCGCGGTCTCCTTGTTCCAATGGAATGCCGGTTCTGCGGGTGTCAGTTTCGGCGGCCTCTATGTCGTCGATTCGCTGTCGCACTTTTTGAAGGTGATTACCTACCTGGCGGTCATCGCTTCACTGATCTACGGCCGCGGCTACAACGAGGCCCGCGACATGACGCGCAACGGGGGCGAAATGTATTCGCTTACGCTGTTTGCGCTATTGGGACAAATGGTGATGATCTCGGCCGGCAGCATGCTGACCGTGTATCTGGGTCTGGAACTGATGTCCTTCGCGCTGTATGCGCTGGTGGCGGTGCGTCGTGATCACCTGCCGTCGAGCGAGGCCGCTATGAAGTATTTCGTGCTGGGCTCCATGGCTTCAGGCGTACTGCTCTACGGCATGTCCATGATTTATGGCGCGACAGGCTCGCTGGACCTCGCCCGCATCGCTGAAGTGATCGCGAACGGGGAGCCGCAGCGTCTGCCGCTGGTGTTCGGCGTGGTGTTCGTGGTGACCGGCCTGGGCTTCAAGCTGGCTGCCGCTCCGTTCCACATGTGGTCGCCCGACGTCTATCAGGGCGCGCCCACCTCGGTTACGCTGATCATCGCCGCGGCGCCCAAGCTGGCCGCCCTTGCGATCACTCTGCGCTTCCTCATCGACGGCCTGCATGGGCTGGCCATAGACTGGCAGCCCATGCTGATGGTCCTGGCCGTGCTGTCGCTCGCCATCGGCAACCTGACCGCCATCGTGCAGACGAACTTCAAGCGGATGCTGGCGTATTCCAGTATCTCGCAAATGGGGTTCGTCTTGCTGGGTCTGCTCTCCGGCGTCATCGACGGCGACAGCGCCGCCGCAGGCATGGCCTACGGCTCGGCACTGTTCTACATGGTCATCTACGTGCTGACGACCTTGGTGACATTCGGGATGATCATGCTGCTGAGCCATCGCGGTTTCGAATGCGAGAACATTTCCGACCTGAAGGGCCTGAATCGCCGCAGCCCCATCATGGCCGCCATGTTGATGCTGTCCATGTTCTCTCTGACCGGCATTCCGCCGCTGGCCGGTTTCTACGCCAAGCTGGCGGTTCTGCAGGCGCTGATCGGCGCAGGCTATATCTGGGTCGCTGTATTCGCGGTCATCATGTCGCTGATTGGCGCCTTCTATTACCTGCGTGTGGTCAAGGTGGCGTACTTCGATGAGCCGGAAGGCGAGACGGCCGCCCTCGACACCGGTGTCCTGACCAATGGGCTCATGACCGTCAATGGCGCGCTGGTCCTCTTGCTGGGCATTCTGCCGGGCGGCCTGATGGCGCTTTGCGTGAACGTCATCCGCCAGTCGCTGCAATTCTGAGCCTTCAATGAGTCAATCGTTTGCCGTCTGGCTGCTTGTGTTCCTGGCCCTCATCACGGCAAACCTGCCCTTTATCGCCCAGCGGCCCTTCCTGGCTCTTCCGTGGCGTCAGAAGGGTGAAGCGGAGCGTCCGGGCTGGTTCATGTGGGGCACATCGGTCCTCTTTTTCGGTGTGCTGGTGGGCTGGGGCGCGGCGACCCTGATGCTGATCGGACAGGGTGTTTTCATGGCGTCGGACGCGGCGTCGGTGGCGCGCTTCGTCGGAATTCTGCTGGTCTTGGCGCTGGCGGCGGGTGTCGTACTCGCTTACCCTGGGTGGCGTAGCCGGGGTTTGCTCGTTCAGAAGTCCGTCTTCGAGCGGCTGCTTGAGATGTTGACGTTCTACACCCTGGTCGGAGTGCTGGGATTCGCGCTGGAAGCCAACCTGGGTAATCGTTTTGCACAGGGTTGGGAGTTCTACGCCATCACTCTCAGCCTGTTCGTGGTGCTCGGTTACCCGGCCTTCGTTTGGCGTTATCTCATGAAACGGCGCCACGTGGGGGGCGATGCTGCGAGGAAGTCCGTCCAGAGCAGCACTACGCAGCGGCACGGCGCCTGATCGCGAAAGCGCCACGGAACCCGATCGCAAAGCGTCACGGCACCAGATCACCAAAGCGTCACACTTGATCAAGAGAGCGTCCCGCGTTTGATCAAGAGAGCGTCACGCGTTTGATCACGAAAACGTCACGACACTTGATACCCTCGGCGGCTTCACGCCGCCATTTCCTGCCCATACATCCTCATGTCCCATCTCATTCTTCAATCGCCCAGCCTGATGGCTGCCCACGTCGAACAGATCGCGGCCATCGTTTCCGCCGCGGGCGTGCAGGAACTCGGCCGCACGGCGGTGCGGCTGCTCGAAGCAGATGCTTCCGAACTGCCGGCGGTTGCGGCGCACTGCGAACAATACCGCATGGACTATGCCTTCCTTCCACAGATCGACTTGCTGCGGGAGTGTCGCATTCTGGCGATGGACATGGATTCGACGCTGGTGAGCATCGAATGCATCGATGAGATCGCCGATGCCGTGGGGCGCAAGGCTGAAGTAGCGGCCATCACCGAAGCCGCGATGCGCGGCGAGATCACCGATTTCGCCGAGAGTCTGCGCCGTCGTGTTGCGCTGCTTGAAGGCGTGCCTGAAGCCGCACTGCTGGAAGTCTATGATCAGCGCCTGTGCTTGAATCCCGGTGCCGAGCAGTTGATTGCGACCGTCAAGAAGCACGGCTTGCGCACCTTGCTGGTATCGGGCGGTTTCACGTTCTTCACAGAGCGCCTGCGCGAACGTCTGGGTCTGGATGCCTGTCACGCCAACGTGCTGGAAGTGGACAAGGGCCGATTGACAGGCCGGGTGCTGGGCGACATTGTCGATGCACGCGGCAAGGCGGCGCATCTTGCGGCCATGGCTGCAGACCTGGGGGCGACGCCGCAGCAGATCATTGCTGTCGGCGACGGTGCCAACGACTTGGCCATGATGGCTCTGGCGCGCTACTCGGTCGCCTATCGGGCGAAACCCGTGGTTCGCGAGCAAGCCGCCTACGCCCTCAATTACAGCGGCCTTCACGCCATTCTTAACTGGTTCCGCCTCAGCCACTGACCCCGGTGTTGAAGATTGGGGTCGGTGCACAGACCCCAATCTTATTTCAGCGCGTTGAGCAGTTCTCTCAGGGTATCGATGCGTGCCTTCAGCGGCACGCCTTCCTTGAATTCCAGCCTCAGGCGGTCCTGACCGGAAAGCTTGAGGTCACGCCGCTTCTGCACGAGTTCAATGATGCGTAGTGGGTCGACCTGCGGCTTGCTGGAGAACTGGATCAGCGCCTGGCTTTCCGGCGCATCGATCTTGATCACGCCCAGCGGTTCGGCAAGCAATCGAAGCCGATGCGTGGCAAGCAGATTCTGTGCGGCATCAGGCAGCTTGCCATAGCGGTCGACGAGTTCTTCCCTTATGCCGATCAGTTCATCTTCGTCACGCGCATGGGAGAGCTTCTTGTACATGCCCAGCCGGGCGTGGATGTCCGGACAATAGTCGGCGGGCAGCAGCGCGGACGCATGCAGATTGACTTCGCACTTTGCATCAAAGGGCGATTCCAGGTCGGGCTCTTCACCGGCTTTGAGCGCACGCACCGCCGTATTGAGCATGTCGCTGTACATCGAGAAGCCGATTTCCTGGATATTGCCGGACTGCGATTCGCCCAGAACCTCGCCGGTGCCGCGAATTTCCAGGTCGTGCATGGCCAGGAAGAAGCCGGCGCCCAACTCCTCCATGGCCTGGATGGCTTCCAGTCGCTTCTTCGCGTTGGCCGTCATGGCGTCTTCCGAAGGCGTCAGCAGGTAGGCATAGGCCTGGTGGTGAGACCTCCCGACCCGCCCGCGCAGCTGGTGCAGCTGGGCCAGACCCAGACGGTCCGCGCGGTGGATGATGATGGTGTTCGCCGAGGGGACGTCGATGCCGGTTTCGATGATGGTCGTGCATAGCAACACGTTGTAGCGCTGCTGATAGAAGCCCTTCATGACCTCCTCGAGTTCGCGTTCGGGCATCTGGCCGTGCGCCACCGCCACGCGCGCTTCGGGTACCAGCTCCTCCAGGCGTGCCCGGCGATTGTGTATGGTCTCCACTTCGTTGTGCAGGAAGTAGGCCTGTCCGCCGCGTTTGAGCTCCCGCAGCAGCGCTTCCCGTATGGTGCTCTTGTCTTCTCGTCGCACAAAGGTCTTGATCGCCAAGCGTTTCTGCGGCGCAGTGGCGATGACGGAAAAATCGCGTATTCCCTCCAGCGACATGCCCAGCGTGCGAGGGATAGGCGTGGCCGTCAGCGTCAACACGTCGACTTCGGCACGCAATTTCTTGAGCGCCTCTTTCTGCCGTACGCCGAATCGGTGTTCTTCGTCGATGATCACCAGGCCGAGGTTCTTGAAGCGAGTGTCACGCGACAGAATCTTGTGCGTTCCGATGACGATATCAATGGCGCCGCTGGCCAGGCCTTCCTGTGCAGCGCCCACTTCGCGCGCGGAACGGAAGCGTGAAAGCTCGGCGATGCGTACCGGCCAGTCCGCGAAACGATCGGAGAAGGTCTGGGCGTGCTGCTCCGCCAGAAGGGTGGTGGGGCATAGCAAGGCGACTTGCATGCCGTTGGCGACGGCCAGGAAAGCGGCACGCAAGGCAACCTCGGTCTTGCCGAAGCCGACGTCGCCGCAAACCAGACGATCCATCGGGCGACCGGAAGTCATGTCTTCCAGTACCGCCTCGATGGCGGCCGCCTGATCGGGCGTTTCCTCGAACCCGAAACCTTCGGCGAAGGCCTCATAGTCTTGCAGGGGCAGTTTGAATCGATGCCCTTCGCGCGCTGCACGCTGCGCATAGAGCGCCAGCAGTTCGGCGGCGGCGTCGCGCACCTGTTTGGCTGCCTTGCGGCGCGCCTTGTCCCATTGGCCCGATCCCAGCTGATGCAGGGGCGCCGATTCTGGGTCGGAGCCGCTGTAGCGTGAAATCTGATGGAGCTGTGCCACCGGAACGTAGAGCGTGCCTCCACTCGCGTACTCCAGGTGCAGGAACTCCATGGCGCCTTCGCCGAGGTCCATTTCCTTCAGCCCGACATAGCGGCCGATGCCGTGTTGCGCATGGACGACCGGGTCGCCTTCGCGCAGCTCCGACAGGTCGCGCACCATGGCTTCCACGTCGCTGGCCCGCTCCTGGGCGCGGCGGCCACGGCGACGAGTCCGAGCCTGTGCAGGATAAAGGTCGTTTTCAGTGAGCAGGAAAACGGCTTCTCCCGCTATCCCGAAGCCTTTGCCCAACGGCGCAGTGAGTAGCGCAAATGGAGCCGCGCTGCTGAAGAAGTCCGGGAGCGTTTCGACCGATGTGTCCGGCTCAATGCCGAACTCGCGCAGCATCTGGTCCAGCGTTTCACGACGGCCCGCCGACTCCGCGCACAGCGCTATACGACCCTTGTGCGACTCGAGCAGGCGGCGCAGCGCTCCGACCGGGTCGTCCGCCCGTCGCGAAACCGATACGTCGGGGACCGGCAGAAAGTCGGGCGCCGCGTGGTCGTCGTTCAGCGCCAGTCTCGGAAAACGCTTGAGCTCGCTGAACAGCTGCTCGTCGTCCAGAAAGAGCGTTTCGGGCGGGAGCACCGGCCGTTCGCGGTCGCTCTTCAGAAACTGCCACCGGCTATAGGTATCCTGACCGAAGTTGCGGATGACCGGCGCGGGGTCGCCCAGCGTGACGGTGATGGCCGATTCCGGCAGATAGTCGAACAGTGTGGCGGTACGCTCGAAGAAGAGCGGAAGATAGTATTCCACGCCGGCAAAGGCGATGCCGTTGCCGATATCCTTGTAGGGCAGTGCGCGCGAAGGGTCGCCTTCGAAGATTTCCCGGAATCGGGCACGGAACTGGTTTCGGGCCGCTTCGTCCATTGGAAACTCCCGGCCCGGCAGCAGCTGGATTTCCTTGACGGGGTAGAGGCTGCGCTGGGTGTCGACGTCGAAACTTCGTATAGACTCGATCTCGTTGTCGAAAAGATCGATACGGTAAGGTAGTACCGAACCCATGGGAAATAGGTCAATCAAGCCCCCGCGAATGCAGAATTCGCCTGGCGCCGTCACCTGCGTGACGTGGCTGTAGTTGGCCAGCGTCAGCTGCCGCCGCAGGGCCTCTTCTTCCAGTGTGTCGCCTTGCCTGAATGAAAAGGTGTACGCGGCCAGGAATTCCGGAGGAGCGAGCCGGTAGAGCGCCGTGGTGACCGGCACGAGCAGAACGTCCACACCTTCCTGCATCAGCGCGTGCAGCGTGCGCAGCCGCTCGGACACGAGATCCTGATGGGGCGAAAAACCGTCGTAAGGCAGGGTCTCCCAATCCGGCAGTTGCCGCACCCTCAGTTCAGGCGCGAACAGCGGGATTTCCTCCGTGAGCCGTTGCGCCGCCAGGGGCTCGGAACAGAGCACGATGACGCTGCGCCCGGCCTTGCGCGCGAGGTCGGCGAGCAGGAAGCCGTCGCCGGAACCGGGGGGGAGGGGGTGGGCATGTCGCTGACCGGGCCTGAGCGCGGCCAGTATCTGATTCGTGGCGGAAAGGGAGGGCACGGGAAGGGAAACATTGGCCATTGAGCGGACATTATAAAATGCGCAGGCCATGACATCTTCCTCTTCCCGAATTGTTGCGATCATCCCGGCCGGCGGCGTAGGCGTACGGGCGGGCACCGCCTATCCGAAGCAGTACCGCAAACTGTTGGGCGAGCCCATGCTGCGTTGGGCAGTGAAGGCGTTGCTGGCTGACGACCGCATTGAACAGCTGCGGGTCGCCGTGGCGGGAGACGACGGTCGGGCCGCAGAAGCTCTACTGGGCTTGCCACGCACCGTATGCCGCCCATGCGGTGGCCCGACACGCGCCGCCACGGTGCTCGGGGCGCTGTGCGACGCAGCGTTGGCGCCCGAAGACTGGGTGCTGGTGCATGATGCGGCCCGTCCAGGCCTGCCTGCGGACGCGCTGGGCCGCCTCATCGATGCCTGCTTGTCACATGAAGAAGGCGGGCTGCTTGCGGAGCCGGTGGCCGATACGGTGAAGCGCGCATGCCGCGACGCGGACCTGGGTCCGTCGCCGCGCGTGCAGGCGTCGGTGAGCCGCGACGCCTTATGGTTGGCCCAGACCCCGCAAATGTTCCGAGCGGGGCCGCTGCAGGCAGCGCTGGAGTCCGCCCTGGGGATGGAAGAAATCACCGACGAAGCGTCGGCCATGGAAAGGGCCGGCCATCGTCCCTTGCTGGTTCCGGGTTCACTGCGCAATTTCAAGGTGACGTGGCCCGAGCATTTCGAGATGATGGAACGATTGCTGGATAGCAGTACGATCTCTTCAAGGAGCTGAATGTGAATTTTCGAGTCGGGCAGGGCTTCGACGTCCATGCCCTCGTGCAAGGTCGGGACCTCATTATTGGAGGGGTGCTTATCCCTCACACGCATGGCTTGCAGGGACATTCCGACGCCGATGTGCTGCTGCATGCGGTGACCGATGCGGTGCTGGGCGCGGCGGGCTTGGGAGATATCGGCCGGCATTTTCCCGATACTGATCCGCGCTACGCTGGTGCCGATAGCCGGGTGCTGCTGCGGGCCGCCATGCAGAAAGTGGCCCTGGCTGGATGGAAAGTGGTGAACGTGGACGCCACAATCCACGCCCAAGCGCCCAAGATCGCGCCGCATGCGGCGGCCATGGTGGCCAATATTGCAAGCGACTTGGCCATTGCGCCTGAGGCGGTGAACGTCAAGGCCAAGACCAACGAAGGGCTGGGGTATTTGGGCCGCAAGGAAGGCATCGCCGCCACGGTGGTGACACTGCTGACCGCCACCGAGGCCTGAATCGGCGGCGTAACCTTACAGCGTATCGCCACCGATGCTGCGGTTGCAGGGGCAGAGTTCTTCTGTCTGCAGTGCGTCGAGTATGCGCAGGATTTCTTCCGGGTTGCGCCCCACGGTCATGTTGTTGACTGACACGTGCTGAATGATGTTGTCCGGATCGACAATGAAGGTGGCTCTCAGGGCCACGCCCTCAGACCGGTCTCGAACCCCCAGCTGATCGACCAGGGCGCCGGTCATGTCGCTGAACTGGTAGTGGCCCAGCTTTTCCAGCTCGGGCTGTTGCCTGCGCCATGCGAGCTTCACGTATTCGTTGTCGACCGAGCCCCCGAGCACGACCGCATCGCGTTCCGCGAACTCTCCCGCGAGGTTGTTGAAGCCGACGATCTCGGTAGGGCACACGAAGGTGAAGTCCTTCGGGTAGAAGTAGATGATCTTCCACTTACCGGGAAATGAGCTCTCGGTAATGTCCTCGAAGGCGGAGACCCCGTTTTCCTCATGCTCATTGAAACCAGGCTTGACGCCGGTGATTTTGAACGATTCTAGTTTGTCGCCTATCGTTTTCATCGGTGATCCTTGATGTGAGGGCCCGCGCTGCGGGGCGGTGTGTTCGCCTCATTCTATGCCATCAACCGTGGGTTTCGACCTGATAGCTGCGGGGCCGGTACTTGGGAATTTCAATGCGTGCCACCAGACCGCCTGGTGGGTGTGAAATCAGTTCAAGCTGCCCGCCGACCTGGCCCAGCAGCCGTTCGACAATGGCAAGCCCCAGGCCCGCACCGCTCACGCCGGTACGGGCGGACTCGCCACGCGAAAACGGGCGCAGCAACCGCTGGATGTCGTTGGCGGCGATGCCGCGCCCTTGGTCTCGGACCTCAATTGATACGATCGTGCCCCTCTGTTTGGCGAACAGCTGAATATGGGCGCGGTCGTCTTCGGGAGTGCGACCGTAACGTCGGGCGTTCTCGATCAGATTGCCTACGATGCGCTTGAGGTCATGTGCGTTGATGCAGGCAAAGAGATTCGGCTCGATATCCGCTTCGAGGTGCCCCCCGAGGGATTCCGTATGGCTGCGCTCGCGCTCGAAGAGTTCTCTCAGCACGGATGAGACATCGATGCCCTGCTTGGGCACTTGACCCGCGGGACGGGCGTACTCCATGAGCTGATCGATGCTGTGGTCGATCTGGGCGAGGTCTTCATCGATCGCGGCCCGCGCTTCGTCGCTGACGTTGCTCATCTCGATCTCGAGCCGCATACGGGCCAATGGGGTGCGAAGGTCGTGAGAAATGCCGGCCAGCATGATCTCTCGGTCCGCCTCAGTCTGCCGGATATCCCGCGCCATGCGGTTGAAGGCGATGTTCATGTCGCGGATTTCTGCCGGCCCTTTCTCTGGCAGCGGCGACGGGGTTTCCCCTCGCGCGAGTTGCTGCGCGACCTTCGCCAGCTGGGCCAGCGGCCGGTTCACGAAGCGCACGCTCACGGCGGCGCCGATCAGGGCAAGCAGCAAGGCCGTGGCGCCCCAGCCCAACCACTCCACCCCCGCAGTGAGGGCGAGCTGTTCGCGCTCAAACACAAGCCAGTACTGGTCCTGATTGATTTCGAAGCTCACCCAGACGCCCGGTATCTGGTTGACGCTCCACATGACCTGGGCATGAGCGCCCAACTTGTCGCGAATCTGGGCGGCGACGTGATCCCAGTAATTCGATTGCGGAAGCGCTTCGAGGACGTCGGATTCCTCGCGGGGCTGCACACGCAGGCTTTCCTTGGTTGCCAGGTCGAGCAGCAGTGCGGGCCGCACGCTGGTCGGCGCGTAGACGAGGGCGGAACGCGTAATACTGACCGCCGTTGTGACGCGCTGCGCCATCTGGCGTGCGCGCGGGCCTTCTTCCATGCTGAAGAATACCTGCAGCCACGCGCCCAGGCTCACCAGCATCAGGCTGGCGAGCAGTAGAAACGAGCGGCTGAAAAGGCCGAGGCGGAAACGCGGGGGAGGGGTCCCCCGCGGTTTGGCGGGAATCGACATGGACTTGCCTAGTCAACCATGGCGGCAACTAGCGAGCCATGCTGTTGCCTGTTTTATTGACCGCCGTCCGGCACAAAAACATATCCCAGTCCCCATACAGTCTGAATGAACACCGGCTTGGAAGGATTGGGTTCTATGAGTTTCCGTAGGCGGGAGATCTGGACGTCCAGGCTGCGATCGAAGGCTTCGTACTCGCGGCCCCGCGCAAGCTCCATGAGCTTGTCGCGTGACAGAGGGATCTTGGGATGACGCGCAAAGACCTTGAGCACGGAAAATTCGCCCGTGGTGATGGGCACCGGTTCGTTGTCTTTCGTGAGCGTACGAGTGGACAGGTTCAGAACGTAGGGCCCGAACTCGATGGATTCGTTTTCTTGGCTGGGTGCGCCGGGATGCTCTTCAGTGCCCCTGCGGCGCAGGATGGCATTGACACGCGCCAACAATTCGCGAGGATTGAACGGTTTGGAAAGGTAGTCGTCTGCACCCATTTCCAGGCCGACGATGCGGTCGATTTCTTCGGCCTTCGCGGTAAGAATGATGATGGGCGTGTTGTCGTGCCCCCCACGGAGCCGCCGGCAGATGGACAAGCCGTCTTCCCCGGGCAGCATGAGGTCCAGCACCAGCAAATCGAAATGCTCTCTTTGCCACAGCTTGCCCATTTCCTTGGCATCTTCGGCGACGAAGACGTTGAAACCCTGCTCCGACAGATACCGGCGCAAGAGATCGCGCAAGCGCGGATCGTCATCGACGATGAGAATTTTGCGAGATAGGGATTGGTTCTGTGTGTTCATGGGCGAAATGTAACAGGGGGGGAAGGGGCAGTGAAGAGACCGTAGCAAGATATTACATATTAAGTATCCGGTATGAATCGGCTGGATGGCCCC
>JAEWFK010000009.1 GCA_023388835.1 Pseudomonadota bacterium | reverse complement strand
GCAGAACTCGCGCGCCGCCCGGGCGATTTCCTCGGGCGGCACGTCGCGCATGTGCGTGGCGAGCGACCAGCGATGCCCTTCCGGGTCTTCCAGCACCCCATAGCGGTCGCCCCAGAACATGTCGGTCACCGGCATGACTTCCTTTGCTCCCGCCTTGATGGCCTGCCCGAAGGCATGATCGACATCGGGTACATACAGGTGCAAAGTAACAGGGGTGCCTTTCAGCGTCTGTGGACTGGCGCTGCCGCAACGCTCGTCCTCCTGGCCGATCATCACCACTGAATCACCAATGATGATCTCGCTATGCAGGAAGACTCCATCAAGCTCCAGCCGGCCATTGGGCATCTCCATCGCATTGAACGCCCTCTTGTAGAAATCGATCGCGGCTGCGGCGTCGGCGCAGACCACGTGTGCAGACACGGAAGACATTCCCGCGGGGACCGGCCGCACACGCGCGCCATCATCGTCGGGACTCAGGTGGAACATGGCCTTGCCTGAAGGCATCTCGAACGGCGCCGAGAAGTGCTCATGGGCGATCTTCCAATCGCCTGCCTGCCGTTTCAGGCCAGCGGTGAAACGCATCCATGATGCCTCGACATGATCTCCGTCTCTATGGCCGCAATGAAGCAGGCCATGGGCAAAGGCCACGTCCCCTTCCGAAACGACCCGCAGATCCCGCATATCGAAGACCGGCTCTTTGTCGCCCATGGGGCAAAACTCCATGCAAGCCTGCCAGTGTTTGCGGTAGGCATCCGTGCCCTTGAACTGCAGAGCCAGAATCGCATCGAAAGCGAGGACATCATCTGTGTAGGCCGCTAAGACGTCCTCCAGGTTCTGGCGCCGGACGGCCTCGAGCCAGCGGTCGTAGAGGGCGCTGATCGCGGATTCCGCGGTGGTGCTTTCCAGATCGGTACTCATACGGGTCTCCTCGCCGGGAAAAACCGCAACCAGATTAACGGTACAGACGTCGGGGTGGCGGACGCTCCGGCTCAAACAATTTAACACCATGTAGTCCTAAATTAATACTGACAAATTGTATTTTGGGACTAATGACTTATACTGAGGCCGACCGAACCTTATGCAGAAAGAATGAGCAAGCGATCCCACACTGAAATGACCAAGCATGGGGAAGCCCATGCGGCGAAGCCCAGCCACCCGGAGAAACCCGGCCGGCCGCCCGAGTCCGGGCGTGGTGCGGGCGGCACCAGGGTGGCCGAATCGCGCAATCGCCGGCGCTACGACGACGGCTGCGCGGCGGCCCACGCGCTTGATCTGGTCGGGGAACGCTGGGCCCTGCTCATCGTGCGCGAATTATTGTTGGGTCCACGCCGATTTTCCGATTTACGTCAGGCTCTGGGCAGCATCAGTCCGAACGTACTCACCCAAAGACTCAACGACTTGGAAGCCGCCGGGGTAGTGAAGCACACCGAGCTGCCCCCACCGGCCGCTCGGCAGGTATATGGTCTGACGGCTTGGGGCATGCAGTTGGAACCGGCCATCATGGAATTGCTGAAATGGGGCGTACGCTCCCCGGCGTTCGAACGCGGCCGGCCCTTGACGGCAGACGCGCTCGCCCTGTCCTTCAAGGCGATGTTCGACCCCGAACTTGTTGGCGATCTGCAGTGCCGAATCACCATCGTGATGGACCGTCAGCCTTATCATGCCGTGATTGAAGATGCCCAGCTGCGTGTCTTTCGGGGAGCCCCCCCCTGCACGCCTGCCGAAGCGGCGAAGTGGGCGGCCGCCACGCTGTACGCAGAACCTGTCACAGTGCTGCAACTGGCCTACGCCAAGCGCCCTCGGCAACAGGCGGAGAGCGCAGGCGACTGCCGCCATGAGGGCGATACCAAGACGCTGGAGCGCTTTCTATCCTGTTTCAGCGTGGCTCCTGCTGTCCAGGTCTAAGGCTCCGCTCCCGTCGTTCAAGGCCCGCGGCGCAGCGACTTTTCTAGTGACTTCTTACCTTGCGAGCGCATGTCTGAGGGCTTGCGCCACGGCGGCCGCAAATGCCTTGTCATTGATATGCAGCGGCAGCGCCTCTAGTCGGTGGTGGGGTGACGGGATGAAATGCCGCTCCAAGGCTGAAAACAGGCACTGATTGGCTTCCGGATCATGGAAAGGTTTACCGGGCGCATCGAGCGCCGACAAGCCTTTCAGAGGAAGCAAGAGATGCACGATGCCGGGCGAAGCGTTGAGCCTTGTGGCGATACGCTCGCCGGCTAGCGCCAATTCCCGCCCCGTCGCGCGCATGAGCGTCACCTGGGCATTATGCGTATGGAAGCGGCGGCCTTCGTACTTCGGTGGGATCGTTGCGGGTGGCCCCCAATTGATCATGTCCAACGCGCCGACCGAACCCACCCACGGCAGGCCAAGGTCCGCAGCGGCCGCTAGGCGGTCGGGGCCTGCGTCGCACACCCCGCCAGCCAGGTTCTGCCCGACCTCGGTGGTGGTGATGTCGACGATCGCGTCGAGCATGCCTGCCCGTGCGAGGGCTTCCATTGTACGACCGCCCGTGCCATTCGCATGGAAGACTTGGCATTCATAGTCTGCGGACAGGCGGCGTGACACCTCTTGCACGCATTCCGTGGTAACGCCGAACATCGACAAGCCCAGCGTCCCGAACGAGACGGTCGGCGCTTCCCCGTCAGCGCTGTGTACCGAATGACGAACCATGCCGGCCATGGCATGCGCGGCATTGGCCAGTATGGCCTTCGACAAACGGTTCAGCCCCGCCAGGTCGGTCACGGGGTTGAGCACCATGATGTCGTAGACATCGACGAACGGCGTCATGATGCCGGACGCCAGGGTGGAGACGAGCAGCTTGGGCATGCCGTATGGCAGCACATGTAGCGCCGGCGCGATCATCGACGTACCGCCCGAGCCGCCGATTCCGATCATTCCCGCGATCGCACCGGCCTGATGCCGCTCGCGCACCAGTGTGCTCAAGGCCTCGCCCATGCGAATGACCGCCTGACCGCGGTCGTCGCCGCCCAACACATGGTCGACGCCGCGCTCGTGATGGGCGGCGACCGTGGTCGCCAGCATGTTGGCCGAGACGCCATCCACGCGGCTGCCGCGGCGAGTGCTGATGTCCACAGTGAACACCGGCACACCGGCCCGCTCAAGCAGCGATGCCAGATAGCGCAGCTCGGCGGCCTTCGTATCGAAAGTGCCTACCACCCACACCGGCACTTCATCGCCCCTGACGCCCGCGCTCATGAGCCTTGTCCGAACCGTTCGCTGACGCATTGGAAGAAGAGGCGAAAGGTGTCGGCGACGCGCGCCACGGCTTCTGCTTCCTGTTCTTGCGGAACATCGAAAGTGGCCCACCATTGCCCGAAGCACTGGCCGGTTTCAGTTACGGGCAACAAGTGCATCTGCGCGACATAGTTCTTCCAGTCCGCGTCGATATGCAGAATCTCGTAGGTGCATCGATAGTCGCGGTCGGAAAGCTCGAGCAGGCGTTCACGCAGGTGGCCTCCGCCATCGCGTACGGTGAAGTGCCGTACGCAGCCGATCTGATCGGCGGGCTTGCCCTCTTCTATATAGGAATCCCGGAAAAACGGATGATAGTCGCCCAGGGCGCCGAAATCACGCAGCATGCCCCAGGCCTCATCCAGCGTGGCGTCCATGACCGCGCTGACATACACCTTCGCCATGGTCACTCTCCTGTGTTGCGCTGCAAAGCCTTATAGCGGCGTACATGGTCAACGATGGCGGTTTCGACAGGCAGCCGCTCCATGCTGCTCGCGCCGTAAAAGCCATTGCAATGCTCACTGTTGTCCAGTACGTACTGCACATCTTCGGGCAGGGAAATGGGTCCGCCATGGGCGATGACGATGATGTCCTTACGCACCCGCCGCGCAGCCTCTCCCCATTCATCGATCAGACGCACGGATTCTTCCAGGCTTTTGGACGTGTTGGCTCCGATGGTGCCGCCCACGGTCACGCCCATATGGGGCACGATGAAATCCGCACCCGCCTTTGCCATTTCCACGGCTTCGTCGGCGCTGAAGACATAGGGCGTGGTGAGCAGGTCCAGCTCGTGTGCCTGACGGATCATGTCGACTTCCTGGGAGAAGTTCAGGCCCGTCTCTTCCAGACTCTGACGGAAAGTGCCGTCAATAATCCCCACGGTGGGGAAATTCTGCACCCCCGCGAATCCCATCTCTTTCAGCTGCTTCAGAAAGACCGGCATGATAATGAACGGATCGGTACCGTTCACACCGGCCAGCACCGGAGTGTTCCGGCAGACAGGCAGGACTTCGCCTGCCATCTCGAGGACGATCTCGTTCGCGTTGCCGTAAGCGAGCAGGCCGGCGGAAGAGGCGCGCCCGGCCATGCGGTAACGGCCCGAATTGTAGATCACGATCAAGTCGATGCCGGCGGCTTCCTCGCATTTGGCGGAAATTCCCGTGCCGGCGCCGCCGCCGATGATGGGCTCGCCGCGAGCCACCATGGCGTGAAACTTCTGCATCAGACCTTGGCGGTCATGCCTTGTCATAATATCTCCTAGATGATGACCAATTGTTTGATTGTTACTGACGGGACGATGCGCGCTTGGAAAAACCCGACCTTCTGACGGAGACGCACATCCTCGGTGACGACACCCGAATCGTCACCGTGCGAGCGGAACACTGTGAAGCTCTGGGCGCACGCCAGATCGCGCACGTCGCCGTAGTGGATGCGGCGGCGCCGTACACCATCGTGCGTACACACCTGAGCGGGGCCTACATGCAAGTGTGCCTGGGCGGTGAAGGCCAGACCTTGCTTGACGGGCGTTGGCATGCCCACACCGTGGGCATGGCCAGCTTTGCCCCTGCCCACGTGCTGCACGCCTTCCACTGCGTACCCGACCGACGCTGGCAACTTTGCTGGGTCCGCTTCATGCCGGGTTCTCCGCGGTCGCTCGCAGGCGCCATGGCTCCCGGCCTGACCCGCTTCGATGGCCGTCCGCTCCAAAGCGCGGTTCTGGGACTGGCACATGAAGTCGAGCAGGGCGGCGACCCGGGCACTTGCGCCATCTGGGTGGACATCATCGAGCGTTACGTGGCCCGCATCATCGACCCGTGGCAACGGGAGCCCCGGCTGAACAGCATGTGGACGGCCGTGCTCGCGGATCTGGGACACGACTGGACACTGGAAGAGCTCGCCGGGCTGGCCAACATCAGTGCGGAACACCTGCGGCGCCTGTGCTGGAAGAACTTCGGGCGCAGCCCCGGCAAGCAGCTGACCACCATGCGCATCGCCCAGGCCGCCAACCAACTCGTGACCACGCAGAAGAAAATCGAAGCCATCGCAAGAGACGTGGGCTATGTCAACCCCTTCACTTTCTCCAATACCTTCAAGCGGCTGACCGGCTTCCGGCCGTCGGAATACCGGGCCAGACCGCGTTCGTAGCGCTGCGCCATCTCCATTCACGAAGCAGCGCGCGCTGCGGACCAGCCGGCCAGGCTTCCCCATGCTTACTTCTTGACCAAGTAGCAGGTGCTTTCAGAAAGCGGCTGGAAAGCCTCTTCCGCGGGAATGGTCTTCACGAGCTTCAGATAATCCCAGGGCTCTTTGGACTCATCGGGGGACTTGACTTCCCACAGGTACATATCGTGCATCATGCGACCGTCTTCGCGGATCGAGCCATTCTTGGCAAAGAAGTCGTTGATGGGCGTTTCCCGCATCTTCTTGGAAACGGCGTCGGCCTCGTCCGTGCCCGCCGCTTCGACGGCCTTCAGGTAGTGCATGGTGGCGGAATAGTCACCTGCGTGGGCCATATTGGGCATGCTTTGCATGCGCTCGTAGTAACGCTGCGCAAATTCCCGGGCCTCGGCGTTCATGTTCCAATACCAGGCGTTGGTGAGAAGCAGGCCTTGCGAGACTTCGAGACCCAGCGCATGGATATCGTTGATCCACAGCAGCAGCGCCGCCAACTGCTGGTTCGGCGTCACGTTGAACTCGCGGGCCGCCTTGATGGCGTTGATGGTGTCGTGACCTGTGGACGCCAGGCCGATGATCTTTGCTCCCGAAGTCTGGGCCTGCAATGCGTAAGACGAATAGTCGGTCGTGCCTAGCGGATGGCGGGCGGATCCCAGCACCTTGCCGCCGGCGGCGCGAACCACGTCGCTCACCTGCTTTTCAAGACCGATCCCGAAAGCGAAGTCGACGGTCAGGAAGAACCAGGTGTCCCCGCCCGGCTGCTGGGCGACCGTGCGGCCGGTGCCGTGCGCGAGCGAATACGCGTCGTAGGTATAGTGAATTGCGTAAGGAGAGCACCGGTCGTTCGTAATGCCCATGTTCGAAGGGTTGTTGACGATGATGTGCCGTTTCTTTTCCTTGGCGATGTCCGCCACGGCGAGAGCCACGGCAGAGTTCGCCAGATCGGTGATCATGTCCACGCCTTCCCGGTCGAACCACTCGCGCGCCTTCGCCGCGCCGACGTCCGGCTTGTTCAGGTGATCGGCAAACACGACTTCAATGGGTTTGCCGAACATGGTGCCGCCGAAATCCTCCACCGCCATCCTCACAGCTTCGGTAGCCCCTTTTCCGGATACATCGGCATAGACCCCGGAGATGTCCGTGAGGACGCCGATACGCAGAACGTCGTCTGAAAGTGTCTGGGCATGGGTGCCGGCGGCGCCGGCGGACAATGCGACCGACGCGGCCGCACACTTCCATAATCTGGCTTGCATGTCTGTCTCCTTGTGTTGTCAGCATCGCACGGAAGGCGGCGCCGGCCTTGCATTCTCAAGGCATGGGAACATGCTAAGGACGGCACCAGGCAGCGTCCATACCGCGAAGGCACCATAAGCTATCCAGAATCCACATGGTCTACTTCCGGTATGCAGTTTTGGCGGACGCGGATTCAGAGCTGCATGGCGCCCGCCCGCTGGTCTCGCGACTGCGCACGCACTCCATCCGATTGCTATGATGGAAGGGTTTTCAGACAGAACGCGCAGGTACCCAAAGCATGGCTGTATTCGACATTCAACCCATCGTTTCCGAACTGGCCTATATCCGCCAGCAGTGGCGGGTTTCCCAGGGGCGGCCCCTGGAATCCGGCGGGCGCAACTTTCCTTCGCCGCAAGCCATGAAGGCCATCATCACCGATCTGCGCGGCATCCTGTTTCCCATGCGGCTGGGGCCGATTGATCTCCGACAGGAAAGTGAAGACTTCTACGTCGGCCATACATTGGATTCCGCGCTGCATGCGCTTCTTGGCCAAGTCCGGCTGGAGCTCGCTTATCAGCACCGGCACGAGCCGCTCGAAGCGCACGCGCTGGAACAGTGCGCCACTGAACGGGTGCAGTCCTTCGCCAACGATCTTCCGCAAATCCGCAGCCTGCTTGATTCAGACACCTTGGCGGCCTATGCCGGCGACCCCGCCGCCCGCAGCGTCGACGAAATCCTGCTGTGCTACCCCGGCCTGCACGCAATGATCCATCACCGCATCGCCCACCGCTTCTACCAGCTTGATCTGCCGCTGCTGGCGCGCATGAGCTCGGAAATCGCGCATTCCGAGACGGGTATCGACATCCATCCGGGGGCGCGCATCGGCGAACATTTCTTCATCGACCACGGCACGGGCGTCGTGATCGGCGAAACGGCAATCATCGGCAATCGGGTGCGGATCTACCAGGCCGTCACCCTGGGCGCCAAGCGCTTTCCTGCCGACACAGACGGGGCACTCACGAAGGGCCTGCCCCGCCACCCTATCGTGGAAGACGATGTGGTCATCTACGCCGGCGCGACCATCCTGGGCCGGGTCACCCTGGGCCAGGGCTGCACGATTGGCGGCAATGTCTGGCTCATCCACGACGTCCCGCCCGGCGCCCACGTGACTCAGGCCGGCTACCAGGGCTCCGAAACTTGCGATCCCGCTGCCGTCAAATAAGGCCCAGCCCGTGCAGCATCACGATCAGGATCAGCACGGGCGATACATAGCGAAGCAGGACGACCAGAGCCGCCGCCAACCCAGTGTTATTCAGTGCCCCATCGTTGGACACGGCGCGAGTGAAGCGCTCTTTACCCCACACCCAACCGGTAAACAGCGCAAGGAAGATGCCCCCGGCGGGCAACAACAGGTTCGATGACACAAAATCCATGAGACCGAACATGTTGCGGCCGAACAGACGGAAATCCGCCAACACGCTGCCGGACAATGCACAGGCCGCGCCCAACAGGGCAACGAGGAACACGCATACCGCAACGGCTCGGGGCCGGCTCAGGCCCAGCCGCTCATGGACGATCAGCACGGGTAATTCCATCAGCGACAACATCGCCCCGATGGCGGCGATGGATGTCAGGATGAAGAACACCAGCATCAGCCCTTGGCCGAAAGGCATTTGTGCAAACACGGCGGGCAAGGTGATGAATACCAAGGCCGGGCCGGCGCTGGGTTCGAATCCGAAGGTGAACACGGCGGGAAAGATTGCAATACCCGCAAGCAGCGACACCGCGAGATCGGCGCACATCACGCGGCCCGCTGTCGACGGAATATTCTGATCCGCCCGAAAATAGCTGCCGTAGGTCATCATGGTGCCCATGCCGATGGACATCTTGAAGAAGGCCAGCCCCACGGCGGTCAGCACGACCGCGCCATCCACCTTGGAAAAATCGGGCCGGAACAGAAAGTCCAGTCCCGCGGCGGCTTCCTCCAGCGTAAGGCTGTAGACGCCCAGGCCGGCAAGCAGCACGAACAGAAGAGGCATCAAGCGCTTGGTGACGGCTTCGATTCCGCCTGCCACGCCCTTCAACAGGATTCCCCCGATCAAGAGCAGGACCACCCATTGCCATACCAGGGACTGCCAGGGGTCGGACACCAGGGCGGCAAAAACCGCCTCGGTCTCAGCGGCATCGCTGCTCAGCGCCGTGCCTTCAATGGATTTCCATACATAGGCGAAGACCCACGCGACGACCTCTGAGTAAAACGCCATGATGAGAAAGGCGGCCAGCATCCCCGAGACGCCGACCAGCCACCACGGGCGCTGCGGCGGCCCTATGGCCTTGAGCGCTGCAATGGGGTTCGAGCGTGCACGGCGGCCCAGAGTGATTTCCGCAATCATGACCGGCAGGCCGACCAACAAGGTGGCGCACAGATAGATCAGCAGAAAACCGGCGCCGCCGTTCTCGCCGGTCAGCGCGGGAAACTTCCAGATGTTCCCCAAGCCCACGGCGGACCCCAGTGTTGCAGCGAGCACCCCCAGCGTGGAAGTGAAGCCTTCTCGCGCGGCGGCGGTGGCGGAGGAAGCGGCCATGGGCGGGAATCGATTGTCAGGATCCCGTATTGTAAGGCCCACCCATCAGTACGGCGCCTGTTTGGCTCTTGCTAGTGACAGTCCGGGACTTCCTGGTCCATATACACTTCGAAGGCGATGTCGCGCGCGCTTTGTTCCGTGAGCTTTGCCAGCAATTCGTGTCTGCGCCATTCGCCCACTTTCGAATGCATGGCGTCCGCGAGCTTGCGATCATTCTTCGAGAGCACGAAGGCCAGATCGCGCTCTCGCTGCACAGGCAGCTGTGCGGAAAATTTCTTCCATTCGGGAAATGCCAGCAAGGCCTTCAGCATGGTGCTGTCGTGCACGGCCGCGTCGCATCCGCCTATGCGAAGGTCCAGCAAGGCGTCTGCGGGAGCGCGAAATACTTTCTCGATGGCGCCCCAGCGTTGCTGCATGCGACCGGCCAGGCCGCTGCCCTCCGCCAGGCAGACTGTGCGGCCCCGCAGGTCTTCCCAACCGCGGATATCGGTGTCGGTACGCATGATGGCCATGATGCCTGCGCGATAACCGGTGGGAATGATGATCTTGTCATTGTCCACGATCTGGCCGGCATCCAGCGGCACGAGCAAGGCATCGACATGAGCACCGTCGCCCGAGCCTTCAACGCTTCGGTATACGCCGCCCGAAACACGCACCGCCTGCAAAGGCAGCTCTCGACCGAGCCGCTCGGCCAGCAAGGGCGCGAGGCCCTCGGGCGTGCGGACTTTGGAGCCGGGCACATGGGCCGGTACCACGTAGGGCATGCCCAGTGTCAGCATCTCGGCTGCGATGCCGGACCCTGCTTTTGACGCAAAGTTGGCGGGCGCCGCTGCAGCCCCCTGCCCCGCCATCGCAGCTTGCGGCGCGATCATCGCAGCTTGCGGCGCGATGACGGCGATGGAGAAAACAAGGGACGCCAGCGGCTTCAACACGCGGGCCCCTTCAAGGCGGGTGAAGGAACTAGACATATTGATAACGCAACACCTTGCGCTTGAGGTTTTCCAACAAGACCTGATCGATCAGGGTAGCCAGGATGGCGATGGTCAGAATATTGGACATCACGCCCAGCATGTCGGCCGTTTCGCCCGCATAGGCCAGGGTACGCCCCAACCCTTGACCGAAGCCGATCAGCATCTCGGCGGAGATCAGCGCGCGCCACGCGTTGCCGAACGCCAACTGTGCTCCGGTAATCAGTTCGGGCATGACCGCCGGCAGGTAGACCCGGCGCACCATGTCCCAACGGCTCGCGCCCATGACTCTCGCCGCCGAAACATGCACGGCCAGCACGCTTTCGGTGGCGTTCATCACCGATAGCGCCGCAGGGAAAAAAGCCGAAAGTGCAATGACGACGATGATGGGCACGTTGCCAAAGCCCATCATGATGAGAAACAGCGGCACCCAGGCAATGGAAGGAATCGATTGCAGGATGATGATCGCGTTCTTGAGCACTTCCCGAAAGAAGAACAACAAGGCCCCGATCAGTCCGAAGCCGACGCCAAACAGCAGAGCGAAGCCATAACCGAAGCCCAGACGGGTCAGGCTGCCGGTCAGCGCCGCCCGGAAGTCGCCAGACTGGATGTCTTCCCACAGGCGCACGATGACGGACGGCACGTCCGGCATCAGAAAGTCGGGCAGCGACCAGGCTGCGGCCTGCCACACCAGCAGGATGGCGAACACCGCCACCACCATGGCCGCTTTCTTGAGCGGGCCGGTCAATCTCTTTTGTGTACTCATTCAATGCTTCGAAACGGTAAAAGCGGCCGGTATGCGACCGGCCGCCTGTTCATGATGTGGTGGACGCTGCGCCTTATGCCTGCTTGGACGCAAGCTGTCGTGCGAGCCGGCACGCCGCGCGGCCGGCGGCCGCAGCGCTGTTCCCTAGCGGGTTCAGAGCTGGCGCTCCTTCTGCCATTCCAGGTCGACGATCTGGGTCACGTCGAATGGCGTGCCATCGCGAGTCTTGAGAGAACCTTGTGCTTGCATGATGTCGGCGATTTCCTGCATGCGATCGATCTCTTGCGGCGTGAGAATCGGGCTGAAAGTCTGGGTCTTGATGGCTTCGCGAATGACTTCCTCGCGCGGAATCTCCTTGCCGTCCCGTGTCTTCAGCGTCGGCTCGGCAATAAAGTAGGATGCAATCAACTTTGCCGCTTCATCGGGCTGGTTCTGCAACAGTTCGATGGCCTCGCGCTGGGCATCAAGCGACTTCCAGACGACTTCTTTGCGATCCTTCAGCACCTCGCCGGAGGTAATCACCACCATGCAGGGGAAAGGCCACTCCTGGCCGATCTCGTAGATTTGCTTGACGGGCGCCACCAGTTTCGCGATGCTGGCTTGTGGTTCGAACAAGAAGGCGGCATCGACACGGTTGCCTACCAGCGATTGCACCGCCACCTGCGGGCTCACGCCCATGACGTTGACGTCGCCTTGCGCCAGGCCGGCGTTCTTGAGCACCACGCCCCGCAGGACAGTGTCGGCCGTACTGCCTTCCTTCTGGGAAGCCAGAGTCTTGCCTTTCAGATCCGCCACCTTGGTGATGTTGGCTTCGTCTCGCGCAACAATGGCGTGGTAACCATGCTGGGCACCGCCGACGACCTTCAGGTCCGCGCCGCGGGAAGACCACGATGCTGCGTTGGTGAAGCCCAGAACACCGGTATCGAGTTGCCCCCCCACTATGGCCTTGATCAGATCCGTGCCGGACTTGAATTCCACGAGTTCCACATCGAGACCGTGCTTCTCGTAGAAGCGGCCCTCGTAAGCGGCGATGGCCTGGGCGTCATCCATGACGCGCAGATAGCCCACACGCAGCTTCTCTGCGGCAAAGGCCTGGCCGGCAAACGCAAGCGCCAGGGCGGGGATCAGCATACGGATGAATTTCATACTGCGACTTCCTCGGTGGAATAGATAACGGTGTCAGCGCCTTGTTGCGATCCTGCGGCATCGGCATCGGCGTCGGCCTGGATGCCGAGCAAGCCCAAAATCTCACGCCGCATGGGAGCGAATTCGGAAAGATCGTGCGATTTGCTGCGGTGGGCCAGATTGAACTCCTTGAGCACAGTTGCCGGCCGGGCGCTGAAGACCAGAATGCGGTCGGCCAGGAACAGGGCCTCGTCGACGTCGTGCGTGACCAGCAGCACGGTGGGAGAGACCTCGCGAATCAGTTCGCGCAGGGCATCTTGCAAGGTCATGCGGGTCAGCGCGTCGAGTGCGCCGAAGGGCTCATCGAGCAGCAAGGCCTGGGGCTGCGAAATAAAGGCGCGCGCGAGCGCCGTGCGCTGGCGCATGCCGCCGGAGACCTGTTTGGGGAAATACTCTTCGAAGCCGGCCAGCTTTACCTTCGCGAGCCATTCTCGCGCCTGTTCGCGGGCCTTGCGCTTGTCGACGCCCTGGAATTCAAGCGCCAGCCCTACGTTCTGTTCGAGGGTAAGCCATGGATAAAGGGCGTTTTCCTGAAACATCAGCGTGCGTTCGGGGTGCGGCCCACGTATCGCCTTGCCGTCGGCCAACAGCCGGCCGGCGCTTGGGCGCTCCAGGCCGGCCGCCATGTGCAGCAGCGTGGATTTCCCGCAGCCGGATGGCCCGACCAGGGCCACCAGCTCGCCGTCGTCGATCTCACGGCTGAATTCTTCGATAACGCGCAGATGGGAGAAGGATTTCTGGATATTCTGGAAAGAGAACTTCATGAGTGTGGCTCGTGTGCCAATGTGAGAAGGCCTGTTGATGCCCACACTGTATTCCGGTCCTTATACGGAATGAACCAATTTTCTCCTCTTTACTTATTACCCGCGTAAATATGAGAGAGGAAAATGCCGCAGCGTACAATTCCGTATTGCCGCCACGCGCCAATGGTCCTACACCGATGTCGCACATCCTTTCCACTACCGCCCCCATTTTCATCCTGATCATCTTGGGCTATGTGTCCGTCATGACGGGCCTCGTAAGCCGGGAGACAACTCGCGGCATGGGGCTCTTCGTGATCACCATCGCCCTGCCCGCGCTCATCGTGAGCGGAATGGCGAACAAGCCCTTGCAGACGTCCTTCGACGTCGACTTTCTCATGGCTTATGCCTTGGCCTCGGCAGTGCTCTTCACGCTGGGTATGCTGATCTACCGGCGATTCCGCAAAGCCAGCGTGGCGGAAAGCAGCATGGCGGGCCTGGGCATGTCGTCATCAAACAGCGGTTTCATCGGGGTATCGATCTGCGCCATGGTGTTGGGGACAGAACCGGCTTCGCGGGCCGTGGCAATGACCATCATGGTCGAGAGCATGCTGATGATTCCTCTGGCGGTGGCGATCGCCGACGCAGGCGGCAAACAGGCGGAGCTGCGTTTCGTCGCCCGCCTGGGCATCACTTTGAAGCGGCTGGCGCGCAGCCCGCTGCTGATTGCGATTTCCGCGGGCTTGTTGCTGTCGGGATTCGAGATCCCGCTGCCGGACGTTGCGCTGCGCGTGGTCGACATGCTGGCCCTGGCCGCTGCGCCGGTCGCGCTGTTCGCTGTGGGAGGCAACCTGCACGGCTTGCGGCCCACCGGGATGCTGGCCGATGCGGGTAGCATATCGGCCGGCAAACTGGTCTTGCATCCGGCACTGACGGCGTTGGCCCTGCTGCTTTTCCCCGGGCTTGATCCCACTTTGCGCAAGGCTGGCCTCATCTTCGCCGCCTCGCCCATGCTGAGCATTTTCCCTATTCTGGGCATGCGCTATGGCTTGGAAGACCGCTGCTCAGCCACGTTGTTGCTTTGCACAGGCCTTTCTTTCTTCACAATCAGCATTGTGATTGCCTTGATCGGTTGAGATGAGGACCCGCGCGGCGCCCGCGGCGGCGGGTTGGCGGAGTCGGCCGCGCTACAGTTCGATTACATGCACAGCACCATCCATCGCTTCATGGGCGAGGTCGACCATGTGGGCGTGATGGGTGAGGAACACGACCTGAGTGCGCGCGGCCACCGAAGCGAGCTGGCGAAGGCCGGCAACTGCGCGCCGATCATCGTAATTCACAAACAAATCATCAGCGATGAAAGGCAGCGGCGGCGCGCTGTCCAGGTAAAGTTCAAGCGCCGCCAGGCGCAAGGCCAGGTATAGCTGGTCGCGAGTGCCGTCGCTCAGGCCGTCGAGCGGCACCAGTTTCCCGTCGGTCCGCCTGGCATGCAGCGAAGCTTCTTCGCTGTCCACCACCAGCCCGGCGTGGGCGCCCAAGGTCAGGGCTGAGAACAGCGTTCCCGCGCGCGCCAGCAGCGGCCCCTGGCGGCGCTCGCGATAACGTTCCATGACTCCTTCCAGCAGGCGATACTGCGCGTGCAGCTGAATGTAGCGCTCGGCGATCTCTCCCATATCGGCCAGAGCCTCCTGGCGTCGCGCTTCCGCCTGAGCGGCGGCATCCCCGCCAGAGATGGCTTCAAGAGCCTGCCGTGCCTGCTCGCACTCCACCGCCAGGCGGCTGCGCGCCCCAGCGGCCTGCTCGAGCTCGGCGGCCAATGCATCGGCCCGTATAGCCAATGTAGATATGTCGATTACAGCGAGTTCGGCTTCGATCTCGAGTCGAGAGCGCCCTTCCCCTTCGAGCAGCAAGCGTTCATTGAGGTCGGCGAGCCGCGCATTTGCTTCCTCACGAGCCCGCTGTGCCATGCGGGCAGCATCAAGTTCGCTCTTCCATCGCCGTACGTGAGTGTCGACGGCATCCGGAAGAAATTCCCGGTCGTGCAGCTGCCGGGCGAGCCCGGCCGCCGCGCTTCCATAACGCTCGACCTCTGCTGCCATCTGCGTGCGTTGCTCCTGGCAGTCGCGCAGTTCGCCCGCCAACTCGTCAGCATCGGCCAGAAGGGCCAGGGCCTCGTGGACATAGGCCGGTTCGGCGTCGGCAGGCAAGCCGGCGCGCCCAAGAACATCATGGCGGCGGCCCCGCCATTCGGCGTGCCGCGCTTCGCAGCGTTCCCGCTCGCTTTGCAATGCGGGTAGCAGGAGCCCGATACGCGTGAGCTGCTCGACCATGGCCTCGCGCCGCGCCTGCGCCTGTTCTGCCTGATGCAGCCAGGCCCTTGCGCTTTCGCAGACGGACTCGAGCGACGAATCCTCCGGCGGTGTGCGGCCTTCATCAGCCAGCGCGGCGACCAGGCCTTTCACAAGGCGATCATGGCGCGCGGCCAACGAGGATGTTTCGCTCTCGGCGGATGCCAGGCGTTCCGACGCCTGGAGCGCTGCTTCACGGCTGGCGAGCCAGCCCTGCAGATCCGCTGGTGGCAAGGCGGGCAGGCGGCGTTGCAGGCAAGCCTGTACCCATTCGGCCTCGTGCTGCCGGAAGAAGCCCTGCGCCTGCGCCAGCGACTCGCCCAAGCCTTCAAGCATGGACTCCTGCCTCTCGCTGTCATGCTGCAGCGCCTGCAAACGTGCCGCATCGCCCACCGCCTGCAAATGAAGGTCTGCAAGATTGTCGGCATGCTGCGTCAGGATCAAGTAACGATCTGCCTGCGTGTCATCAAAGCGGCCCGCCGTAGACAAGGTCTTCCACAGGGTGTCGCGCTCCCTCCGGGCGGCCATGACCTCATCGCGCGATACCGCCTGATGCGAGCGGCGGAATTGCTCAAGCTCCACATGAGCCGCCCGGGTTTCGAGGGTTGCCTCACGCAGGCGCTTGTCCAAGGTGTCGATCTCGGCTTGCAGCCGCTGGCGCCGTTGAATCTGCTCGCCAAGCGTACCGGCCTGCCAGGCTTCCATGCGTGCCAGCCACTCCACGGCCTCTGAGGGATCCGAAGGCGGAACGATATCCGGCTGGGTCAGGGCAAGCAGACGCCTCATCAGAGTGGCCCGCTCCTGTTCGGCACGGTGTCTGGCAGCCTCTCGCAAGTGGACAATATCCCCGGCTGATGTGGCGGCATTCAGCGCGCTGCGCAAGTCGAGGCTCAGCGATACGGCAGGCAGGCCATTTATTTCTGCCGCCAGACGCTCTGCCTCTGCCCGGCGTTCTTCCAGCGCCTGTGCCGCTGCGTCCCGCTGCGCGCTGAGCTCCCGCCCTTCCTGCAGAAGATGTTCGATCTCGCGACGTAAAGGACGCGCGGGAAGTTTGTCGACGAGCGTATCAAGGTGGACAGCGTCGGCAGCGGGGACAGGCTGCCCCAGCCGGCGCAGCGCTTGCGCAAGCCGGTCCCACAATAGCTGGATGCGGGCGGTACAGCTTCCGATCTCGACACGGTGCTCGGCCACCCGCGTGCGCAGCTCTCCCAAACGGAGGATTTCGGCCTCGTGGAGCAGAAGCGCTGGTGCCGCGCCTGTTTGCTGGGCGGCAGTACCGTCGCCACCTTCCGTGCAGCGGCTTTCGCCGTCATCGCTTTCGCCGTGGCGGCTTTCACCGCGGCCGCTTTCAGCCAGCGCTGCTTCATATTGTCGGATCTGCGCCATCAGCGGCGCGCTCCGGCGCAGGCGCTCGAGTTCGCGCACCTGGGCAAGCAGGCTGACGTGCTGGGATTCCGCCTGTGTGTAGGCCTCTTCCAGCCGGCGATTCTCGCGCCGCGCGTCGGCCCAGGCCGAGGGCCGCACGATGGCCGCCTTCAACGAGGTATCGGCGTCAGCCAGGCGATCAGCCGCCGCATACCATGCGCGATCACGGCTGCGCCGGGGCGCCCACAGGCTCGCGGCTTCCTGCCGCAAGCCGTCCAGCACGCCATTGAGCGCCGACACACCGGCTGCAGCCTGGAAGAGCACCGAGTCGACATTGTCGCCGGCCTGCAGCATGGCGCGGCCACCCTGCTCCAACCGACGATGGTCCAGGCCGAACATGCGTTCGTAGAAGGCTTCGTTGACTTCCCCCAGCCAATGATGCAAAGCGTCGGGCGGCAAGGGTTCGCCATTAGCGTCGACAAGACCGCCGTTACGCTTGCGGCGCCGGCTGAAGGCGAACTCGCCTGCCGGACCGGCGAGGACGGCCCCAAGCTCGAGTTCGGGACCAGGGTGCAGGAAGCTCATCGGAGTCGTCATGGGGATGCCGAAGAGCAGATCATGGAATGCCTGTCTGAGCGTGGATTTCCCTGCTTCGTTACGCCCCAGGATCAGATGGAAGTCGCATTCGCGCTGAGGGAAATGCAGGCGCTCGTCTGAAAAGTGCCCATAACGCTGAAGATCAATGGCTGCAAAGCGCATGTCAGGCTCCCCGCTCGAGCTTGTCGAGTACGGACATCGCCGCATTGTCCAGCAGCGTAGCGACGCTGCCGCTGCGCAAGGCGTCGAACACCGGCAATTGCGCGGACAGCTCATACGGCGCACGGTCCAGCAAGGGTTGCAGCCCTTGGACAATGTCGGCCTGAAGCTGAGGATCGGCTGCCGCTTCGGCCAGCAGCACGGCCAAGTCGTCGCCCTCGGCGTCGGCTTGAGCCGCCCATGTCGGCCGCGAAGGCCGGCGGGTTTCGATGCGCAGTTTCTCCAGCCACAGGCGGTCGCCCGCGAGGGCCGCCATGATCGCCATCACGTCGGCCCGTAGCTGCGCCGCCTGGCCCACGAGCTCGCCATGCAGGCCGGTATCTCCTTCCAGCGTCAGGCGCAGCACGCAAGGCCGCTCAGCGTCTTGTTGGTGCAAAGCGTCTTCCAGACCGGCCCGCACGCGAGACAAGACCTCGTGGATCGACTGGCAGTCCGAAACATCGACAGGCAATGCGTGCCAGCGCAGAACGTCGACCTCCAATCGTTCTATGGATTCGACGACGCCATCGACGCAACTGACCAGCACGGCGCCGCGTGGGCCGGCTTCACGGATATGCCGCCCTTGCAGGTTGCCTGGAAATACGACGGGCACAGGCCCCGGAAACACGCGAAACTCGTGCACATGGCCTAGGGCCCAGTACTGGTAGCCGCGCGCGTGCAGTTGCTCCAGACTGCAAGGCGCGTAGTTAGCATGCTCGGCATAGCCTTCCAGCGCCGTATGCAGCACCCCGATATTGAAGTGGCCAGGCAAGGGGTCGGGATAAGCGGCGACCAGGTTTTCAGTGACGGCAGCCTGAGGAAAACTGCGGCCATGGAGCGCCACCTTGTGTGAGGGAAGCACCAGGGTGCATGCCTTGTCGGCACGAAAGACATGCACATTGTCCGGCAGCGCGAGACGGCGAGTCATGATACTTTCCGCGTCATGGTTGCCGTGCAGCACATAAACGGGAATACCCGCATTGCGCAGGCGACCCATCTGGCGGGCAAAATAGATACCGGTGTTGTGGTCCTTCCAATCGCCGTCGTACAGGTCGCCGGCGATCACCATGAAGTCGACTTCCCGGCTCAGGGCTTCTTCCACCAAGCGCGTGAACGCTGCGCGTGTTGCGCCGCGCAGGGTATCGACAGGCATGTCCTCGTAGGAACCCAAGCCCCGCAGGGGGCTATCGAGATGTATGTCTGCGGCATGAATGAAACGCATGGATTTCGGCTCTGACAACGGCAAGAATGAAAAATGAACGGCGGCGGCGCGGCCAAGCCCCTGCTAGTCTGCCACAAGACCAAGGATGTTCGAGGTTCCGATGACAAAACACTCCGACGTGTTCCTGAGTTTCAGGAACGTCAAGAAGACCTACGACCGGCGCAGTCTGGTGGTCCGGGACTTCTGTCTGGACGTACACCGCGGCGAGTTCGTCACCCTGCTCGGACCGTCCGGCTCCGGCAAGACCACTGTGTTGATGATGCTGGCGGGCTTCGAGCATGTGACCAGCGGCGACATTGTGATCGGCGAAGAGTCCGTTACGCGCACGGCGCCGTACGAACGCAATATTGGCATGGTGTTCCAGAACTATGCGCTCTTTCCCCATATGACCGTCGCTGAAAATCTGGCCTACCCCTTGAAGGTGCGCAAGATGTCGCGGCACGATATCGCCGAACGTGTTAACCATTACCTGAAGCTTGTCGAACTCGAGGAGTTCGGCAACCGCCACCCGGGTCAGCTGTCGGGCGGACAACGCCAACGCGTGGCCCTGGCGCGGGCGTTGATTTTTGAACCGGCGCTCGTGCTCATGGACGAACCCCTCAGTGCCTTGGACAAGAAATTGCGCGAGCAGATGCAGTTCGAGATCTCCCGCCTGCACAAGAAGCTGGGCTGCACCATGGTGTACGTGACCCATGATCAGGGCGAAGCACTCACCATGTCCGACCGCATCGCCGTGTTCAACCACGGCATTGTCCAACAATATGCGTCGCCCGACGAGCTCTACGAGCAACCCGTCAACGCCTTTGTGGCCGGCTTCATCGGCGAAAACAATCTGATCCGGGGCGCCGGCTCTGCGAACGGCGACGACACCGTCTCCGTCACCCTCTATGATGGGACCGTCCTGCACGCTGCGCACGGGGACTTCCGCGAGACGGCGGGCGACTGCATGCTTTCAGTGAGGCCCGAAAAGCTGAGTATCTACATCGGCGATACTCCAACCGCTCCGCATAGCAATGTCCTGCGCGCACGTTTCGTGGCGCAGCATTATGTGGGCGATTTCATCCGGTATTACTTCGAACTGACTGACGGCACCCGCATTATCGTCAAGTCGATGAACGACGACCGCGCCCCCACACTTTCCGAGGGCCAGTCGGCCGACCTGTCGTGGTCGGTGCAGCACAGCTTCGCCTTCCACCCCCCCACCATCCCTGCAGTCCAAGGAGATACGCCATGAGAAAAAACAGCATCCTGTGCGTTGCGGTGCTGGCCACCGGCCTTGCCGCAAGCGCTCCCGCCGCGGCACAGGAAACCCTTACCGTCGTGTCGTTCGGCGGCGCCTATGGAGCCGCCCAGCAGGTGCATCAGATCGACCCCTACATGAAGGCCACCGGCAATAAGGTGCTGTTCGAGAACTATACGGGCGGCGTCGCGGAGATCAAGGCTCAGGTGGAATCCGGCAACATCCAGTGGGACGTCGTCGATATCGAGACCATCGACCTGGAACGCGCCTGCTCGGAAGGGCTGCTCGAAGTGATCCCCCGGGACATCCTGGAGGCCGCCCCGGACGGCACGGCCGCAGAGAAGGACTTCATTCCCGATGCGCTGTCCAACGAGTGTGGCGTGGGCGAGATCGTGTGGAGCACGGTTTACGCCTACAACCACGATACGCTGAGCGGCGACAAGCCCAGCACGGTTCAGGATTTCTTCGACCTGAAAAAATTCCCCGGCAAGCGCGCCTTGCGCAAACGGGCGCAGGTGAACCTCGAGTGGGCGCTATTGGCCGATGGTGTGCCAAGCGACAAGGTCTATGAAGTTCTGGCCACTCCCGAAGGCCAAGCCCAGGCATTCGCCAAGCTCGATTCCATCAAGCATGACATCGTCTGGTTCGATAGCTGGTCGCAGGCGCCACAGCTGCTGAACGACGGAGGCGCTGTTTTCGTGCAATCGGCCAATGGCCGCTTCTTTGATGCGATCCGCCGCGAAAACAAGCCCTTCACCATTGTCTGGGATGGCCATCTGTATGACCTCGATGCCTGGGGTATCGTCAAGGGCACGCCCAAGCTCAAGCAGGCATTGGAATTCGTCGCCTTCACAACGACCACCAAGGCGCTTGCGGGCTTCCAGGACGTGGCCTACGGCCCGCCGCGCCGCTCTTCCATGGACATGGTGGACAAGGACGTCGTCGATCACCTGCCCACGGCACATATCGATGCCGGCCTGAAGGCCGATGGCATTTTCTGGGCAGACTACGGCGAGAACCTCGGCGAAAAATTCAATGAGTGGCTACTTAAGCAGTAAGGAGGTCGCGCAGGAACGCAAGGCCCTGGCACGCCGTCGGCGTGCCAGCCTTCTGCTTGTCCTGCCGTTGCTGGCCTTCGTGTTCTTTGCCTTCGTGGCACCAATTTCGACGATGCTCTACCGCAGCGTATACAACCCCGCGGTCGTGGAGCTTATACCCGAAACATTGCAGGCGCTCTCGAAATGGGACGGCGACGACTTGCCGTCAGGCACGATCCGCGTGACCATGGCCCGTGAACTGCGGGGCCTTGCCGAAGAGCGGCGCGCAGGCGTACTGGCCGCGGCCGTGAATCGCGCCTACCCCGGGGCATCCAGCCTGATCAATGCCACGGCCCGAAAGATGCGCAGCGTGACGGATGACGCATTGCAAAGCGAAGGCGCGGCGCTGCTCGACCAGGCCGACAAACGATGGACGCAAGTCGCCGTCTGGCGGTCGATTATCGAAGTCGGCGCCGTCCATACGGTGAACAATTACCTGACCGCCCTGGATCTCGAACGCAATGCGGCCGGAGAGATCCACCAGAGGGAATCGGCGCGCATCTATCTGCAGCTTTACGGACGCACGCTCGGCATGGCGTTGACCATCACGCTGCTATGCATTGTGCTGGGCTACCCGCTGGCCTGGTATTTATCGCAGGCTCCCGCACGTAAAGCCAATGTGCTCATGATCATGGTGCTGCTGCCCTTCTGGACATCTCTGCTGGTGCGCACCACCGCCTGGATTGCCTTATTGCAAACCAACGGCGTGATCAATTCCGTCCTCGTGGCCTTGCACATCATTGATCAGCCCCTGGAACTGCTCTACACACGAACGGCTACGGTCATCGCCATGACGCATATCCTGTTGCCCTTCATGGTTCTGCCGCTCTATAGCGTCATGCGGGGTCTGGACCCGGGCTATATGCGTGCGGCGCTGTCCATGGGCAGCCGTCCGCTGGGCGCCTTCATGCGTATCGTGCTCCCGTTGAGCCTGCCGGGCTTGAGCGCCGGCGCCCTGCTGGTCTTCATCATTTCAGTGGGCTATTACATCACTCCGGCCCTGGTCGGCGGGACGGACGGCCAGATGATTTCCAACCTGATCGCCTTTCACATGCAGCAATCAAACAACTGGGGACTTGCGGCCGCACTGGGCACCCTGCTGCTGGTGCTGATTCTCGCGCTGTACTGGACCTATGATCGCCTGGTCGGCGCGCGCAACATCCGCCTGGGCTGACCCGGCCGAACAGGAATTCCCATGAGCGAACCCACCATCCATTACGGCTTCCGGCATCGCGCCGCTCGCATGCTGGTCGCCGCCTACGCATGGGCCGTGCTGTTCTTCCTGATCCTGCCCATATTGGTGATCGTGCCGCTTTCGTTCAACGCGGAGCCTTTCTTCAGTTTTACGTCCGGCATGCTCAGGCTGGATCCCGACGCCTGGTCCTTGCGCTGGTACGAGCGCATTTTCACCACAGGCAATTGGATGCTCGCCATCAAGAACAGCTTTTTGATCGGGCTCGCCGCCACCGTGATCGCCACCACGCTGGGGACGGTCGCGGCCGTCGGCCTCAGCAGCGAATCCATGCCCATGCGCCGGCTGATCACCGCATTGCTGCTCTCGCCCATGATCGTGCCGCTCATCATTGTCGCGGCCGGCATGTTCTTTTTCTACACGCGATACAACCTGGTGGCGACCTACACCGGCCTGATCATCGCCCATGCCGCCCTGGGCGTGCCCTTCGTCATCCTGACCGTCACCGCGACTCTCGCGGGATTCGACCAGTCGCTGTACCGCGCAGGACTCAGCCTGGGCGCCTCGCCGTTTCGTAGTTTCCGCGATATCGTCATACCCTTGATACGACCGGGTGTTGCTTCCGGCGCCCTCTTCGCCTTCGTCACATCGTTCGACGAGGTGGTGCTGGTGCTCTTCCTGGCCGGGCCTGAACAACGCACCATTCCGCGGGAGATGTTCGCTGGGCTACGCGAGCAGATCAATCCCACGATTTTGGCAGTGGCCACCTTGCTCATCCTGCTTTCGCTCGCCCTGCTCTTCACGCTCGAGATGCTGCGTCGGCGCACTGAAAGAATTCGTTCAGGGTTAATACGGATGTAACCTTGCCTCACAATAATCGCGTCCAGGGACCGACCTGGTCCCGCTAGCCCAAAGGCGCCCTGGACGCACAACATGAATAAAAACCTCACCCTGAAGAAAGGCTTCATCGTCTTTCTGCTCACTCTCTGTGTATTGTCGGCCCTCGTGGTAACCGCCGTCATGAATCTGACCCACAGCGTCGATCAGCTGCGGCAGACCGAACAGAGCCGATACGACAGCACCCGGCTGGCCACTGAATACAAAGCGCTATCACAGGCCATGACCCGCGACGTCATGGCCTTCGTCTCCACCGAGCAACCGGAATTCCTGGAGCGTTATGAACAACAGGTCGGTCGCCTGCTGGGGCGGGATGCGAGTGCCCTGCCCGTCGCCGACGCCGGACCTGGCTTGCTGGAACGCTTCCGCCAGGCCGGCTTCGCTCCCAAGGAGCTTGCGAAGCTGGAATCGGCCCATTCCGCGCATCAGCAACTCATGAAAGTGGAGCGCGAAGCCATCGAGACTGCCAGTGGACAGTTCGATGACGGCCAGGGCGGCATCCGGGTGGCCTTGCCGAACAGCTTGATGGCAAAGGTGATGATCTTCGGCCAACAATACACCGACGCTGCAGCCGCCATCGCTGCCGACATCGACGCGTTCGATCGCATGCAGGCGCAGCGCCATGCCAGTGAAGTGCAGCGGGCACGCCAGGACATTCAAGCCGGCAGCCGCATCGCATTGGGCGCCATGGCCTGCCTGCTTCTGGGCAGCGCGCTCGCCCTGCGCAGCCTGTACCGCGGCATCAAGCGGCCGCTCGATATGGGCGTTGCGCTTGCGGAGCGTCTTGCTCACGGTGACCTCGGCGCACGAGCGCAGGTGCAGCGGCACGATGAACTGGGCAAGTTGCTGCTTGCCCTCAACGGCATAGGTGAAGCGCTGGCCCACACGGTGGGCGAAGTCCGACACCGCGCCGAGCATATTGTCCGGGCGGCACGCGACACCGCCACTGGCAACCAAGAACTCGATCGGCGCAGTAACGAGCAGGCCCGACACCTGCAGCACACGGCCGGCGCAATGGAAGAATTGGCCGTGACCGTACAGAACAACGCGGAAGGCGCACGCCTGGCGCGCGACCTCGTATGCAATGCATCTGAATCGGCGGATCGCGGTCATCACATCGCGCAGTCCGCGCTGGCGACCATGCAGGCCTTGCGCGACAGTTCGCGCACGATCGCCGAGATCACCAGTCTGATCGATTCGATTGCATTCCAGACCAACATTCTCGCGCTCAATGCGGCCGTGGAAGCCGCAAGGGCCGGTCAGCACGGCAAGGGGTTCGCCGTGGTCGCGGCGGAAGTGGGCGCGCTTTCCCACAAGACGGCGGAAGCGGCCCGCGAGATCGCCACGCTGATCAAGACATCGGTGCGCAACATGGACGGCAGCGCCGCGCTGGTGGACAAGACAGTGCTGGCCATGAGCGAGATCCGCCAGAGTGTGGAAGAGGCACGTCGTCTCGTCACCGATATTTCGGAAGCTTCGCATGAGCAAGCGACGGGGATCGCTCAGGTGTCCGGCGCGGTCGCGGAACTGGACGTCCTCACGCACGAGACGGTCAGGCAAGTCGGCTTGGCCGCCCGGGCCACGCGCAGCCAGGAAGAGCAGGTCGAGGGGCTGACCACCCTGATCGCACGGTTCCAGCTTGGCACCGAGGTGCAAGACGAGCAGGCAGACGTAAGCGTTGCGGCCGAGGACGAATGCGAGTGGCTGCTACACCCCCGCCTTGCCGGGAACCGCTCACGCTCCCATGCCCCAGAACGCCAGACGGCAGCGCGGGCCTATACCGCCTTGCAGGCAGCGCCCGCGCCGGCTCCGCAATTCGGAAGCTGAGCGATCGCCTTTCCGTGCCGCAGCCCGCCCCGGGGCACCGCCGCGCCCGCCGCACACAAAGCGGCCGCCGCCAGCAAGGGTCCAGCGCTCCCTGGGGTTACAATACAGGGTTCGAATCTACGGAAAGATCATGGAAGCAGAACATCAGAACCAGATTGCCGCCCGCATCGAAGACTACGACGAGCGGCAGTCCTCCTTACGGAGGTATCTTTGACTACGATGCCAAAGCTGAACGCCTGCACGTAGTCAATGCCGAACTCGAGAGCCCGGACGTCTGGAACGACCCCCAGCACGCCCAGGATCTCGGCCGCGAAAAAAAGAGCCTCGAAAACGTCGTCCAGGCGCTGACCCGCATCGAGCAGGGACTGCACGACGCGCGCGACCTCTTCGAACTGGCTTCCGAAGACGATGACGACGCCACACTTGAAGCCATCGAGGCTGACATCGACGCCATCGGCGAGCAGCTCGAAGCGCTCGAATTCCGCCGCATGTTCTCGAATCCGGCCGACCCCATGAATTGCTTCATGGATATCCAGGCCGGCGCGGGCGGCACCGAAGCCCAAGACTGGGCGTCCATGCTGCTTCGTCAATACCTCCGTTACTCCGAACACAAGGATTTCCAGGTCGAAGTCCTGGAAGAATCCGAAGGTGAAGTCGCCGGTCTGAAGTCAGCCACCATCCGCATCTCCGGGGAATACGCTTACGGGCATCTGCGTACCGAGACGGGCGTACACCGCCTGGTCCGCAAGAGTCCTTTCGATTCGTCGAACGGCCGTCATACATCGTTTGCCAGCGTCTTCGTCTACCCCGAAGTCGACGACTCCATCGAAGTGGAGGTCAACCCCGCCGACCTGCGCATCGACACCTATCGTGCGAGCGGGGCCGGCGGGCAACACATCAACAAGACCGACTCGGCGGTGCGCATCACCCATATGCCGTCGGGCATCGTTGTGCAGTGCCAGAACGATCGTTCACAGCACCGCAACCGGGCCGAGGCCATGCAGATGCTGAAGTCCCGGCTCTATGAGCTTGAGCTGCGCCAGCGCATGGCCGAACAGCAGAAGCTCGAAGATTCGAAGACCGATGTGGGCTGGGGCCACCAGATCCGTTCCTATGTGCTGGATCAGAGCCGTATCAAGGACCTGCGCACGAACGTGGAAATCTCCAACACCCAGAAAGTGCTGGATGGCGATCTGGACCCCTTCATCATTGCCAGCCTGAAGCAAGGGGTCTGAACCATGGGCACCTCCACCGTTGCCGTCATCACCGGTGCCAGCCGCGGGCTCGGCCACGCACTAGCCGCCGAGCTGCTGGCTTCCGGCGCCACCGTCATCACGCTGGCGCGCAGCAGCGATCCCGCATTGGCGGAAACCGCCAGGCGTCATGGCGCACGGTTGCAGCAGCTGCAGGCCGACCTGTCGCAGGCAGGGTCCATCGAAACAGCGGCCGGGCTCATGAGCGCGGCCCTGCCCGGGGACGCCTCGCAATATCTGCTGGTGAACAATGCCGGGACGGTGGAGCCAGTCAGCCTGGCCGATGGTCTATTCGATGCCGCGTCAATCGAGCGCGCCTTCAACCTCAATGTGACGGCCGCCATGGTGCTCGCGGCCGCTTTTCTGCGAACGGCACCCGCTCAGGCGGACCGCCGCATCGTAAACATATCATCCGGTGCCGGCCGCAAACCCACACGCGGATGGTCGGTGTACTGCGCGACCAAGGCCGCCCTGGATCACTACACGCGGGTTCTGGCCGAAGAGCAACCGCAAGTCCGCGTAGCCGCGCTCGCCCCGGGCGTGATCGACACCGCCATGCAGCAGCGCATACGCGCAAGCGACAGCCGGCACTTCCCGGAGCTCGACCGCTTCGTGCAGTTGCACGAAGGCAAGCAGCTTGCGAGTCCCGAAGCGACGGCTCGAAAGATACTTCAACACCTCGCGAGCGACGCCTTCGGGCGCACCGTGCTCGACGACATACGCAACTACGACTGATTCCAACATGAATGAACCGACGCCCACCCCGCTCGCCTCCGACGACAATCGCCTGATCGCGGAGCGCCGGGGCAAGCTGGCCCGTCTGCGTGCCGATGGCATCGCCTACCCGAACGATTTCCAGCCCGACAGCAAAGCGGCCGAACTGCACCATGCCTATGGCAGCCTCGAAAAAGAGGACCTCGAGCAGGTAGGCAAGCAAGTCAAGGTTGCCGGCCGCATGATGCTCAAACGCATCATGGGCAAGGCCAGCTTCGCCACGCTTCAGGACGGCTCGGGCCGCATCCAGATCTTTCTGGATCGCAATACGGTGGGCGAAGATTGCTACGCCGACTTCAAGGGCTGGGATATTGGCGACTTCATCGCGATCGAAGGCGGGGTCTTCAAGACCAACAAGGGCGAGCTGTCGGTCCACGCCACCACCATCCGGCTATTGTCAAAATCCTTGCGCCCCCTGCCCGACAAGTTCCATGGCGTGGCTGACCAGGAACTGCGTTACCGTCAGCGCTATGTCGACCTGATCATGACGGAAGAAACGCGCCAGACCTTTATCGCGCGCAGCAAGGCCATCGGCAGCATTCGCCAGCACATGCTGGAGGCCGGCTTCCTGGAAGTCGAGACCCCCATGCTGCACCCGATACCGGGCGGCGCGGCGGCCAAGCCCTTCATCACCCATCACAATGCACTGGACATGGAAATGTACCTGCGCATTGCACCCGAACTCTATTTGAAGAGGCTGATTGTCGGCGGATTCGAGCGTGTGTTCGAAGTCAACCGCAATTTCCGCAACGAGGGCGTCAGCCCGCGGCACAACCCCGAATTCACCATGATGGAGTTCTACGCCGCCTATACCGACTACCGGTGGCTGATGGACTTCACCGAAACCCTGATCCGGGAAGCGGCCATCGCCGCCACGGGCAGCGCCGTACTCGAGTACCAAGGCCGCGCCCTGGATCTGGGCCAGCCCTTTGACCGGCTGACCATCGTGCAGGCCATCATGAAGTACGCCCCGGGCTATACCGACGAACAGCTGCACGACGCGGACTTCCTGCGCCAGGAACTGCGCAAGCTGGGCAGCGATGTCGACGGGCCCGTGCTGGCCCGCGCAGGCCTGGGCGCCTTGCAGCTGGCCCTCTTCGAAGAAACCGCCGAAGCCAAGCTGTGGAATCCGACCTACATCATCGACTACCCGGTCGAAGTCTCCCCCTTGGCCCGCGCCTCGGACGCCAATCCGGAGATCACGGAACGCTTCGAGCTCTTCATCACTGGCCGGGAAATCGCGAACGGCTTTTCCGAGCTCAATGACCCGGAAGACCAGGCCGCCCGCTTCCTGCAGCAAGTGGAAGCCAAGGACGCCGGCGATGAAGAAGCCATGTACTACGACGCGGATTACATCCGCGCGCTGGAGTACGGCATGCCCCCCACCGGCGGCTGCGGCATCGGCATCGATCGCTTGGTCATGCTGTTGACCGATAGTGCCAGCATCCGCGACGTCATCCTCTTCCCTCATCTTCGGAAAGAGGACGACTCCAAAGCCTGATGCATAGAGGCCTGGGTCAGCCCGGGCCTGTCTTCGGTGAAAAAACGGGGCTCAGGCCGCGACTTTCCTAAGACAGGAAATCGCGGCCTGAGCCCCTTTTATGGCCCTACGATGAGACTAGCTTCAAACGGTGAATGATTCTCCGCAACCGCAGCTGGCTTTCTCGTTCGGGTTCACGAACTTGAAGCCCTCATTCAGACCTTCGCGCACGAAGTCGACTTCTGTGCCATCGATGTAGCGGAGGCTTTCGGGGTCGACAAAGACTTTCACCCCATGCTCTTCGAAAAGCAGGTCGCCCTCGCGGGGTTCATCGACATATTCCATTTTATAGGCCAGGCCCGAGCAACCGGTCGTCTTGATTCCCAGGCGCAAACCGATGCCCTTGCCGCGCTTGTCGAGATAGCGAGCAATATGACTGGCCGCTCTTTCACTAATGCTGATGTTGTTCATACGTGTGCCCTCTGCTTGTCCTTGTATTCCTGAATGGCTGCGCGAATGGCGTCTTCCGCGAGAAACGCGCAATGCAGCCGCGCCGGAGGCAACGCCAACGCGGCAACTATGGCCTGATGCGTGACTGCTTCGGCCTGTTCCAGGCTGCCGCCGAGCAAGGCCTGGCTCAGCCATGAGCCCGATGCGATCAGGGCGGGCGGCCCATAAGCCTTGAAGCGTGCGTCTGAAATCAGGCCATCTTCGCTGACCTGTACCTGCATGCGCAGTACGCCGCCAGTATCGGGGCTGCCTGCGGCGCCCGTGCCCACATTTATCGAATCACTGTCGAGTTCGCCCACGTTGCGCGGCCGAAGGAAGTGCTCCATCAATGCTTCACTGTACACGATCCGCATGCCGATTCCTCAGTGTTGCGCGATCCAGAGCGGCGACAACTGCCGCAGCTGCTGTACCACCCGGCGAACTTCAAGTACCGCCTCGTCCACCTCGGCTTCGGTGGTCTGACGCCCCAGGCTGAAGCGGATCGAGCTCTGAGCGAGCGAGTCGCTACGCCCCAAGCCGCGCAGCACGTACGACGGTTCTTGACTCGCCGAGGTGCAGGCCGACCCGCTGGAGACCGCGATGCGTTGCAACGCCGCCAATAGAGATTCGCCTTCGACATGGCCGAAGCTGACGTTCAGATTATGGGGAACCCGCCGCTGCAGATCACCATTGAGCCAGACCTGATCCAGCGTGGAAAGGCCCTCCCACAAGCGGTCACGCAGCGCCTGAATACGTGGCAGCTCATCGGCCATTTCGAGGCGGGCCAACCGGAAAGCTTCTCCCATGCCCACAATCTGGTGGGTCGGCAAGGTCCCCGAGCGAAAGCCTTTCTCGTGACCGCCGCCATGGATCTGAGCCATGAGCCTGACGCGGGGCTTGCGGCGAACGTACAGTGCCCCCACCCCTTTAGGCCCGTAAGTCTTGTGGGCGGACATGGACATGAGGTCGACCGGCCACTGGGAAAGATCGATCGGCAGCTTGCCCGTTGCCTGGGCGGCATCCACGTGGAAGGTGATGCCCCGTTCGCGGCATCGTTCGCCGAGAGCCGGGATATCCTGCACCACACCGATTTCATTATTGACCGCCATGACGGACGCCAGAATGGTGTCCGGCCGCAAAGCCGCTGCGAACACGGCCGGGTCGAGCAGACCATTTTCCGGCACGTTGAGATAGGTGACTTCGAAGCCCTGTCGTTCGAGTTCGCGGCAGGTGTCGAGCACCGCCTTGTGCTCCGTGGCCACGGTCACGACATGCCGGCCGCGTTCGGCCAGGAACTGTGCAGCGCCTTTCAGTGCGAGGTTGTTGGATTCGGTGGCACCGGATGTCCAGATGATTTCGCGGGCATCCGCATTCACCAGTAGCGCGACTTCTTCGCGCGCATTCTCGACTGCGTCTTCTGCATCCCATCCGTAGCGATGGGTGTCCGAGGCGGGATTCCCGAAGCGCTCGGTCAGCCATGGCAGCATGGCTTGCACCACGCGCGAATCAACAGGCGTGGTGGACGCGTAATCCATATAAATGGGGCGCTGGACCATCAGGCGTTCCATCGGGTTCAAGCCGGATGGCGGCTCAGGACCTCTTCGCGAGAGGCCAGACGAGCCTGCGTGGTTTCCTCGAGCAGACGCATGCGTTGCTGGTCGACGAGATCTTGCAGCGAGACGGAATCCAGGTAATCGATCATCTTGTGATTGAGGGTAGTCCAAAGATCATGAGTCATGCACGTCGCGGCGCCCGGACGGCGGCCCACCTTGCAATTGCCCTTGCCGCCGCAATTGGTGGCGTCCAGCGGTTCGTCTACGGCGAAGATGATGTCGGCTACCGTCATGTTGCGCGCCAGGCGCGCAAGGGAATAGCCGCCCCCAGGCCCACGCACGCTGTCGACCAGCTCATGACGGCGCAACTTGCCGAACAGCTGCTCAAGGTAGGAGAGCGAAATGTTTTGCCGCTCACTGATGGCCGCTAACGTAACGGGGCCTTGTTGCTGCCGCAGTGCCAGGTCAATCATGGCGGTGACTGCGAACCGCCCCTTGGTAGTCAAGCGCATGGTGAGATCCTTGCCCGGGAAAACAGGTAAGGTACGGCCAGAACACGAGCATCCACAGCCGCCCCGGTTTCCTCAAAGTATAGCAAATCCCGAGTAATTTAATAAGGAATTATTCGGGACTCACCGAGTGCAGTCCGAGCCAGCACGAAATGCATACCGACTGCAGACGAAATGAAAAGAGGCCGCGGATTTGAACTGACCCCCAGAAGTTAGACGGTCAGAAGCTAAAGCCCGAAGGCCTGAGCTCGGTATTGCACCGGGCTCAGGCCTTTTAGCTTGAGCTTGATGCGATCGTGATTGTAGTAACGGATGTACTG
>JAEWFK010000106.1 GCA_023388835.1 Pseudomonadota bacterium | reverse complement strand
CCGGCGCGTTCTCCGGTCAGGTCGACGGTGGCTGGAGCATCAAGGTTTCCGGCAGCACCGAAGAAGAGCTCGTGGCCAAGCATGTCATCGTCGCAACGGGCTCCTCGCCGCGTCAACTGCCCGGTCTGGACTTCGACGAGACCACGGTGCTGTCCAATGACGGCGCGTTGCGCATTCCCGACGTTCCCAAGAAGTTGGGTGTAATCGGCGCCGGTGTGATCGGCCTGGAACTGGGCAGCGTGTGGCGCCGCCTGGGTGCGGAAGTCACCGTGCTCGAAGCCATGCCGGAGTTCCTGGCCGTGGCTGACCAGCAAGTCGCCAAGGAAGCGCTCAAGGCCCTGACCAAGCAGGGCCTGAAGATCGAGACGGGCGTGAAGATCGGCGACGTCAAGGCCGGAGGCAAGGGTGTGACGCTGCACTATACCGACGCCTCGGGCGCCGAACAGAAACTGTCTGTGGACAAGCTGATCGTGTCCATCGGCCGCGTGCCGAACGTTCAGGGACTGAACGCCGAATCGGTGGGCTTGAAGCTCGACGAGCGCGGTTTCATCGCGGTCGACGACGAGTGCCGCAGCAATCTGCCCAACGTCTGGGCCGTGGGTGACGTTGTTCGCGGCCCCATGCTGGCACACAAGGCGGAAGAAGAGGGCGTGGCGGTGGCGGAGCGTATCTCCGGCCAGCACGGACACGTCAACTTCGACACCATCCCTTCGGTCATCTATACCTCGCCCGAGATCGCGTGGGTCGGCCGCAACGAGCAGCAGCTCAAGAAAGCCGGCGTCGCCTATAAGGCGGGCAGCTTCCCGTTCATGGCGAACGGCCGGGCCCGCGCCCTGGGCGACACCACTGGCTTCGTGAAGATCCTGGCCGATGCCAAGACCGACGAAGTCCTGGGTGTGCATATCATCGGCCCGACGGCCTCGGAACTGATCGCCGAAGCCGTCACTATCATGGAGTTCCGGGGCGCTGCCGAAGACATCGCACGCATCTGCCACGCTCACCCCACCTTGTCCGAAGCGATGAAGGAAGCCGCTTTGGCGGTGGACAAGCGCACGCTCAACTTCTGAGCGGCGGCACTTCCATCGTAGCGGGCCTTCACCTCCGTCTGCGAGGGTGAAGGCTTCCCATTACAGCAAAGGGCGGGCGCAAGCCCGTCTTTTGTTTTGCAGGTTACTTTGATGAACGTACGCGAGTATTACCGGCAGGCCCTGGCCGAACGCGGCTACCTTCCGGATACGGCCCAGGAGGCCGCAGTGCAGCGCCTCCAGGTGTTTTACGACGACTGGATCAACTTCAAGAAGGCGCGCTCTTCCCGACTCAAGAAGCTGTTCAAGCGCCCGGCCGTGCCGCGCGGGGTCTACCTGTGGGGCGGTGTGGGCCGCGGCAAGAGCTTCATCATGGACGCCTTCTACCTGACGGTTCCAGTCAAACGCAAGACCCGCCTGCACTTTCATGAGTTCATGCGCGGCGTACACGCCGAGCTGAAGCAAGTGCGCGGTCAGCAGGACCCGCTGGATGAGGTTGCGCGGCGTATCTCCCGGCGCTACCGCCTGATCTGCTTCGATGAATTCCATGTGTCCGATGTGGCCGATGCCATGATCCTGTACAGGCTTTTGTTGGGCTTGTTCGAGCATGGGACATCGTTTGTAATGACGTCGAACTACGAACCTGACACCCTGTACCCTGAAGGCTTGCATCGCGACCGCATCCTGCCCGCCATCCGGCTGATCAAGGAACGGATGGACATACTTAATGTAGACACCGGAACCGATTATCGCCGGCGCAGCCTGGAACAGGTGCGCATGTATTTGACGCCGCTGTCCTACGAAACCACAGCCGAACTGCAGGCGAATTTCGACCGGCTGGCGGACACGGCGCCCATGGTCCCGATACTGGTGGTCGAGAACCGCGAGCTTCCTGCGGTGGCGCTGGCCGGCAGCATTGTGTGGTTCGACTTCGCCACTTTATGCGGAACCGCGCGCTCCCAGAACGATTACCTTGAACTGGCGAGCCGCTTCCATACGGTGATTCTTTCCGAGGTGCCCCGCATGACGGCGCGCCAGGCATCGGAGGCGCGCCGCTTCACGTGGCTGATCGACGTCTTCTACGATCACAAGGTCAAGCTCATCATGTCAGCTGAATGCCCGGCCGAAGAGCTTTATACTCAGGGCCCCATGTCCAATGAATTCCACCGCACCGTGTCCCGGATCGTCGAGATGCAATCGCGTGAATATCTGGAATCCGAACGCCGAGCGGCCGTCACCCTATAGAGTCCGCTCTGCGCCCACGTAGACTACAAGCACCTATGAACACGCGAGTACTGACCGGCATCACGACCACGGGCACCCCCCACTTGGGGAACTATGCCGGCGCCATCCGGCCATCCATCCAGGCCAGCACCCGGCCGGACGTGGACGCCTTTTACTTCATGGCCGACTACCACGCCTTGATCAAGTGCGAAGACCCCGCACGCATTGCCCGATCACGACTGGAAATCGCTGCAACCTGGCTGGCGGCGGGGCTGGACCCGGAACGCGTGACCTTCTACCGTCAGTCGGATATTCCGGAAATACCGGAACTGTGCTGGATGCTGACTTGCGTGACGGCCAAAGGGCTGATGAACCGCGCGCACGCCTACAAGGCGTCGGTGGATCAGAACGTTGCACGCAACGTGGACGAAGATGACGGCGTGACCATGGGATTGTTCTCCTACCCGGTGCTCATGGCCGCCGATATCCTGATGTTCAACGCCAATAAGGTGCCCGTCGGTCGGGATCAGATCCAGCATCTGGAGATGGCGCGAGACATCGCGCAGCGCTTCAATCACCTGTACGGGCATGGCCAAGAGCTGTTCGTACTGCCCGAAGTGCAGATCGACGACGAAGTCGCGACCTTGCCCGGCCTGGATGGCCGAAAGATGTCCAAGAGCTACGACAACACGATTCCCCTGTTCGAAGGGGGAAGCAAAGCCATGCAGACGGCGGTGATGCGCATCGTGACCGACTCGCGCGGACCCGGCGAACCCAAGGATGCCGAAGGCTCGCATCTCTACACGCTGTATCGTGCCTTTGCGACACCGGCTCAGAGCACGGCCTTCCGCGAGGCGCTTGAAGGCGGCCTCGCCTGGGGCGAAGCCAAGAAG
>JAEWFK010000086.1 GCA_023388835.1 Pseudomonadota bacterium | reverse complement strand
GGAACGCTCGCGGGGGCGTCGTGTCCGCCGGCACGGCCGCCAACCGCCCCGCTGTAGATTCCGGCAAGGGAGCCGGCCGCCCATGAAGGACGCGCTCAGCGAGCTGCACCCGTCGCGCAACCTGGCGAGGCGCATGTACGAGCTCGAATCGGAGCTGCAGCGCGCCCGCATGCACTTGCGCCGCAACAGCAAAAGCCCCGAAACAACGGGCCGCTGGGGCTTGGAGCAAGCTCCGGCGCCGCAGCAGGAGGAAGGCTGGTTCCTCACCTATCTGGACATGATGACTCTGCTGCTGGTGGTCATGATCGTGATGCTGGCTTTTTCCGGTTCGCTGGGAGAACGGCCGGGCCAGACATTGCAGAAAGCCGAGGATGCCGCTCCGATTGTTGTCGATGATTCGGGCCCTCGTACGACTGAAGAGTCGCCGCCTATCGCACAGCCTAAGATGGCCGGCCCCGACGGAACCAGCTTGCTGCCTGCCGACCCGGACGGAACCGGCTTGCTGCCTCCCGACCCCGACGGAACCGGCTTGCTGCCTGGCGGCCCAGGCTTGCTTCCCGGCCATGCCGCCACGCCGGACACTGTCGCGGCCGCCGAGACCATGGCGCCCTTCCCCGCCATGCATACCGGCCCCTTGCCTCGCGATGCCGACATCTTCCCCCAGATCACCGTCGGCGAACTCGGCACGCCGCTGCTTTCTCAGCTTTACCCCGGCTGGACCGCCGCCGACCTTGTTGCGTCCTTCATCGGTCCGCCTCGGCCAGGCTCCCTGCTCACGGCCGCTGGCGCAGAGGAACAGGTGCAAACGGCTTCAATCGCACAGGCCACAGCCGACCTCCCCGGCGCGCAGGATGAAGACCCGCCCTCTGAAGGCGAAACCCTCGCTGCGGGACTGGCTTTGGGCGAACTCAGCAGCGATGTCGAAGTCGTCGTCAATGACCGCTCCGTCAGTTTCCGCGTCAATAGCGAAATCCTTTTCGACTCCAGTCAGGCAGATCTGAGCCTGTCAGGCCTTACAGTCCTGCGGCGCATCGTGAACGTGCTGTCTGAAGCGGGACACGAGGTGACCGTCGAAGGCCACACGGATTCCGTGCCGGTCCGCCGAAATGTACGCTACCCGTCGAATTGGGAGCTTTCCAGCGCACGGGCCGGCGGGGTGGTCCGATATCTCCAGGCCAACGGCATCAGCCGTGGTCGGCTGAAGGCGGTGGGCTACGCCGATACGCGGCCGATCGCGGACAATCACACGCCCGAAGGGCGGGCGCGAAATCGCCGTGTGGAATTGATGATCGAGCAACGGGATCCTGAGTGAACGGAAGCTCTAAGGACGTCGATACCTGAGCGGAAGGAAAGACATGAGTGAAGGCACTGACCGGGCGACCGCAAATCCGCCGTCTTCGCGCTTGGCGCCTGAAGACGGGGTACTGCTTTTGGAGCGCGTCCCCACTCCTATCGGGGAAATGCTGATCGTGACCGACAGCCATCGTCGCTTGCGCGCCCTGGATTGGCGCGACCACGAAGAAAACATGCACCGTCTCATGCGCAGGCAGTATCGAGGCCGGTTGATGACTCTTATTGAAACAGCACGCCCCTCCACAGCTACGCGCGCCGTGCAGGCATACTTTGAGGGAGATCTGGCGGCAATAGACGGACTGGACGTCGCCACAGGCGGCACGGACTTTCAACGCGAGGTCTGGGCGGCTTTGCGCCACATTCCGGCTGGAACAACCATCAGCTATCTGGAGCTGGCGCTTCGTATCGGGCGGCCGGCCGCCATTCGTGCGGTGGGCATAGCCAATGGTGCGAATCCGGTCAGCATTGTCGTGCCCTGCCATCGAGTCATTGGCAGCAACGCGACATTGACCGGTTATGGAGGCGGTCTGCATCGCAAACGCTGGCTACTGGAACATGAGCGGGCGATTGCGCCGGAACAGGTGGCGCCACACACGGCAAGACTGCCTGGCTTCTAAGGTACTCAGACGACGCGCGTGGGCGCCGATGCCGGCGCTTGTATGGCAGGCACCACCCGTTCACTGGTCTTGAGGTCGTTATCGGTGGCAAAGCCGCATACGAATTTCCAGGCGAGCGGTTCAAGATCGCGCAGGCGTTTATCGACGACCACGCAACGAACGCCATCCATGTTCACCGGTACGACGTAGGGAGAATAGCTGAGCGGGCTTCCACGAAACCCGGACGGACGGAACTGGGACATCACCCCCGCCAGACGCTCCGCCCAATCGCTCGGACGAAACCGCTGCCCCGCGCTCGTAAGACCGTGAATAATGAACTGTTCCAGGTGTTGTGTCATGAAAAATAATGGCCCCGTATGGGCCGAATCGCCATTGCCGCCGCCACCCTTCATTGTAGCCCATTGCCATCCGAGAGGACCTGCACGCGCCCTTTCACGGCCGGAGGCCGCAAACCGCCGAGAGCGTTGGCTTCGGCAATCCGCCTGCTTTGCCCGGGCAGGCGCGAAAAGGTAAGATTGTCGTTTTAGAACAAGGCTGAATATGTCAGACGCCACACAGAACGCGATACAAAACGGGCCGCTTCGGCACTTCCTGCAGTTTCGTGACTTCTCACGCGCAGAGATGGAGTACGTGCTTGGCCGCGCCCGGCTCATCAAAGACAAGTTCAAGCGCTACCAGCCTCACCATACGCTGCATGACCGAACGCTGGCGATGGTCTTCGAAAAGGCCAGCACCCGCACACGGGTGTCCTTCGAAGCCGGTATGTATCAACTGGGCGGCTCGACCATCCACCTGACCACCACCGATTCGCAACTGGGCCGTTCCGAACCCATAGAGGACACTGCACGGGTGATCTCGCGCATGGTGGATATCGTCATGATTCGCACCTTCGAGCAGACACGCATCGAACGGTTCGCGGCGCATTCGCGAGTACCGGTGATCAACGGCCTGACCAACGAATACCACCCCTGCCAGATTCTGGCCGACATCTTCACCTTCATCGAGCTGAGCGGGCCGATCCAGGGAAAGACGGTTGCGTGGATCGGCGACGCCAACAACATGGCCTACACCTGGCTGCAAGCGGCAGAGATGCTGGGCTTCACTTTGCACGTCTCGGCCCCCAAAGGTTATGAACTCGACCCGAAGCTGACCGGCCAGGTCGCGCCCCACGTGCTGCGCGAGTTCGAAGACCCCATGGAAGCCACACGAGGTGCGCATTTGGTCACGACCGACGTCTGGACCAGTATGGGCTTTGAAGCCGAAAACGAAGAGCGCCGCAAGGCCTTCGCTGACTGGTGCGTCGACGCCGAGATGATGGCGGTGGCAGACCCCCAGGCGGTATTCATGCACTGCCTGCCCGCCCACCGCGGCGAAGAAGTCACTGGCGACGTCATCGACGGCCCGCAAAGCGTGGTGTGGGACGAAGCCGAGAACCGCCTGCATGTGCAAAAAGCCCTCATGGAATTTCTGCTGCTCGGCCAGCTGCCGGCAGAATGAAAAAAAAGAGGGTCAGACCACGATTCCCGCATAGCGGAAATCGTGGTCTGACCCTCTTCTAACTGCTGAGCTTATTCGGACCTGCCTTTGAGCTGGGGCAACGATGCACCTTCAGCGGATGTCAAAAGGCCCGCCTTGGAATACGTGAACAGCTTTTCACGGGTATCGACGATGTCGAGATTGCGCATGGTGAGCTGACCGATACGGTCGCGCGGCGAGAACATGGATTCACCCTTTTCCATCGTGAGGCGCTCGGGCTTGTATGTCAGGTTTTCTGAGCGCGTATCAAGCAAAGAGTAATCATTGCCGCGGCGCAGTTCCAGGACGACTTCGCCGGTAATGGCCCGTGCGACCCAGCGTTGGGCCGTTTCGCGCAGCATGATGGCTTGCGGATCGAACCAACGGCCCTGATACAACAAGCGGCCCAGGCGCAGACCGTTGATGCGGTACTGCTCGATCGTGTCTTCATTGTGGATGCCGGTGACGAGACGTTCGTAGGCGATATGCAGCAGCGCCATGCCCGGGGCTTCGTAGATGCCCCGGCTCTTGGCCTCGATGATGCGGTTCTCGATCTGGTCGCTCATGCCCAGACCATGGCGCCCGCCGATACGGTTGGCTTCCATCATGAGTTCCACAGGGTCCGCGTATTCGACACCGTTCAATGCAACCGGCTGCCCTTCCTCGAAGCGCACCGTGACTTCCTCGGCAGCGACCTTGACATCATCGCGCCAGAACGCTACGCCCATGATGGGATTGACGATACGGATCCCTGAATTCAGGTATTCGAGATCCTTAGCTTCGTGCGTGGCGCCCAACATGTTGGAATCGGTCGAATACGCCTTCTCTGCCGACATCTTGTAGTCGAAGCCGTGTTCGACCAGATACTGCGACATCTCGGCACGGCCGCCCAGCTCATTGATGAAGGTCTGGTCCAGCCAAGGCTTGTAGATGCGAAGTTCAGGGTTGGTGAGCAGACCGTAACGGTAAAAACGTTCGATGTCGTTGCCCTTGTAGGTGCTGCCGTCGCCCCAGATATGGACGTCGTCTTCTTTCATGGCAGCGACCAGCATGGTTCCGGTGACGGCCCGGCCAAGCGGAGTGGTATTGAAGTACGTCACCCCGGCGGTGCTGACATGAAAAGCGCCTGCTTGCAGGGCCGCGATACCTTCAGCCACCAGTTGCGGACGGCAATCAACCAGACGAGCGATCTTCGCACCGTACTCCATTGCTTTGCGCGGAATTGCATCGTAGTCGGGCTCGTCGGGCTGGCCGAGATTCGCTGTATACGCGTAAGGGACGGAACCCTTGTTTTTCATCCAGAGCAGTGCGGCACTGGTGTCGAGTCCGCCGGAAAAGGCAATGCCGACCTTCTGGCCGACCGGGACGTCTTCAAGTATGGTTGTCATTGTGGAGTGGGGCCTTGGGATAAACAATGAGTAACTGCCCATTATATCCCTGCGGCGTTTCCGGCATGGGGCCGGACACCGCACAGCCGTGCGCTAGCGGCGGGTTTAATCGCGATCGCCCACCCAGGGCTTATCGGACAATTTCTCGGGCGACTCGGAATCAATCAGCTTGTAGCCGTCGGCGACATAACCCGGGCCCTTCATCAAGGTGATGAGAATCGCGCCTGTCGTCACAAGGAAGGCCACATTGAAAAGTGTGAAAAAGGCCCCAAGCGCGTACATGTCTACCCGCCCGATGAACGCCTCTACCGCCAAGTCGCTTCCTTGCCATTCCATCAGACGCACCAGGACGCAAGGCAGGCCGCACAGAAAAATGATGGTCAAAAAAACAAAAGGCATCCGACGCAGTATCTTGCGTTCGATGCCTGGCGTGCTTTTACCGCGGCTGGTGTAGCCGGGCAGCTTGCTGAATAAAGGTAAAGGCATGACTATCTCCCCACCGAGAGTTTACTTCTGAAGGCATGCGGCGTGCCAGCGCTGTCCCCCTCGCGCGAACTGCCGCCGAGCGATCGCCTTATCCGGCG
>JAEWFK010000054.1 GCA_023388835.1 Pseudomonadota bacterium | reverse complement strand
GCAGCGTGTAGAGCGTGCTTCGCGCGTTCAGGTAGCGGCGTCGGTCCGCCAGGTCTTCATGGGTGAGAAGAATCTGGGCCGTGCGGATGCCGTGCCGGGCAAAAGCGACTTCATATCCCTGTACCAGCCCCATTTGACCGACTGCCGCCGCTGCCTGCAGTTCGTGCATGGCGCTGGGGCGGCGAGGCCATCCCAGTCGTGCCATGCCTTCAGCGATGGCGCCGCTGGACACGAGCACCACCTGGCGTCCCTGCGCGTGCAGCGCGGCGATCTGCCGGCTCCATTGCTCGACGGCTTCCAGGTCCAGGCCCCGGCCCTCGTTCGTCACGAGTGATGAGCCGACTTTAATGACCAGGCGACGGGCGCTCGCAGCGATGGAGGAAGAATTCTGAAGATCGGACATGGGCCGGGCGGGGCGAGGGTTATGCAGTCAGGAGAGAGTGGAACGATGCGGCGTTGATCAGGCAGCGGGTGGCGGTTCCGTGCCGGAGTCTTGCCGCGCGGGATCGAATCGAGGGTCATCTTCGATGTGCACGCCAGCCAGCTTGTCCTCGGCGACGTTCTCGCGCTGCTTTTCGGTGTCCAGCCAATCTTGCAGCGCCCATATCAGCGCCTGTGTGCCTTCTCCTGTCATGGCGGAGATTCCGAATACCGGGCCTTCCCAATCAAGAAGGTCGCAAATCCGTTGCTGAGCGGCGGCGGGATCCGGGACCATATCCAGCTTGTTGAGCACGAGCCAGCGCGGCTTATCGTACAGTGCGGCGTCATAGCGGCGCAGTTCCTCGACAATGGCGCGTGCGTCAATCGAAGCCTGCTCGATGGCGTCGAACTCAGGGTCGGGCGACGAGATGTCGATGATGTGCAGCAGCACACGAGTGCGGGACAGATGTCGAAGGAAGAGGTGGCCGAGCCCGGCGCCCTCAGAGGCGCCTTCAATGAGGCCGGGGATGTCCGCGATGACGAAGCTGCGGTTCTCGGAGGTGCGCACCACTCCGAGATTGGGATGCAATGTGGTGAAAGGGTAGTCAGCGATCTTGGGGCGCGCGTTTGAAACCTTGCTGATCAGCGTCGATTTGCCGGCATTGGGCAAACCAAGAAGACCGACGTCCGCCAGGACCTTGAGTTCCATGCGCAGACGGCGCTGCTCGCCTTCTTGCCCGGTTGTGAATTGCCGGGGTGCCCGGTTGGTGCTGGACTTGAAGTGCAAGTTGCCCAGGCCGCCTTGTCCCCCGGCTGCGAGCGTGACCTTTTCGCCATGGCGGTCCAGATCGAAGAGAAGGTCGTTGGTGTCGGCGTCGTAGACAGTCGTGCCAACCGGGACCTTGAGCGTGATGTCGGCCGCCGCAGCGCCGTATTGATCGGAGCCGCGACCGTTCTCGCCATTACGCGCGCGGTGAAGCCGAGCGTAGCGGAAATCCACCAGGGTGTTGACGTTGCGATCTGCGATGGCGTAGATGCTACCGCCCCGCCCGCCGTCGCCGCCGTCAGGCCCGCCCTTGGGGATGAACTTTTCACGGCGGAAGCTCGCCGCGCCATTGCCACCCTTGCCCGCAATGACTTCTATGGTTGCTTCGTCGACGAACTTCATTATTGAGACCCTGGAGAGAAAACCTATTCTAATCAAGAACAAAGAGCCCCGCCATTGGGGCGGGGCTCTTGTGTACTGCTGCTTTTTCCGCCGATGTTTATTCGGCCGGAACGATCGAGACGGTGCGCTTGTTCAGCGCGCCGCTGATGTGGAACTTGACCGTGCCGTCCACCAGCGAGAACAGTGTGTGGTCCTTACCGATACCGACATTGACGCCGGGGTGGAACTGGGTGCCACGTTGACGGACAATGATCGACCCTGCGTGGATCAGTTGACCGCCGAAGGCCTTGACGCCCAGGCGCTTTGCCTGTGAGTCGCGGCCGTTGCGCGTAGAGCCGCCGCCCTTTTTCTGTGCCATGTTTAGCTCCTGATTACCGTATGCCTATCAAGCCGAGATGGCGTCGATGAGCACTTCGGTGTAGTTTTGACGATGGCCCTGGTGCTTCTGGTAGTGCTTGCGACGGCGCATCTTGAAAATCTTGACTTTGGGGTGACGGCCTTGTGCAAGAACGGTAGCCTTGACCACGGCACCGGCAACCAAAGGCGTACCAATCTGAAGCTGGTCACCTTCGCCTACCGACAACACCTGGTCTAGCGAAATTTCTTGCCCAATGTCTGCCGGTATCTGTTCTATCTTCAGCTTTTGGCCAGCGGCAACACGATACTGCTTGCCCCCGGTTTTTATGACCGCGTACATGTGGGAATTCCTGAGTAAAAACGTAGTAAGTGAATACCTGAAGAATATCTTGAAAGAATCCTTGAAGAATATCCAAAGAATGTCTTGAAGATATCTTGGCGAAAAATGCCAAGCTCATGATTTTAATCGGCAAACCCTATGCGGTCAAGGAAGCCTGGTGGGCGGCCTCTGGGCCGTCTCCAGCAGCCACTGGCGAAATACCTGCAGCGCCGGGAGCTCGCTTTTGTGTTCCGGGTAGCAAAGATAATAGCCATCACGCGCTGTGATGGGGAGATCCAGCGGCAGAACGAGCTTGCCTTCGGCCAACTCTTCTTCAATAAGGCAGCGCGGTATCAAGGCCACGCCGAAACCCGCGATGGCCGCCTGGGTCAGCAGCGTGTATTGATCGTATCGGGCCCCGTCGTGGCTGCGTGGTGTCTCGTGCCCTGCGTCGCGGAACCAGGCGGGCCACTGATGCAGGGCGCTGGTGTGGTGCAGCAGCGGTTTGGCGAGCAAATCGGCGGCTTTCCGGATCGGCGCATGGAACAAGCCCGGCGCACAGGCCGGAACGACATCCCGGCCGCTGATGTAGTCGCACCGCCCGTCGCTCCAGGAGCCGGTTCCAAAGCGGATAGAAGCTTCGACTTCCGGCGAGTCGAAATCGTAACCCATGCGGTATGGCATGAAGACCAGCTGTAGTTCCGGATACCGCTTGCGCAGATCGGGCAGGCGCGGGATCAGCCATTTGGCGCCGAAGGTGGGCATGGTCGTGATATTGAGCGTCCCGCCCTGACCTCGGTGCGATTTGAGCGCCAGCGTGGCCGCCTCAATGCGATTCAAGCCGGCGCGTATGTCGTTCAGATAGGTGCGTCCGGCCTGGGTGAGCACCAGGCCACTTCGCGTTCGCAGGAACAGGTTGACGCCCAGGAATGTCTCAAGGTTTTTGATCTGCTTGCTGACAGCGCCTTGCGTCACGAACATTTCCTGGGCGGCTCGCGTAAAACTTCCTTGTCGCGCAGCGACTTCGAATGCCTGGAGATCGGTTAGGGAAGGGCAGAAGCGGCGCATTTTGGAAGGTCGGCCACGCACTTTGGGCGTGAACTTCGTGAGTTGTTCGTGAAGAAGTATTCCGGCAAGGAATATGTTATTGAAATTCTTTCGTTTGCACAACGACGATCATGCCGCAAGAATGTCTGGCTGACCTGACACAACCCGGTGCGGCAAGGAATGTGCTGGCCTGGGGTCAGCATCCGTTCAACTTGGTAAATCACATTCCGATGGAGACCTCATGCAACGACGTAAACTGATCGCCGGCCTCTGTGCGGCAAGCGTGGCAGCGCTGACATCCGCGTTTGCCGGAGCGGCAGCCGCCGCCTATCCCGAACAGCCGATTCGCCTGATCGTGCCCTTCGCGCCCGGCGGCACTACTGATATCGTCGGCCGTCTGGTGGCCGAGAAGCTCGGCACCGAACTGGGCCAGCCCATCGTGGTCGAGAACCGCGCTGGCGCAGGCGGGTCGATCGGTACCGGCGCCCTGGCACAGGCCAAGCCCGACGGCTACACGCTGGGCGTGGCGACTGTCAGCACCCACGGCATCAACCCTGTCGTGTATAAAAGCCTGCCGTACGACGCCAAGAAGGATTTCACCGCCGTTTCCAATCTGGCGGCCGTTCCTAACGTCGTGGTCGTGAATCCCAAGAAGGTTTCGGCCAAGGATATGAAGACCTTCGTCGAGCAGGCCAAGGCCGAGCCTGGAAAATTCGCCTATGCATCGGCGGGTAACGGCTCGGTTTCACACATGATGGGCGAACTGTTCAAGGCGGCGTCCGGCACCGATCTGCTGCACGTTCCGTATCGCGGCGTCGGACCTGCATTGACCGATACCCTGGCCGGCCAGGTCGATGTGCTGTTCGACAACCTGCCGTCATCCATTCCCCATATCAAGGACGGTACGCTGGTCGCTCTTGCTGTCGCATCGCCCGAGCGCAGCGCGGCCGTGCCCGACGTTCCCACCTTTGCCGAAGTCGGTCTGAAGGAAGTGAATGACCCGTCGTGGTTCGGTCTGATTGCTCCAGCCGGCCTGCCCGCCGATGTGCTTGAAACACTGAACAAGGCGGTCGTGAAGGTGCTTGCCGGTGAAGAGATCAAGGATCGCCTGGCGCAACTGGGTGCATCTCCCATCGGCGATACACCCGAGCACTTCCAGCAGACCATTCTCGATACGCTGGAGCGTAACGCTCGAATCGCCAAAGAAGCGAACATCGAGCTGAACTGAGTTCGGTCCTGCTTTTCTCAAGGGCCCGGCTTCCACACGGGGCCGGGCCCTTCATTTTTTATTCGTACATCATGCAGTCACATACCCTGCCCCTGTCCTACCGTTATATCCGACCCGCGAATCCTGTAGAGACGCCTGTTCCGCTGGTTCTCGATTCGCCACACAGTGGTACCGAGTATCCGCCGGATTTTGCTGCGGCCATTCCCCATGGGGCGCTGCGCACTGCCGAAGACACTTGGGTTGCCGACTTGTGGGCGGGCGCTCTGGAGCATGGCGTCCCGATGCTGGCCGCGCGTTTCCCGCGCAGCTATATCGACGCCAATCGCGGCCCCGATGAAATCGATCCTCTTCTGCTCGATGCGCCATGGCCTGAACCGCTGCCCGATTCCCCCAAGGTGCGGCTTGGGAAGGGCCTGATCTGGCGCATGATGGACGACGGCACGCCGCTATACGATCGCAAGCTGTCGCTTGCAGAGGTGCGGCACCGTATCGAGGCGTGCTGGAAACCGTATCACGACACGCTTCGCACGGCGATGGACTCCGCGCACGCAGCATGCGGCCAGGCCTGGCACATCAACTGTCACTCCATGCCGAGCGTCGCAGCGAAATTCGCGACCGACAAACCCGGGCTGGTGCATCCCGACTTCGTGCTGGGCGACCGCGACGGCGAGACGGCCGCTCCGGAGTTCCGCGAGTTCGTGGCTGAATTCCTGCGCGGGCGTGGCTACAGTGTTTCGGTGAACGACCCCTACAAGGGCGTGGAGATCGTGCGCCGTTGTGGCGATCCCGCTCAGGGGCGACACAGTCTGCAAGTCGAGATCAACCGAAAGCTCTATATGGATGAGATCAGTTTGCGCCCCAGTGCCGGCTTCGACAAACTGCGGGAAGATCTTGCGGAACTGACCGCTGAAATGCTGCGCTGGATGCGGGCGCAGATTCAAGGCTGAATCACATGAGCACGTCCACATTTCAAATCAACGGCGACCGTTTGTGGCGGCGCGTCGAAGAGTTGGCGCGTTATACCGACCCGCAGCGCCCGTGGACGCGCCGAGCCTTCACGTCATTGCACGCGGAGTCGCGCGAATGGCTCGCCGAGCGCATGCGAGAGGCCGGCTTGCAGGTCAGCCAGGACGCCGCAGGGAACTTGGTGGGGCGCCGCCCTGGCCGTTTTGATGTCGCACCGCTCGTCACCGGCTCGCACTGCGATACCGTGATGGACGGCGGGCGCTTCGACGGCATCATCGGCGTGCTGGCGGGCATCGAGATCGCTCATGCGCTCGAAGACGCCGGACTCCTTCTAGACCGTCCCTTCGAAGTCGTCGACTTCCTGTCTGAAGAGCCGAGCGATTACGGGATATCTTGCGTCGGCAGCCGGGGCATGACCGGCCTGCTTGACGCCGACATGCTTGCGTCGCCGCGGCCTGACGGCGAAACCTTGTCACAAGGCATGAGCCGTATCGGGGCGGATCCGGCCCAATTGCACGGTCCCTTGCGTGCCCAGGACAGCATCGCAGCTTTTGTCGAACTCCACATCGAGCAGGGGCCGGTGCTGGAAACCCAGGGTCTGCCGATCGGCGTGGTCAGCCATATTGTCGGAATCAGGCGCGTTGCGCTGACCGTTATGGGGCAACCGGACCATGCCGGGACGACGCCCATGGATCTGCGCCACGACGCCTTGGCCGGAGCGGCGCGCATGATTGATGCCGCCAATCGGCGTGCTTCGGCGCTGGCGGGGAATCCGCATTACGTAGTCGCCACCGTCGGTCGCATCGAGATGACGCCCAACGTGCCCAACGCCGTTCCGGGGCGGGTGGACATGGTCCTGGAAGTCCGTAGCGACAGCGTCGACGTGCTGGAAACCTTTCCGGAAGCTCTTCTGAAGGAAACAGCACAGGGCCTGACCGATCTGCGAGTACGCGTTCAAATGCGCGAGCTCAGCCGCTCCAGTCCCACTGCGTGCGACCCACAAGTCATGCGGGTGATCGAGGCGGCTGCGGGCAGGCTCGGATATGCCAGCTGCGTGCTTCCCAGCGGGGCAGGTCACGACGCGGCTTATATGGCCCGACTGGGCCCCATGGGCATGGTGTTCATTCCCTGCAAGGGGGGACGCAGCCATTGCCCGGAGGAATGGATTGAACCGTCGCAGCTTCTGGACGGCACACGCGTCTTGGCGGAGACTCTGTTGATGCTGGATGGAACGCGGCCCTGAGCACCCTTCAGGGCCGGCTGGGTTCAGGAGCGGTAGTCGGCGTTGATGCTGACGTATTCGTGCGAAAAATCGCAGGTGTACACAGTTTCCTTGTGATCGCCCCGGCCCAGCGCAATACGCACGGTGATCTCGGCTTCCTTCATGATGCGCTGCCCGTCTTCTTCGGTGTAGTCGGGGTGGCGTCCGCCTTCACTGGCCACCAGGGTATCGCCCAGCCACATGCGGGTTCCGGTGACATCGAGATCGTTGATACCGGCATAGCCTACCGCGCACAGGATGCGGCCCAGGTTGGGGTCGGATGCATAAAAGGCAGTCTTGACCAGCGGTGACTGCGCCACGGCATAGGCGACCTTCAGTGCCTCTTGTGCATTGGCGGCCTCTTCAACCTGTACGGTGATGAATTTTGTGGCGCCTTCTGCGTCCCGCACAATCTTCTGCGCAAGCTCGAGTGACGATTGGCTGAGCGCCTCAAAAAGCGCCGCATAGCGGGGGTCTTGCGCGTTTTCGATGCGCGCGCCGCTCTGCCCGGTGGCCATGATGACGAAGGAGTCGTTGGTCGATGTGTCGCCGTCGACCGTGATGCGATTGAAGGACTGATCCGCGATCCGGCGGGCCATGTCATTCAGCAAATCCGGCGCGATGCCTGCATCGGTGGCCACGAACCCGAGCATCGTCGCCATGTTGGGACGAATCATGCCGGCGCCCTTGCTGATGCCGGTGATTGTGATGGTGTCTTCGCCCAGCGTGATGCGGCGGGAAGCGATCTTGGGCTGGGTGTCGGTGGTCATGATGCCATGGGCGGCATCAAACCAGTGGCCTGTATCGAGATCATTGATTGCACCCGGCAGCGCGGCAACCACGCGGTCCACCGGCAGCAGTTCCAGGATGACCCCGGTGGAAAAGGGTAGGATCTGTTCGGGCGCGACACCGAGCAGCGAGGCCAGCTCTTCGCAGCTGCGCTGTGCGGCGTCCAGTCCGGCTTGGCCGGTACCCGCATTGGCGTTGCCCGTGTTGACCAGAAGAGCGCGTATGCCCTTGCCTGCAGCCAAGTGCTGTTCGCAGACCTGCACCGGAGCTGCGCGAAAACGGTTGGTAGTGAACACACCCGCTACCGACGTGCCCTCGGCCAGGCGAAAGACGGTGATGTCCTTGCGGCCCGCCTTGCGGATGCCGCCCTGGGTCGTGCCGATTTCAACGCCGGCGATGGAATGGATGTCGGACTGTGGGGGGATATGGAGATTGACGGCCATCTTTCTTGCGCACAGGAAGGGAGAGGACCGTCAATTCTATCTCAGCGGCGGCATTCAGTCTGAGGGGGTAGCGCCGCTCTGTGGCAGGGCATCGCGGCCGGCCTTCTTGAATTCGCCCAACAGCTCGTAAAGCCGTTCCCGGCGGCTCGCCGGTACGCCTTCGAAGAGCTCGCTTATCCAGCCCTGGTAGGCGGCGGACATCTGCCTGAAGTTTTGGCGGCCTTTTGCTGTCAGTAGGATCAGGCAGCTGCGCCGATCGGTATCGACTTTAATGCGCTCCACCAGTCCGTCGCGTTCGAGCTGGTCGGTGATGCCTGTGATATTGCCGTTGGTGACCATCATCCGGCGCGACAGATCGCTCATTTTCATGCCGCGTGGCGAGTTCGCCAGTTGCGCCATGAGATCGAATCGCGGGAGCGTCGTGTCGAAGCCGCTGCGCATGAGCGTGCGCACATGGTTCTCCACCAGCGTGCTGCATGTCAGCATGCGCAGCCACAGGCGCAGCTCAAGAGGGTCGCCGGGCCGAGCCCAGCTCTCGCGATCGGGATTTGCCGGTCCCGTCAGGGCGGTGTTGTTGGAATCTTTCATAATGTGCCGGACCTGTCTCCGTGTGCCGGCACGAAAAGCCGGCTAGGTCTGCACAGTTTAAATATGGAAGTTTCTCATCGCCTTGATGTCGGTTAAAGGTTTCTCTTTACAGCTGCGCGAAGACGGAGGCGGCGATGTCCAGAGTTTCTTCGATGATGGCGGCGTCGTGGGCGCCCGATACGAAGCCGGCTTCGAAGGCGGAAGGCGCAAAGTGCACGCCGCGATCAAGCATGCCATGGAAGAAGCGATTGAACATCTCGGTGTCGGAGGCCGACACTTCGGCGAACGAACTTGGGATGCTGTCACGGAAGTACAGGCCGAACATGCCGCCCACCGAATCGGCGCTGAACGCCAGGCCGGCGGAGCGGGCGCGTTCCTGCAGGCCGGTGGCGAGCTGTGCCGACCGCTCGGACAAGGCCTCGTAGAAGCCGGGGCGTTCTAACAGGCGCAGTGTGGTGATGCCTGCGGCGACAGCTACGGGGTTGCCCGAGAGTGTGCCGGCTTGATAGACGCTGCCCAGCGGCGCGATGTGTCCCATGATGTCCGCGCGGCCGCCAAAGGCGCCCACTGGCATTCCACCGCCAATCACCTTGGCCAGTGTAGTGATGTCGGGCAGAACGCCGGTAAGGCCCTGAACCCCTTGCGGCCCGGCGCGGAAGCCTGTCATGACTTCGTCGAATATGAGCACGGCGCCGTAGCGGGTGCAGAGTTCGCGCAGGCCTTCCAGATAGCCCGGGCGCGGTTTGATCAGATTCATGTTGCCGGCAATGGGCTCCACGATGATGCAGGCGATGTCGTCCGGATACTTTTCAAAGGCGGCGGCGACAGCGTCCAGATCGTTGTAGTCCAGCACGAGCGTGTGCTGGATGAATTCCGCGGGCACACCCGAGGACGTCGGGTTGCCGAAGGTGAGCATGCCGGAGCCGGCCTTGACCAGGAGGCTGTCGGCGTGGCCGTGATAGCAGCCTTCGAACTTGATGATGCGCGGGCGCCCGGTATAGCCGCGCGCCAGGCGAATGGCGGACATGGTGGCTTCAGTGCCCGAACTCACCAGCCGGACCTGCTCCATGGACGGAATGCGCGCCACAATGGCTTCGGCGATCTCGATCTCGGCTTCGGTGGGAGCGCCGAAGGAAAGGCCGTTCACGGCCGCCTTCTGGACGGCTTCGATGACTTCAGGGTGTGCGTGGCCCAGGATGGCAGGCCCCCACGAGCCGACATAGTCGATATAACGCGTGCCGTCTGCGTCCCAGATATGGGCTCCCTGGGCGCGTTGAATGAAACGCGGCGTGCCCCCGACGGAACGGAATGCACGAACCGGAGAATTGACGCCGCCCGGAATAGTCTTGCTGGCGCGGGTGAATAAGTCGGAGTTGCGGGACATGTCTTGCTCGATGAAATGAGTGGGCTGCCGGCGTGCCGGCGATGCGTCCAATGATAGTCGATCAGCCGAAGAGATCGGCGCAGCGCCGCGCGGCGGCCTGAATGTCTGGAGCCAGGAAGACGCCGCTGATGACGGCGATGCTGTCGGCGCCCGCGGCGATGACTGGCGCGGCGTTATCGGGGGTGATGCCGCCGATGGCGACGACGGCCGGGCGAGAGCCTTCGTGTGCTTCGTCGACGATGCGGCGCGCTTGCCGCAGGTGCTCGGGCAAGGCGCGAACAGCCTCAGGCTTCACGCCGGAGGGATACATGGCGCCAAAGGCGACATAGTCGACATCGGCCAGCATGGCGCGTTCCGCGCGGGCCGGGTCGTCATAGCATGAGCAGCCAATGATGCGGTCCGGGCCGAGGGCGACACGGGCATCGGCCAGACTGCCGTCTTCGCGGCCCAGATGCACGCCGTCGGCGTCTACCAGGGCGGCCAGGCGCCAGTCATCATTGATGATGCTGAGCACACCGAGCTCCCGGCAGCGCTGCACGATCTGGCGGGCCTGTTCAAGGACGGCCTGCGGTTCTGCAGTCTTGCGGCGCAGCTGGAAGGCGACCATGCCGCCGGCCGCCGCTGCCCCGAGGGCGGCGAGAAGGCGAGGGGTGTCGTCCCAGTCGGGCGATACGCCATAGAGGCCCTGGGGAAACCTCAATGTGGTCATGTGCGGCTCCGGTTGAAGATGCGGGCGCCCATGCCGGGCTGAAAAACCCGTTCGACCATGCCGGCGGCCACTGCCAGCCCGTGCTCCACCGCTTGCTGCACTTCTTTGCCCCGGGCGAGTTCGGCAGTGATCACGGTGGCAAGCAGGCCATCAGTGTCAGTCACAGTCACAGGTTCGCCGCGGGCGGCCGCCCATCGCGCCGTGCCGCCGTTTTCGTCGCGCAACAGGAAGCTGCGGGAGGCATCGGACCCCGGGACACCGGAAACCAGCAGCGCGCTGGCCCCGTATTCGAGCAAGGCCTCCATGGCACGGTCTGGCGTGTTGCCCGGCAGCAGGCCATGCGACTGCCACTGCAGAAGCAGCGTGTGGTCCGTCACGATGAGATCGGTCTGGGGCAGCACCAGTTCAAGCAAGGCCGCCACGGTTTCTTCGGCGTCGAACTCGTCTTCCATGGGAAGCTGGGGAAGCCGCTGAAGATGGACGACCAGGGGCAGGCTGCTGTAGTCGGCGGTGATCTGCGCAAGCACGCTCACGGATTCCGTTGTATAAAGCGGACCGACCTTCATTGCATGCACTGGCATGTCTTCGAGCAGGCACCGGGCCTGATCATCCATGAGCTCAGGGGTTATTACCTCCATGCTCTCGATACCGGCGGTATCCTGTACCAGCATGCCGGTCAGCGCCGATACGGCATGGCAGCCGAGCTCCGCACAGGTGACGGCGTCCGCCGGAAGGCCGGTCGAACCGCTGGGGTCGAACGGCCCGAAAATGAGCACGATGGGATAGGGCGCTGCAGGCACGATAGTGATGGTGAGTAGGGGCATGCCCGCACGCGGGCCGTCCTTGGGTTTAGTAATATTGGCCCCATTCTATAGGAAGCTGCTGCGGCACCGCACGGCCTCCCCATTAAAGCGAGCAACAAAAATCATGCGAACCTGGATGTGTTTGATCTGCGGATGGATATATGATGAAGAAGCCGGTCTTCCGGAGGAAGGTATTCCGCCCGGCACTCGCTGGGAGGACGTCCCCCCCAACTGGGTTTGCCCGGAATGCGGCGCCCGCAAGGAAGACTTCGAACTGATTGAAGTCTGACCGCGTCCGTTGTCGCTGTACAGAGCCCAGGAGGGATGAGCCATGACTGACAATCCGCAATCCGAGTCCACTGTCAATCTGTCCCGGCAGTTGCTGTTGGCCATGCCCGGCAAGGTCATGGGAAGCCTCGCAGACACGGTAATCTACGTCTGCGAGCACACCGATCAGGGCGCCCTGGGGCTGGTCATCAACCGGCCCACCGACCTCACGGTGGGCGATCTGCTCAAGCGGCTCGATCTTCCCCTTTCCTTGGAAATCGGTGCACGCGAACAGGCGCCCGTCTTCTTCGGCGGGCCGGTACAGACCGACCGCGGCTTCGTGCTTCACATGCCGGCACACGGCTATGGCTCGAGCGTCCAGCTGGGCGATATCGCTCTGACCACGTCCCGCGATGTCTTGCAGGACGTCGCTGTGGGCAAGGGGCCCGAGCACCTGCTCATTACGCTGGGATATGCCGGCTGGGGAGCGGGGCAGCTCGAAGACGAACTGTCGCAGAACGCGTGGCTCAATGTCGACGCCACCCATCAAATCCTTTTCGACATGCCACCCGAGCAGCGCTACGAAGCAGGCCTGGCAATGCTGGGCATCAAGAGCGCCGTCATGCTGTCGGGCGACGCGGGCCATGCCTGAAGAGACCCTGCTGGCTTTCGACTACGGGCTCAAGAAGATCGGGGTGGCCATTGGAAATACACTCACGCAGCATGCCAGGCCGCTGGAAATCCTGCGTCCCGTCACGCGTGAACAGCGCTTTCAGGCTATCGGGCGCCTGCTCGAAGAGTGGCAACCCGACCGGCTCATCGTCGGGCTGCCCCTGACCACCGAAGGCGAAGAGCAATACGCGTCGCTGCGTTGTCGCCGGTTCGCCAACCAGCTGCATGGCCGCTACGGGCTGAACGTGGAACTGGTTGATGAGCGTGGCACCAGCCTCGAAGCGCAAGACATGCTCGGCAATAACGATGACGACGACGCGGTGGCCGCCGCGCTGATCCTGCAACGTTATTTCGATACGCTTTCCGCGCAGCCGCAAAGGACATAGTCGAGCGTGGCCGGATTTCTGCTCTTTCCTTTCAGGCTGCTTCTGCTCGTGGTCTGGTTGCTGGGCGGTCTGCTTACCGTCGTTGTGGTGTTTCCCGTTGTGCGCCTGCAGTGGCGCCAGTGCGCGATTCGGAATTGGTCGCGCATGCTGATGACGTGCTGCGGCGTGACAATACGTTGCCGCGGCGAACCCAAGCTCACAGGCGCCGTGTTGTGGGTCGCCAATCATGTGTCGTGGGTGGATATCTTCGTCATCAACAGTGTTCGCGCGGTATCCTTCATTGCGAAAAGCGACATCCGCAAGTGGCCGCTGATCGGTTGGCTGGTCGCCGGGGCGGGCACGCTGTTCATCGAACGCGGCCGGCGCCATGCTGTGCGGGCGGTCGGTCATCAAATGAGCAAATGCTTCGCGCTGGGCGTCGCGGTGGGGCTCTTTCCCGAAGGCACGACCTCCACTGGCGAGAGCGTCGCGCCGTTCCATACCAGCCTGTTCGAGCCGGCCCTGCGGGCCGGCGTTGACGTACAGCCCGTTGCTCTGGTGTTTCTGCATCGAGGACAACGCAGCACCCGCTATGCATTTGTCGGTGAGCAGACCCTATTGCACAACCTCTGGCATCTTCTGACCGCGACGGGCACGGTGGTCGAAGTGACATTCGGTCCTCCGGCAAGCGCTGCGGAATGCGCGCAGCTGGGACGCGCGGGCGTTGCAATGCGGATGGAACAGGCGATTCGCGGGGTGGTGAACCCGGACGGCCCTCATTCTGCCGCTTGAGGCGTCCGGCAGGGGGGACAGCTGACTTGCACCAGCTTGTGGTCATGCAAGCGCAGCGCCGTGAGCTGCCGGCCCCAGACGCAGCCGGTATCCAGACAGATGGCATCCGGCCGTATCATCAGGCCCAGCGTAGACCAATGGCCAAACACCACTGTGTCTTCCTCGATGGCGCGGCCCGGCACATCGAACCAGGGCACCAGGTCGCCGCGGGGGTCGGGCGCGTCCTTGTGCGAAAAATCCATCCGCCCGTCAAGACTGCACATGCGCATCCGCGTCATGGCGTTCACGATCACGCGTAGACGACGGCCGCCTTCCAGGCCGTCGTCCCAATATGTCGGTTCGTTGCCGTAGATTTTTTCCAGAGCCACCTGCCATCGCGGCCCGCGCAGCGCGGACTCCACTTCCTTGGCAAGCGCCAGGGCCTTTTTTGCGCTCCAGGGAGCGAGAATTCCCGCATGTACCAGGATATGGCCGTACTCCTGGTGCATCAGCGGCCTGTGGCGCAGCCAATCCACGATGCCCTGCGCATCGGGCGCCCCCAGCACATCTTGAAAGGTATCCGACTTGCCGGGTTTCTTCACGCCTGCGGCGACCGCCAACAGATGGAAATCATGATTGCCCAGCACGCAGACCGCGCGTTCGCCCAGCGACATGACGGCGCGTAGCGCCTGAAGGGAGCCCGGACCGCGATTGACCAGATCGCCGGCGAACCAGAAGCGCGCCCGGCGATCATTGGCCAGTTCCGGGTGCTCCAGCAGCTGCTCCAGTGAGGTATTGCAGCCCTGCAGATCACCGATCATCCAGATGGGATCCTGCGTCATCATGTCAGCGTCTTGCTCCAAGGCAGCCGGGTCTGGGCGAAGCGACGCACACCATGCTGGTTCTCCATCAGCAGCAAGGCGCCGAACGCCAAGCCGAGCGCGCCGAGATTCGGCACCAGCGCCGTCACCCATGGCGCCCATTTGCTGAGCATGCCCACATTCAGGGCCAGCTGGTTCACCATGAAGAAGCCCACCCCCAGCAAGATCCCGATGAATACCTTGCTGCCCACACCGCCGCGGCGGGTCTGCATGAAGGCGATGGGGGCTGCAATGGTCATCATCACGAAAAGCGTGAAGGGGTAGGCGATCTTGCGCCATAGCGCCACGACCTGACGTTCCGTCTGGAGGTTGTTGTCCGCCAGGTAACGGATATAGTCGGAAAGATCGAGTATCGACATGCGTTCGGGGGTCAGAACCCTGGCGATCAGGCGTTCGGGAGTGAGTGTGGTTTGCAGCACGCGCTCGGGCATGTGTTCGATGCGCGTGGTGGGTTCGGATGGTTTCTGCGCATCGGCCAGGGCGGATGCCGAGGTATCGATGAGGGTACGGGTGACGTTGACCAGACGCAGCGAACCATTGGCGAAGCGTCCCGTCTCGGCTTGTGACATCGAAGTCAACTCCTGCCCGACACGGAATTCGTACAGCGTGATGCCGGATACGGAGCCTTCGGCACTCAATTGCGAAATATTGATGACGCGGGTGCCGCCTTCAGTGTCCGCTTCCTTGAACCAGTAACCGCTACTCATACGGCCGCCTTCGGCACGGCCAAGGAGCCGCAGACTGACGTCGCTGGCCTTGAGCTCGGCGGCAGGGGTGATGACTTCGGAAAGAACGAAGGCTCCGACCACCCAGGGGATGGTCACCAGCCACAGCATCGCCAACAACTTGAAGCCGCTTACGCCCGATACACGCAGAATCACCAGCTCGTTGCGTTGAGCCAGCCCTGCGAGCGCGAGCACGGCGCCGATCAGCACGCCGATGGGCAGAAGATCGTACAGATAAGTGGGCAGGGCCAGCGCCTGCATGTAGAAGAGGTTCAGCAATGTGAACCGAGTGCCGACCTTGTCGAGTTCTTCTATGAGGGCAAAGAAGGTGAACAGGCCCAGCAGGGCGACGAGCACGACGGAACTCGATCGATAGATCTCTTTGGCAAGATAGCGACGGGTCGTACGCATGGGTCGGGCAAGGCTCGAAATGCCGAATATGGAAGGTTAACATTCTCGCCGAGTTTGCCGCAGTGCGGTAGAAGCGGCCGCTGCGTCCTTGTGCCGCCGCTCGGGTACACTTTGTCCCGGCCGGCGGCGTCCCGCGGACCACGAGTCATCCTTAAAGAACAGGAATCACCATGCGCAAACTCATTCGTGCCGGTCTGGCGGCGCTGACCTTCGCTTCTCTCATTCCCGCCGCGCTCGCGGCCGACGTGTGGCCCAGCAAGGCGCTCACGCTGATTGTGCCCTTCGGACCGGGTTCGAGCCCCGATTCCATGGCGCGCGCCGTGGCCGAGCATGCCGGCAAGACACTGGGCCAGACCATCGTGGTGCAGAACCGCCCCGGGGCGAGCGGCAATTTGGGAACCAATGTCATCGCCAAGGCTCCGGCAGACGGCTACACCTTTGGCGTCTCCATTACCGGCCCCATGGTGAACAATACGATTCTTTATAGCGACCTGCCTTACGATCCCAAGAAAGATCTCGTGCCTCTGACGCTGGGCGTGCATCAGCACAACGTGCTGGTTGTGGCGGCCGATTCGCCATTCAAGTCCTTCGAGGATCTGATCGGCGCAATGAAGTCGGGCGACAAGCCTTACAACTTCCCTTCCACAGGCGCTGGCACGGTATCGCATCTGGCGGTGGAACTCTTGCTGGAGCGTACCGGCGGCAAGGCACAACATGTTCCGTACCCATCGTCGCCCGCAGCCGTCACATCGCTGATCGCTGGCGACACCAATTTCGCGGCGCTGCCGCCCATTGCCGTCATGCCGCTCATCAAGGACGGCAGGCTGCGTCCCCTGGCGGCGGTATCGGGCGAACGGCTGAGCTTTTTGCCGGAGCTGCCGACGGTGGCTGAACTGGGCTACCCGGGTATCGAGGGCTCGGGCTGGATTGGCTTCGTCGCTCCGGCCGGTATTCCCGGAGACGTGCAGAAGAAACTGGCGGACGCCATCGTGACCGCGCTGAACAGCCCGGAAGTCGGCGAACGCCTGAACGCCATGTTCATGGAGCCTGCCGGCGGCACGCCCGAAGCCTTTGGCCAATATATGGATGATGAGCTGCAGCGCTGGTCGCCGCTCATCAAGCGCCTCAACCTCAGTGTGAACTGAGGTCGGGCGTAGCGGGCGGCCTCAGGCGATCGCCCGCATGAAGGTTTCCATCTTGGTGGCGGTCTCGGTAATTTCGCTTTGCGGATCCGAGCCGGCCACCGTGCCGGCTCCTGCATAGAGCCGCAAGCGTGCATCGCCGTCATGGTGTGCGCAACGCAGCGTCAGAGCCCATTCCCCGTCGCCGTCCTCTCGCTGCCAACCGACCAGGCCCGCAAAGTAATTCCGGTCGAAACGCTCCAGCCGCTTGATCTGCTCAAACGCTCCCGCAGTGGGGTAGCCGCAGATGGCGGGCGTCGGGTGTAAGGCACAGGCGAGCTCGAGCGCGGAAGTGGCGGGGTCGCGCAGCCGCCCCGTAATGAAAGTGGACAGGTGCCACAACGCGTCCGTCCCGATCACCGAGGGGCCGGAAGGCACGTCGAGATCGTCGCAATGCTCCTGCAGGATGCGCACGATATCCGAGACGACATAGCTGTGTTCACGCAGGTCCTTTTCGGAAATCGCAAGGCCTGCCCGGCGCGATTCGTCGATTTCGGGATCAGCATGCCGGCCGATGGAGCCGGCGAGCGGGTTCACGAAGATCCGATCACCTTCCCGCCTGACCAGGAGTTCGGGGCTGGCACCGACCATGACGCCGGCCGCGGGTGCGTCCCCCGCTTTACTCCAATCAGGAACGGCGAAGGTATAGCCCTGGGCATTGCGCGCAAGCAGGTCGGGAAGCACATGGCCGTAATCCAGCGGGCGATCGAGCGTGACGTCCATGGCGCGCGAAAGCACGATTTTCTTTACATCGCCCTGCGCGAATACATCCAGGGCACTGCGTACCATGTCTCCGTAGACTTCGGGCGCGGGGACCGGCGTGCGCTCGACGATGGCGGGGCGATCCCCTGCGCCGCGTGCCTGCGCTTTGTGCGAGGGAGTCGCCGCTTCGGCGCGCTTGAATGGGATGCCCAGGCTGGCTGGTCGGCTGCTGTCGAACGGCACGAGTCCGAACATCACGGGGCCCTCAATACCGCGGTCGCGGGCCTTTTCGAACAGGGCGGCGACCGCTGCACCGGTTGCCGGCTCGTGGCTGGACAGCACACCGTCCGCGCCCCAGGCGCGGTGCTGCAGGAGCGGCGAAGCGAAAAAGACGTCTCCGACCATGAAATCGTCGAGCAGCCATTTGTCGATGCTCGCCGGGAGCGTCCCTTCATCCGTAAGTTGGGACTGGGCGTGGGCGGGTGCCCGGGGCGTTTCGCCCGCTTGGCTCGACATGATGCGTTCCTTCTTTTGATGGGTTGAATCATTACCCGGAGAACCGCTCCGGGGAAACTCTCGAAAACTATCAGAAATGCTCGGGGCCGACAAATCGAGACCCCTGCGGGAATCCGTATGAGGCGACAAGGCTCAGGGCACCCGAACCAGCCGCATGCGCTGCTGGATGGTGGCCGTGCGCGACTTCAAATAGCGCGTGACGCCGTTAACGTCATAAAAGGCCGGGCGAGGCAGCATGGAGGCCATCTGGGCCGACTGGCTCGGACCCAGTGACGCCGCGTCGCGTTTGAAGTGATGTCGCGCGGCCGCCTGCGCGCCGAAGACGTTCGTCCCCCATTGCGCGACGTTCAAATAGAGCTCCAGAATGCGCTCCTTGCTCATGGTGAGCTCGATCATGTAGGTGATGATGAGCTCTTGTCCCTTGCGAATGTAGCTGCGCGAGTTCGACAGGAAAAGGTTTTTCGCCAATTGCTGACTAATGGTGGAGCCGCCGCGCATGGCCTTGCTGCCGCGCGCGGCCTGCTTGCGGTTGTACTCCCATGCCCGCATGATGTCCTCCCACTCGACGCCGGGGTGGTTGACAAAGTTTGAGTCTTCGGAAGCCACGACCGCTCGTTTCAGGTTGGTGCTGATGCGATCGTAGGGCACCCATTCGTGTCGCAGTTGCGCATCGGGGTTTTCCCGCCGCAACTCCCTCAGGGTTTGCTGCATGATGGCTGTGCTTGAAGGGTTGTAGAACCCATACCAAAGCACCAAAATGAAAATACCGACTTGGTAGAGAAGCACCAGGGCAGCGCTGGCCAGCAAGAACACTTTTAAGAATCGCAGTATCCACATGCTGTTCCGTCAGGCGGCGCACAAGCCATGGCGCAACGCGGCCAGGACCGCTACGGTTTCCGGCCGTACGCCATGCCAGATCTCGAAGCTCGCGGCCGCCTGGCCAACCAGCATGCCGAGTCCGTCGGCGCATTGTGCCGCGCCGTCCCGGGCAGCCTGCTCCATGAAGGGCGTGGGCCGGCTGGCGTAGACCATATCGTAGGCAAGCGCGGCGTCGGCATAAAGATGGTCCGGCAAGGCGGGCGCCTCCCCTGACAGGCCGCCCGATGTTGCATTGATCACAATGTCCCATCGGCTTCCCGCATCCGCCAGTGGGCCGGAAGAAAGGCGACCGCTGTGTTGCGGCAGCCGCGCAGCGATTTCCGCATGCAGGGCAGTGGCCCGTTCAGCGCTGCGGTTCACGATCCGCAGCTCGGTGCAGCCTGCTTCCAGCAAGGGCAGCAACACGCCCCGTGCGGCGCCGCCCGCGCCGACCAGTAGCACGCGCCGCCCTGCAGGGTCGTGGTCCAGGCGCTGCAGGTCGGCAATCAGGCCGACACCGTCTGTATTGCAGCCATGCAGGCGGCCCTGCTCCATCCACAAGGTGTTGACCGCGCCGGCGAGCTCCGCGCGGCGGCTGAGCGCCGCATGAGCGAGCGCGTGGGCCTCTTCCTTGAAAGGCACCGTCACGTTCAGTCCGCGCCCTCCCAGAGAGAAAAAATCATGGACCGTGGCGGGAAAGGCATCCAGGGGCGCCAACAGCCGCTCGTACGCCAGCTCGATGCCGCATTGCCGCGCAAAAGCCTGGTGGATACCGGGCGACCGGCTATGTTCAACGGGGTTCCCGACGACGGCATACCGGAGTTTGGCGAGTCCTGTCATAAGCTCAAGTTGTGGATGGGGTGAGTGTCATGGTCAGCGCGTTTCGAGCTGCTCATGGGTGAAGTGCCAGGTCCGCGTGATCGCTAGAATGTCAGTGTCCTGTGCAATTTCCGGAGGCAAGGGCGGGAAGGGGGCCGCGAGCTGAATAATGCGCAACGCGGCCTGGTTCAGCACGGGGTGCTCGGCCGGCCGGTCGATTTCCACCCGTTGCAGAGAGCCGTCGCGACGAATGTATACGGTCAGCTGCAGACTGCCATAGATCTTGCCGCGGGCTTCCGGCGGATAATGCTCGGTTCCCAGCAGCTCGATCTTCTGCCGCCAGGTTTCCACATACCGGGCCTGCGGCGCCGAGGCCGCAGACGGGCCCACGAACTGTCGCCGCGGCCTGGCGTTGTAGCGTTCGATTCGTTCCCTGATGGCTGCGATCTGCGCATTGACGATCACGCTTTCTTGATGAAGCTCGTCTTCTCCCGTCTCGGCGGGCTCTTCAGCCGGCTGTGGAATTTCGCCCGCGGCGGGCGAAGAACTTCGCGCCTGCAGCAGGGTGAACAGGCGCTCCTGCTCGGCTTCCAGCTCCTTCTGACGCTGGAGCATGGCAGCCAGGACGACTTGGTCCGGCGTACCGGCCGCGGTGACGGGCAACGGGGTCGAAGCCACACCCGCTGCCGATTCGCCTCCTCCGCTGAAGTCGTGCTGCGCGAGCACCTGGGGACGCACGACCGGCGTGTCCGCCCGGATATTCAGCAGCGTGATTTCCAGTGTGGTCTCTCGCGGAGGCGCGGCGGGCGGATCAGTGAAGTGCACGGCAAGCAGCACCGCATGCACCGCGATGGAGATCAACAAGGCAATGCCGAGATGATCGTCACGGTTTCCACGGATTTGCAGAAGGCGGGCGGCGAGGACGGACATGGGGTCACCGTTGGGAGATCAGGCAGCTGCAGTGTCGCGCAGCCTGCATTCCACTTCAAGGGCCAGTTCGTCGTAGCCGAGTATCTCCACTTGCACCTTGTCGCCGCGTTCCAATGCGGGCATGCCCGCCACTCGCGTCACCAACGGCACTCCCTCGAAGCGCACGAGGTCATCCCGCAGGACAGCGGCTTCGATGCTGCGGATATGGTTCTGCTGCAGCCAGCGCAGACACCAGTAGCGTTCCATGGCGTTCTGATAGTCGCCCCAGGCAGCGTACTGGGCCTCGAAGGCGCCGATGATGGCGAAAAGGTCGGCGTCCTTGGGTTTGAAGGGCGCAGCAAGTCGGGCGGAGACGCCATGGCGAGCCGTCGCGATTATCTGCCCCTGATTGATCAGATCGACATAGCGGCGCAATGGGGAAGTCGACCAAGCATAAAAGGGAACGCCGATGGCCTCGTGCGGCAGTGCGTGGGTGGACATGCGCACGCGGCCGGCCTGCTGCGAACGATAGATTCCCGGTACCCCATGCTGCGCCAGCAGGCCGCCCCACAGATTATTGGCCAGAATCATGTATTCCGCGACGATCCGGTCCAACGGCGCATCGCGGCGGCGCGGGACCAGCTTGACCGGTGTATCGGGGTCGTCGTGCGGGCCGGTCAGTATGAAGCTGTACTCCACGCGGCTGTTGTTCTCAGGCTTGCCGCGGACGGCCTCGCGCTGGGCGTTCAGCTGCAGCGCGAAGCGCCAGAGCGGGCGTACCCACTCTGCATAGGGAAGGGGGGCAGAAGGATCGGAGAGCGCCTCGATCGTGATGTCGGCATCGAGCAGATCGTGGCGCAGGTTCTCGGCGACGCGGATGCGCTCAAGGCGCGTTTCGCTTGCCAGCATCTCGCCGGTGGCGAGATTCGCCTCCACGTAAAGTGAAAGTGCGGGGCGCAGCTTGCCGGCGTCGAGCGAAAAGGCAGAGATGACCTCACCGGGCAGCATCGGGATTTTATGTCCGGGTATATACACGGTCGACATGCGTGTTCGCGCGAGGCGATCCAGCTCGCCGTCGCGTTCAATCGCCAGCCCGGGCGCTGCGATATGGATGCCCAGGCGCATAGTGTCTTCGCCCAACATGGTCACGGACAAGGCGTCGTCCACTTCAAAGGTGAAGCTGTCGTCCAGGGAATAGGCGATGACGTCAGCCACCGGCAGGTCGTCGAATTCGGGCAGCGAAGCGATGGCCGGGAAATCCGCGCCTTTAGGGAAATGGCTCGCCATGAAGCGTGTCTGATGCAGCGCCAGGGCGTGGGGCAATGCGCCGACCGAAAGCAGCAGGCGCTCGGGCGTGGTCTGCTTCTGCTCCACTGCCGCGGCGAACGCCTTCCACTCATTCGAGTTCTTGTCCGGCCGGGTCAGCAGGCTGGTGGCGATCGGCGCGAACTCGGCCGGTAGCTCGCCCGCGAGCAATTGGTCAGTCCAACGTTGCTGCTGTTCCGCCTGGAGCCGCTTCTTCTCGATCGCCGCCAGGGCAGCAGCCAGAATATCCGGCGGGGCGGGGCGATAACGCCCTTTGCCGCGACGGTGGAAGTAGGCCGGCGCGCTGTTGAGTGCAAAGATGAGGGTCGCCTTCTCCACCGAGCTCGGCGGGTGGCCGAAATATTCATGCGCGAACGCAGTAGCTTCGAATTCGTCCTGAGGCGTGCATTCCCACAGAAAATCGATTTCGATCTCTGCGGCCTGGGCTTCCGCTTGTTTCAGCAGTTGTGCGGGTTCGGGGCCTTCGAATTCGAACAATACGATGGCATTTTTGATCTTGCTGCGCTTTCCCGACTCCGACTCCACTTGCATGGTGGAATCGCTGCGGGAGAAAATCTTTGCGGCCTTGAAGGCGCCGCCTTCTTCATAAAGAACGTGCATGGTGTCTTTGCATGGTGCCGCCTGGGCGGCAAGTCTATCGGGGCTGCAGAATGCGGTTGAGTACTTCGGGCAGCCATTGCCGAAAATCCGAGATGCCGTGATCGCTGGCTTCCAGGAGCCGAAGCTCGCAGCCGCGATACCACTCGACCATCTCGCGCCAATCCAGGACTTCATCGCCTTTGGCGGCCATCAGGTAGTAGCGTCCGGGGTCGGCGGGACGGCCGGGCGCCATCTCGGCCAGTTCGTCCACGTATTCAGGCAGGAAATGGAAGCGCTGTGGGGAGTTCCACATGGTGTGCTCGCCGACCTGGGTAGCCAAGTCGCGGGCCGCGTACACCACCGGGTTGAAAAGTAGAGCACGGCATCGCCACTTTTCGGCCAGGCAGCTCGCGTAGTAGCCGCCGAGCGAAGAGCCCAGGACCACCAACTCCTGTTGCGGGTCCATGCCCTCGGCCTGTCGTTTCTCGATCAGACGATCGGCCAGTTCGAGCGCACGGCGCGGGCTGGGGGGCAGCTGCGGGCAATACCACGATCGAGCATGGCCGGCTTCTTGAACGGCTTGCGCCAGCAAGCTCGCTTTGGCGGATTGCGGCGAAGAACGAAATCCATGGAGGTAGAGAATCACGCAGGGCTCCCGGACGCCAGGCGCTGCAAAAGGCGGTCATGAATGCCGGCGAAGCCGCCGTTGCTCATGACAAGAATATGGTCGCCCGGGACGGCGGCCGAACAGATGGCTTGCACCATGGCGTCGATGTCCTGCCAGGCCGAGGCCCGTTCGCCCAACGGCGCAAGCACCAGGCCGGGTTCCCAGCCAAGGGCGTGCTTCCCGGCGGACTCGCCGTAGCAGAACACCAGATCCGCTTGTTCCAGCGCAGCGGGCAGGCGCTCCGCCATAGCGCCCAGCTTCATGGTGTTGGAGCGCGGTTCGATCACGGCAAGAATACGGCCCCGGCCCTGCTGGTGCCGCAGACCTGCCAATGTGGTTGCGATGGCCGTCGGATGATGGGCGAAGTCGTCGTATACCGTGACGCCGCCCACGGTTCCGCGTACTTCCATGCGGCGCTTCACGCCCCGGAAACGGTTAAGCGCTTCGATGGCGTGTTGGGGATCGACCCCGACATGGCGGGCGGCGGCGATGGCGGCAAGCGCGTTGCGCTGGTTATGCGCGCCGGCATGGGACCAGTCGACCGTTCCGACATGCTGGCCGCCATGCAGCACGTCGAAGCGGCCAGCCTGCGGTTCACCCTTGGCCTGCCAGGCGCCGTCTGCACCGAAAGTCTCGGTGGGTGTCCAGCAGCCACGGTCGATGACGCGCTGCAGCGCCGTGTCGTCAGCCGGCAGAAGAATACGGCCTTGCGCTGGGACGGTGCGCACCAGGTGATGAAACTGGGTTTCGATGGCAGCCAGATCGGGAAAGATGTCGGCGTGGTCGTATTCCAGGTTGTTCAGAATGGCAGTGCGCGCACGGTAGTGCACGAACTTGGAGCGCTTATCGAAAAACGCCGTGTCGTATTCGTCGGCCTCGATCACAAAGTGCCGGCTGCCGGTGTAGCGCGCCGAAACGCCGAAATCGTCGGCCACACCGCCAATGAGAAAATCCGGTGCCATGCCGCAGGCATCAAGAATATGGGTCAGCATGGCGGTGGTGGTGGTTTTGCCATGCGTGCCCGCCACGGCCAGCACATGCCGACCCTGCAGAATGGTTTCACCCAGCCATTGAGGGCCCGATACATAAGGCAGACCCGCATTCAGGATGGCCTCCATGAGGGGATTGCCCCGCCCCACGACATTGCCGACCACGAAGAGATCAGGACGCAGTGCCAGCTGATCCGCATCGAAGCCTTCGATCAGATGAACACCCTGTTCAGCGAGCTGCGTGCTCATGGGGGGATAGACACCGGCATCGCAGCCCGTGACGGTGTGCCCCGCAGCGCGGGCGATCAGTGCCAGCCCGCCCATGAACGTGCCGCAGATGCCGATGATGTGCAAGTGCATGATTTTCCTCCGGCGCCTATTGTAGTGGCAGGCGAAAGCCGATGTCGGCGCGAGGCGGCGAGCGGATGCTATCATCATCGGTGATCTTCTTTTCATATCAAGGCACTGCGAAATGAATCGGCGAGATTTCCTGCGCCATGGCGTGGCCGCCGGCGGTCTGGCTTTAATGCCCATCCCTTTGCTTGCGGCGCCCTCCGCCGACGCCGCAGCCTCCTTTCTTGCGAACTCCTTTCCCGACCTGCAGGGCGTACCGGTGCCCCTTTCGCGCTATGCCGGCCGTCCGTTGGTCGTCAATTTCTGGGCCACTTGGTGCGCGCCCTGCATCAAGGAAATGCCCGACCTCGACGAACTGTCCCGTAAGCATCCGGACATCACCTTCCTGGGCGTCGCCATTGACACTCAGCCCAATGTCGAACGCTTTCTGAAGAAGGTGCAGGTGTCGTATCCGCTGGTGGTGGCCGGGCATGGCGGTATCTCGAAAATGAAGGAACTGGGCAACAGCAAAGGCGGGCTGCCCTACACCGTCATTTTCGACGCTGAATCCCGTGTCCATCGCGATATCCTCGGACAGATCGATCCAGCTCAGCTCGACGCCGTGCTGGCGGAAATACCGGCAGCAGGCAGCACCTGACCGTGCCAGGCTGGTACGGGGAACTTAATGGACAAACAGGGCTTTTTGGCGTAAAAAGGCGGTCTGTCTTCACAAAATTTCCATAATGGCGCAGCGCATTCTGGTTCTGCACGGCCCCAATCTCAACCTGCTGGGCACTCGCGAGCCCGAGGTCTACGGCAGCCTTGCCCTGGCCGACATCAATCAACGTCTCGAACGCCTGGCGTCCGATCAGGGCGCCACGCTGGTCGTTCAGCAAAGCAACCACGAAGGCGCGCTGGTCGATCTCATCCAGGCGGCGGGCCGCGACGGCACTGAATACATCATCATCAATGCCGCGGCCTACACCCATACGAGCGTCGCCATACGCGATGCGCTCGCGGCCGTCAGCATTCCTTTCGTCGAAGTGCATTTATCAAATGTCTATAAACGCGAGGAGTTTCGTCATCACTCATACCTTTCCGGCATCGCGCAGGGTGTGATCGCCGGGCTGGGCGCGTTCGGTTACGAGGCCGCTTTGCAGTACGCGCTAGCCGCCTAGGGCGGGGCGCTTCCTCTTTTTTCAAACACATGCATGGGCCCTGTGAACCATCGCAGGGCCATGCCACGGAAAGTTGGTATGGACCTAAGAAAACTCAAAACCCTCATCGACCTGGTTGCGGAGTCCGGCATCGCCGAGCTTGAAATCACCGAGGGCGAAGGCAAGGTCAGAATCGTCAAGTTCTCGCAGACCACGCAACCCGTGGCGCCGGAGCTTCCAGCAGCGCCCGTCGTGGCTGCGCCTGCCGCGGCACAGGCTGCCCCGGCGGCTGCGCCTGCCGCGCCGTCCGGCCACGTCGTGAAGGCGCCCATGGTCGGCACCTTCTATCGCGCCCCGAATCCGGGAGCTGCGCCTTTCGTTGAAGTCGGCCAGAGCGTCAAGGAAGGCGATGCGCTGTGCATCGTCGAAGCCATGAAGCTTTTGAATGAAATCGAAGCCGACAAGGCCGGTGTGATCAAGGAAATCCTCGTCGAGAACGGCGAGCCGGTCGAATACGGTCAACCCTTGTTCGTTATCGGCTGATCCATGTTCGAGAAAATCCTCATCGCCAACCGCGGCGAAATCGCCTTGCGAATCCAGAGGGCTTGCCGAGAACTGGGCGTAAAGACCGTCGTGGTGCATTCCGAGGCCGATCGCGACGCCAAGTATGTGCGCCTGGCGGACGAATCCGTCTGCATCGGACCGGCGTCCCCCCGCGATAGCTACCTGAACATGCCGGCCCTGATTTCGGCGGCCGAGGTGACTGATGCGGAAGCGATCCACCCCGGCTATGGCTTTCTGGCCGAGAACGCCGACTTTGCCGAGCGCGTCGAGAAAAGCGGTTTCGTCTTTATTGGTCCGCGCCCGGAATCGATCCGGATCATGGGCGACAAGGTCAAGGCGAAGCAAGCCATGATCGCAGCGGGTGTGCCCGTCGTGCCCGGTTCCGAAGGCGGCTTGCCGGACGACCCGTCCGAGATCATGCGTACCGCTCGCGAGATCGGCTACCCGGTCATCATCAAGGCGGCCGGCGGCGGAGGCGGCCGCGGCATGCGCGTCGTCTACACCGAAGCGGCACTGCTCAATGCGGTGGCCCTTACCCGCAATGAAGCGCAAGCGGCTTTCGACAATCCGGAAGTCTATATGGAGAAGTTCCTCGAGAACCCGCGCCATATCGAAATCCAGATTCTCGCCGACGGCGGGCGCAACGCTCTCTGGCTGGGTGAACGCGATTGCTCCATGCAGCGCCGTCACCAGAAGGTCATCGAGGAAGCGCCCGCACCGGGCATTCCGCGCCGGCTCATCGAACGTATCGGCGAGCGCTGTGCCGACGCCTGCCGCGGCATGCAATATCGCGGCGCGGGCACCTTCGAGTTCCTGTACGAAAACGGCGAATTCTATTTCATTGAAATGAACACCCGCATCCAGGTCGAGCACACTGTGACGGAAATGGTCACCGGCATCGATCTCGTGCAGCAGCAGATTCGCATTGCAGCGGGCGAAAAATTCACTCTGCGTCAGCGCGATGTCCACTTCAAGGGCCATGCCATCGAGTGCCGGATCAACGCCGAGGACCCTTTCAAGTTCATTCCCAGTCCTGGGCGCATCACCAATTGGCACGTGCCGGGCGGCCCGGGTGTGCGGATGGACTCGCATGTGTTCACGGGCTACACCGTTCCGCCCAACTACGATTCCATGATCGGCAAGCTGATCACCTATGGCGACACGCGCGATCAGGCCATTGCTCGCATGAGCATTGCCTTGTCGGAGATGGTCGTCGAAGGCGTGAACACGAATATTGCCCTGCACAGGGAACTCATGGCCGATGCCCGCTTCATAGAGGGCGGCACATCCATTCATTATCTCGAGCACAAGCTGTCCCAACGGCCCTGATCGGTGGGCCAGCAAGGCCGCATAAGCCTGGGGAGCCCTGGGCTTTGCCACGGAAGAAAGTATGCGCGAACTGGTCCTTAATTGTTCCGAAGCCGAGGCCGAGTCGCTGTCGGACGCCTTGCTGGATACCGGTGTCCTCGCCGTGTCGGTCGAGGACGCTGACAGCGATACGTCCCACGAAACACCGCTATACGGCGAGCCGGGTCTGGTGCCGGCTGTACAGGCCTGGCGCAACAATCGTGTGGTGGCTCTGTTGCCCGACGGTCTGGACCCGCGCCAAGTGCTCGAACAGCTAGCGGCCGAGGCCGATCATCCGGTAGAGGATCACGACTGGTCCCTGCGCGACGTACCCGACGAAGACTGGGTCCGACTCACGCAATCGCAGTTCGGGCCGATACATGTGGGGGATCGCATCTGGATCATCCCTAGCTGGCATGCCGCCGACCCGACTCTCCCGGTCGCCGATGCACCGGGGAGCGACATCGTTCGTATCGAACTCGACCCCGGCCTGGCCTTCGGCACGGGCAGCCACCCCACCACGCACCTGTGCCTGGAATGGCTGGCGCGCTGCATGACGCCGGGCGGCACCGTACTGGACTACGGCTGCGGGTCCGGCATTCTGGCGATTGCCGCCGCCATGCTGGGCGGCCAACGTATCGTGGCGGTGGATATCGACGAGCAGGCCGTGGAGTCCACCCGGGACAACGCGGCCGCCAATCGGGTCGCCGTTCACGCCAGCCTGCCGGACGCTCTGGAGCCCGGCGGCTTCGATGTCGTCGTCGCCAATATCCTGTCCAATCCGCTCAAAGTGCTTGCGCCCATGTTGGCCAATCGTGTGGCACCCGGGGGCAGTCTGGTACTTTCGGGCGTGCTCGAACGGCAGGCGCAAGAAGTTGCTGCGGCATACGCGCCGTGGCTGCACCTGACAGTCTGGCAAGCGCGCGACGGCTGGGTGTGCCTTGCCGGCCGGCGCAGCGCAGATTGATGCGCGGGTGACACTATCATGGAGCTGACGACACGCTGCCCAAACTGCGATACCGTTTTCTCGGTTGGCCTGGAACAGCTGCAGTTGCGCAAAGGGTATATCCGCTGTGTGCAGTGTGCTCACATTTTCGACGGTTTCGATGCAGTGGTTCCCGGCGAATCGTCGCATGCCCGCACGGCGGCGCCGGCTGTCGAGCCTACCATTGCCGGACGCGGCTCAGATCTGGCCGCCGGTACGCCGCTACGCGAGCCGACCCTTCGTGATCCCGGCGCGACGCCTCTGATGGCACACCCGGCGTCCGTTCAGCCCGGCGCCAGTCCTGCTTTCATCATCCCGCCACCCGACCCGTCGCGTCCTGACGGTCCGCAGCCCGCCCGTCCGTTCTCTATCGGCGGCGCCGGCTCCTCAGCTGCTGCTGCCGACGAGCCGCGGCTGCCTTCCGTGGTGAGGCAGCGCGGCGACATGAAGGGCGCGAAAACGCAGGTCGCTCCCTCGTTCACCATTACGGACAGACGCGCCGGCCCGATGGAGCGACGCAACGAACCGGGCTTTGTGAATCGCAAGGAAGACGCCGTTTATATTGCCGAGCGTGTCACCGAACTTGCCGAGCCTGTCACCGAACCCCCGGTCATCAAGCTCGATGACGAGCAGGCCCGATCGAACGACTATCTGTTCATCGAGCCCCGCTCAGGCCGGCGACCCGACCACCGAAAGCCGGAATATTTCGACGGTGCGCGTAAACGTCGACCCTGGATGACACCGGTATGGGCGGTGTTGATTGTCTGCGGTTTGCTCGCCTTGCTTTTGCAGGGCGTGTATGTGTATCGGAGTCAACTGGCCAACGCATTTCCGGGCTTGCGCCCTTCACTTGAGTCCGCCTGCGAACGCATCGGCTGCTCGGTGCCTTATGAGCGGCGCATCGACGCCATCGCCATCACCGGCTCGGCCCTGCGCGCCAAAGCGGCGCCGCAAGACGGTGTCTCGGCCCTCACTTTGGAAGTTACCTTGCGCAATACCTATGTGCGGCCGCAGGAATGGCCGACCTTGGTGCTGGACCTGAAAGACGCCTCGGGCGCGGTAGTTGTTCGGCGCAATCTCGGGCCGGATGCCTGGGTTCCGGCGGAGCTGCGCGACGGGCCCTTCGAAGCGGAACGAGAACTGACGGTTCATGTACCGGTGGCGGTGAAGGGCCTGCAAGCCAATGGCTACCAGCTCGATAAATTTTTTCCTTGAGTACCCTGAGGAAATGTCCCAAAAGAACCCTGCGGAAATGTCCGAAAAAATCTTGATCTGTGGCTCTGTGGCCTTCGATACCATTGCCGTATTCGAGGGACATTTCAAGGATCACATTCTTGCCGAGAGCATCCAGTCCTTGAGCGTGTCCTTCTTCGTGCCCAGCATGCGCAAGGAGTACGGCGGCTGCGCCGGCAATATCGCCTACAACCTGAACCTGCTTGGCGGACATGCCGTCCCTGTCGGCACGATCGGGGGTGATGCCTCGGATTATGTCGTGTACATGCAGCAACTCGGCATCGACACCAGCCTGCTGCGGATACTGCCCGATATGTACACGCCTCAGTGCTTCATCACCACTGACCTCGATAACAATCAGATTGCGTCTTTCCACCCAGGCGCCATGCAATTGTCGGCCGAGAACGACATCAGCGGCCAAGAGGCCGCATGGGCCATCATCGCCCCTGATTCCAAGGATGGCATGTTCGCCCATGCCCGGCGTCTGCATGCCGGCGGGATCCCCTTCGTGTTCGACCTGGGGCAAGCCATGCCGTTATTTGACGGCGACGACCTGCGTCAGATGCTCGATATGGCTTCCATACTTTGCGTCAACGAATACGAGGCGGGCATCGTTCGGCAGCGTACGGGTCAGAGCATCGAGGCGATCGCCGATGGCATGCAGGGGGTGATCGTGACGCACGGCGCCGATGGCGCCGTCGTGTACGAGCAGGGTGGTGCGATCAAGATCCCGGGCGTCGAAGCACAGGCGGTCGTCGACCCGACAGGCTGCGGCGACGCCCATCGCGCAGGCCTCTTGTATGGCCTGACGCGTGCGTGGAGCCTGCCCGACGCATGTAAACTTGGAAACGTAATGGGAAGCCTGAAAGTGGCGTCCAGGGGCCCGCAGAATCACCGGCCTACTCGCGAACATATCGCAGCCACACTCAAGGGCCACTACGGAATCGTTCTCTAGCGCAGAGCGCGTCAAGGATCTGTTTCACGTAGTGGCGTACGCCGCTTGCAGGACTCCCTCATACTGGAGCAGTTAATGAATACTCATATACCTACTCAAGCCCGTCCGACCCACCGGCGCTGGCTGGCGGCCTTCGCGGTCGCGGGCTCGCTTGCCGTACTTGCGGGCTGCGCACACCAGAGCGCGTCAAGCTCGGTCTATACCTACGGGCAGGCACAACGCGAACAGATCGTGCGTCTCGGTACCGTCGAAGCGGTGCGCAACGTCGTGATCCAGAACGAACGCAGCAGCGGCGCCGGTGCGCTTGCCGGGGGCGCCCTGGGCGGCGTGGCCGGCAGCTCCATTGGCGGCGGCCGGGGGCAAATCCTGGCGGCCATCGGCGGGGGCCTGCTTGGGGCCATGGCCGGTGATGCCGTCGAACATCAGACCGGCAAGTCGGGTGGCCTCGAAATTACCGTGCGGCTCGACAACGGCGAAACCCGCGTGATCGCCCAGGAAGCCGATGTCGCCATCTCTGCAGGTCAGCGGGTGCGTGTGATCAGCGGTAACGGCCCGACGCGCGTCGTGCCGATGTAACTTCGGCCGGACGATCATGGCGTGCGCCCGGGGCGGTGGCCCCGGGTGGCCCATTACACGCCGAAGATCGAGAACGCCAGCCGCTGGAGCACCATGATGGCCACCTGCGCCAGCAAGAGCAACACGAGCGGCGATAGATCAAGGCCGCCAAGGTTCGGCATGAAACGGCGAATGGGATCCAACAGCGGAGCGCTCAGAGTCTGCAGCAGCGGCATGACAGGCGCCATGGGGTTGACCCACGAAAGAACCGCCTGAATCAGCGTGATCCAAAGCACGATATTGAATGCCCACTTCGCCATGGTGATGACTGCCGCGAGCAGCGAGCGGGTCAGACCTTCCACGGGCGGAAGCTGGCCCGTCAAGACCACCCAGGTCAGCAGCAGATAGACGATGGCCGTAAGCCAGCAGGCAACCAGGCTTGGCCAATCCAGGCGGTTGGAAGGCTTGATCACATTGCGCAAGGGTCCAACCAACCAGTTGGTGCCGCGCAGGACGGCTTGCGAATAGGGATTGAAGGGATGCAGCCTGATGGCGTACATCCAGGCCCTGAGGATGAGTGCGATGCCGAACAGCGAAAACAGAATGTTAAGCAGGAAATACAGGACATCGCTGAACATGGTCGTCGTCTACTTTGAAACACGGGATGGGCCATTGTCGCATGAGAGCGTCGGCCCACAAACGGGGCAGGCGAGCGGGCGCACCGCCTGGAGGATCACAGGAAAAAGGACCACATGACGCGGGCCTGGGAATGATGCCAGCCCCCGTCGCGGCACGGTGCCGTGTCAAGGCGGCCGGCGGAGGCGCTGTAGCGGCCCGCCGGGACCTAAGGCCGGTTGCCGGTGGGGAAGGGCCAGGATGCCGCGGGGTTGCGCGTCTTCTTTGCGGAAGACGCTTCAGCCGTTTTCTTGGCTGCCTTGGCGCCCGCCTTGGTGGTGGCTTTCTTGGCAGGTTTGTTTTCGTCGCCAGTCTTTTTGGCGGATTCAGTGGCGGTGGGTTTCTCAGTCACCGGTTTTTCCTTCTGGGATGACTTCGCCGCTGCCTTCGCGGCCTTTGCAGGAGCCGATTTGGCAGGGGCTTTTGTTGCTGCCGCTTTGGCCGCCGTCTTCTTCACGGCGGACTTGGCGGGCGCCTTGGAGGCGGATGTTGTGTCGGCCGCCGCGGTCGTTGATGGCGCGGCCTTCACCGGAGCTTTTTTCGCTGCTGACGCGCCGGTTGCCTTGGCGGCGGACTTTGCCGCTGCCTTGGTGGCCGACCTTGCTGATGACTCGGTAGCAGACTTTGCCGCTGCCTTGGCAGGGGTCTTTGCTGCGGATTGAGCCGGGGCCTTTGCTGCAGCCTTGGCTGCCGTCTTCTTTGCAGCGGCTTTCGCCGGAGCCTTTGCCGGTGTCTTTGTAGCGGACTTGGCCGGCGTCTTTGCAGCGGTTTCGGCCGGTGCTTTCGCGGCTGATTGTCCGGCTGCCTTGGCGGCCTTCTTTGCTGGGGTCTTTGCGGACTTTTCAGCCGTCTTTACAGACTTTCCAGTCGTCTTTACAGACTTGGAGGTGGTCTTGCCGGCAGCCGATTTCTCGGCCGCCTGCGTGGCGGACTTTGCCGCGGACCTGGCGGCCTTCCTGGCGCTACTCTTTGCGGTCTTTGCCACTGGCTTGCCGGCCTTGGCGTCGGCCGATTCAGCGGTCTTCGTTGCCGGCTCGACCGCCGGACTCTTCACTGCTGCATCCGGAGTGGTTGCAGTCTTGGTGCTCTTGGTCTTTTTTGCTACTTTGGCGGCCACTTTGGCTTTAGCCATGGTAGTGCTCCTTGGGAGAGTAGAGTCTTCTAGAGTCTAACTGAAGGCTATAACGCTACCAAGCCTTATTCCCAGCTAAGCGCCCCTCCGGTCTGATATTCGATCACACGTGTCTCAAAAAAGTTGCGTTCCTTCTTCAGATCGATCATTTCGGCCATCCATGGGAAGGGATTCTCTTCATGTGGAAACAGTGTATCGATGCCGATCTGCTGGCATCGGCGATTGGCGATGAAGCGCAGATAGGACTTGAACATGGCCGCGTTCAGCCCCAGCACGCCGCGCGGCATGGTGTCTTCGGCATAGGCGTATTCGAGGTCGACTGCCTTTCTGAACAGCTCCGCGATCTCTTCCCGGAACGCCGGTGTCCATAGATGGGGGTTCTCGAGCTTGATGGTGTTGATGAGGTCGATGCCGAAGTTGCAATGCATGGATTCATCGCGAAGGATGTACATGTATTGTTCCGCGGCACCTGTCATTTTGTTCTGACGGCCGAGCGCCAGAATCTGCGTGAAGCCTACATAGAAGAACAGGCCTTCCATCAGGCAGGCGAATACGATGAGCGACTTCAGCAGCGTCTGGTCGGCTTCCGGGGTACCGGTACGGAAGTTTGGATCGGAGATGGCATCGATGAACGGAATCAGGAATTCGTCCTTCGCGCGGATGGACGGGACCTCATGATACGCATTGAAGATCTCGGACTCATCCAGGCCGATGCTTTCAACGATGTACTGATAGGCATGGGTGTGTATCGCCTCTTCGAAGGCCTGACGCAGCAGGAATTGGCGGCATTCGGGCGCTGTGATGTGGCGATACGTGCCCAGCACGATGTTGTTGGCGGCAAGCGAATCGGCCGTGGTGAAGAAGCCCAGGTTGCGCTTGACGATGCGGCGTTCGTCCTCGGTCAGTGCGTCCGGGTTCTTCCATTGGGCGATGTCGCGCGACATGTTGATTTCCTGCGGCATCCAGTGGTTGGCGCAGGTGGCCAGGTATTTTTCCCATGCCCATTTGTACTTGAAGGGCACCAACTGGTTGACGTCTGTGGCGCCATTGATGATACGTTTGTCGGCCGCGCGGACCCGGCCTGTGTTTTCTGCAGCCACGCTGTGGCTACCGGCGGCCGCGGCGGGCGTAGCAGGGGTGGAGGTATTGTTCCAGTCCAACATTGTCTATTCCTTACTTGTGGGCGTGGCGCCCGTGATCATTGGCAGGCTTCGCAGGATTCGAAGCCGTCGTCGCCGGGGCGCATCGTGCAGACTTCGCCCACGGTTTCCGCCACGGGCAGCGTGATGGGCGCCGCTGTAGCGCCGGCCGCTTGACCGCCCGACATACCGGCGGACACTGCGTTGAGTTCGCCGCCCCGGCCGGTGGATTTTTCTGCGTTGGTGGCACCCATGGCGCGCAGGTAGTAGGTCGTCTTCAAGCCGCGCTGCCAGGCCAGCTTATAGGTCTCGTCGAGCTTGCGGCCCGATACGCCGGTCATGAAAATGTTGAGCGACTGCGCCTGGTCGATCCACTTGGAGCGGCGCGCGGCGCATTCAATCACCCACTGCGGGTCGATTTCGAAGGCGGTGGCGTAAAGTTCGCGCAGCCCGTTCGGAATCCGGTCGATACGCGCCAAGCTTCCGTCGAAATACTTCAGGTCGGCCACCATGACGGCGTCCCAAAGATTGAGCGCCTTGAGATCCCGCACCAGGTATTCGTTCACCACCGTGAATTCGCCCGACAGGTTCGACTTCACGTACAGGTTGCGATAGTGCGGCTCGATGCATGGCGATACGCCAATGATGTTGGAGATGGTGGCAGTCGGTGCGATGGCTACGCAGTTCGAGTTGCGCATGCCATGTTCGCGGATATGGGCGCGCAGAGCATCCCAGTCCAGGGTCCGACTGTCGTCGACGTCGACATAGCCGCCGCGCTCTTCCTTGAGCATTTCCAGCGTGTCGTGGGGCAGTATCCCGCGATCCCACAACGAACCCTTGAAGCTGGAATACGCTCCACGTTCGGCGGCAAGCTTGCTGGAAGCGTGGTAGGCGTAATAGCACACGGCCTCCATGGAGCGATCCGAGAACTCCACGGCGGCATCGGATGCAAAAGGAATGCGCATCAGGTGCAGGCAATCCTGGAAACCCATGACGCCAAGGCCCACCGGGCGGTGACGCATGTTGGCGTTGCGCGCCTTGGGTACGGCGTAATAGTTGATGTCGATGACGTTGTCCAGCATGCGCATGGCAATGTCGATGGTGCGCTGAAGCTTGTCGTGATCCAGTATCTGGCCACCGTTGCCATCCGCCTTCAGATGGGCCGCAAGGTTCACCGAGCCCAGATTACATACGGCGATCTCGGTGTCGCTGGTATTGAGCGTGATCTCCGTGCAAAGGTTCGAACTATGCACTACGCCCACGTGCTGCTGCGGCGAGCGTACATTGCAGGCGTCCTTGAAGGTGATCCATGGATGGCCGGTCTCGAAGAGCATCGACAGCATCTTGCGCCAGAGCGATGTGGCAGGGATACGCTTGAAGAGAGCGATCTCGCCGTTGCGCGTCTTCTCTTCGTATCGCAGATAGGCCGCTTCGAAATCACGACCATACTTCTCGTGGAGGTCGGGTACGTCGGACGGCGAGAACAGCGTCCATTCGCCTTCTTCCATCACTCGCTTCATGAAGAGGTCGGGCACCCAGTTGGCGGTGTTCATGTCGTGTGTGCGGCGGCGCTCGTCGCCGGTGTTCTTGCGCAGTTCGAGGAACTCTTCGATGTCGAGGTGCCAGCTCTCAAGATAAGCGCAGACGGCGCCCTTGCGCTTGCCGCCCTGGTTCACGGCCACCGCCGTGTCGTTCACCACCTTCAGGAAGGGGACCACGCCCTGACTTTCACCGTTTGTGCCGCGGATATGGCTGCGCAGCGCCCGTACCGGCGTCCAGTCGTTGCCGAGGCCGCCGGCATACTTTGCCAACAGGGCGTTCTCCTTGATGGCGTCGTAGATGCTTGCCAGGTCGTCTTGCACCGTGGTGAGGTAGCACGATGACAGCTGCGAATGCAGTGTGCCGGAATTGAACAGCGTCGGGGTCGAGCTCATGAAGTCGAAGGAAGAAAGGACTTCGTAGAATTCGATAGCCCGTGCTTCGCGGTTGATTTCATTGAGTGACAGCCCCATGGCGACGCGCATGAAGAAGGTCTGCGGCAGCTCGATGCGGCGGCCCTTCACATGCAGGAAATAGCGGTCGTAAAGCGTCTGCAGGCCCAGATAGTTGAATTGCGTGTCGCGCTCGGCCTTGAGGGCTTGGCCGAGTTTTTCCAGGTCGAATTGCGCAAGGGCTTCGTTGAGCAGGCCGGCGCTGACACCCCTACGGATGTATTGTGGAAAGCTTTCCGCATAGCGTTCTTTCATGGCCGACTGGGCCACTTCCTCGCCGAGCACTTCCTTGCGGATGGTATGCAGCAGCAGTCCGGCCGTGACCTGACTGTAGGACGGGTCGATTTCCACGCGCGCGCGGGCTGCAAGAATGGCGGATTTGAAGACTTCTTCGACCGGTACGCCGTCGTAGAGGTTCTTGATGGTCTCTTCCAGTACGGCGTCGACATCTATCGAGGCTTCGTGGCCGACAGCGGCTTCGGTAATGGTATTGCGCAGCTTCTCGCGATCAAGCGGCCGCAGCACACCGTCTTCAGAGACGTTCAGCGCAGGGGCGGCGGCGGGAGCGGTGTCTGCATGGCGGGCCGCCGCTCGTTCCTGGGAGCGCTTTTCGCGGTAAAGCACATAGGCCCGCGCAACATCGTGTTCGCCCGAACGCATCAGCGCGAGTTCGACCTGGTCCTGGATCTCTTCGATGTGGAAGGTGCCCCCGCCGACGCGATTGCGCTGGAGGCTACCCACTACCTGCTGGGTCAATGTCTCGACCAGTTCGCGCACGCGCGCCGAGGCGGCGCCCTGGCCGCCATGGACCGCCAGAAAAGCCTTGGTCATGGCAATCGCGATCTTCGAAGGCTCGAATGAAACCACGGCGCCATTGCGGCGAATCACGTGATATTGCGACCATTCATTGATCGTGGCCGCATCGGCGTTCTGGGTTGGAACCGGCCCG